>JADFDP010000100.1 GCA_018262835.1 Candidatus Aminicenantota bacterium
TTTCGAAAAGGACACATTGATGCTTACAAATTCAAGCAAAAGCGGTTGCAACGTCTCTTTTTCCTTTTCCTTCAGAGAGGAATCCCTTAAAAATGCCGATAAATGATTGCTGATATCGTTCAAATCATACAGGTCCGCTACCTTGACCTGGGAATAGCCTTTTTTCTCGCTGTATAGGGTGATCAGGCCGCCCTCACCCTGGGGAATCCCGATTTTTGAAAGCAGGATCCCCTTTTCTTCCCAGTTTTTAATTTCCTGCAGCAGGCGGTTCAGGTCAATCTTGGCAAAAAGGTTGGAACGGACGAGGCTTTGGATGGTCGCCGTGGACAGATCCATTCCGAAATTCTCGCTGATGAGGGCACGGATGCCGTTCAAGTTGATTTTATTTTGGGAAAACTCCTTGCGGACATCCTTGAAAAATCCGAACCACTCATTCAGCAGCATTTGGCTGCCGGCGATCTTCTGCTCGTTGAATTCATAAACCGGGATCATGCTGGCCAGGGCTTTTTTGCGGTTCAGCTCGGTCGTTTCCTTGTCTTCAACGGTCATGTCCTTGCGGATGACGATATCCTCTCCAGCGATATCTCCAATTTTAACGCCCGGGTTCTTGATGGAATGCGCCGGCGGCAAAAAGCTGCTGTAGGCGATGGCCAGCACAAAAAAAGCCCCGATGAGCAGTTTGCCCAGTGAAGACCTGCTTTTTTCAGGAGCGGCCGGCCGTTTTTTCTTTTTATTCAGATCCAGGTCAAAATTCATTTTTCCGCCCGCTCATAAGCTTCAATGATGCGCTGGATCAGAGGATGGCGAACCACGTCTTTCAGGGTCAGATAGACCATGCCGATGCCGGGCACATTTTTCAATATCCTGCTGGCCTTGAAAACCCCTGATTTTTTCGGTTCGCTCAGATCGATCTGGGTGATGTCGGCGGTGACCACTACCCGCGAATTCAGGCCGAAGCGGGTCAGGAACATTTTCATCTGCGAATCCACGGTGTTCTGCCCTTCATCGAGAATGATGAAGGCGTCATTGATGGTCCGGCCCCGCATGTAGGCCAGCGGCGCGATCTCGATGATCCCCTTTTCAATGAGTTCAGACGTTTTTTCAAAGCCGATCAGAAAATACAGGGCATCGTAGAGCGGGCGCAGGTAGGGATTAATTTTCTGCTGGATGTCACCGGGCAGAAATCCCAGTTTTTCGCCGGCTTCCACCACCGGCCGGGTCAGGACAATACGTTCCACTTTTTTGCCGATCAGGAAATTCAGGGCCATGGCAATGGCCAGAAATGTCTTGCCCGTGCCGGCCGGGCCGATGCCGAACACCATGTCGCATTCCTGGATGGCCTGGACATAGGCACGCTGGTTGGTGGTCTTGGGGAAAACCTCTTTGCCGTCGACTTTGATGATCTGCTTCTTGAAACTGCTTTCCTGCAGTTGGTCGATCTTCCCGTCTTCAACCAGATTCAGGCTGAATTGAATGTCGTGGTCACGCAGACGGCCGTTCTCTTTCAGCATGAGTTCCAGATGCTTCAGGTATTTCTTGAATTTCCCGGATTGGGTTCCGCTTCCGGAGAACATGATCTTGTTGCCGCGCAGGGAAATCTCCAGGTTGAACGCGGCTTCGATGGCGAGCAGGTTTTTTTGGATCAGAACCGGAAAATGATTGCCCGGCTCGTCCGGGCAGATGAATTCTTCCATTAATAAATTCCCAAACAGCCAGTTTTCATTGCCTTGATTATAGGAAGCAATTGCTTAAAAGTCAAATCAAACACCGGGATCGCGCGGCTCAGGCCAATCCGATCAATGGGAGCAGCAGCCGCAATACGGCCCAAATGACACACCCTCCCACCAGGTCAAAGAGCAGCCCGGCCCGGATCATCTTGATGATCGGCACCATGCCGGAACCGTATACAATGGCGTTCGGGGGCGTTGACACCGGCAGCATGAACCCCCAGCTGCAGCCCAGGATGGCCCCCAGGGCCGGCGGCACGGGGTTGACTCCGGCGGCCAGGGCCAGGGCAATGACTACGGGAACGACCATGTTGGCGGCCGCGGTGTTGGAAGTCGTTTCACTGGCGACAATGGCAATGAATATCGCCGCGAAGGTGATGGTCCACATTGATTCGGCCCCAGACATGCGCAGTAGTCCCTGGCCGACATGCTCGGCCAGCCCGGTTTCGAACATCAGGTTGCCCAGGCTCAGGCCGCCGCCGAAAAGCAGCAATGTCCCCCAATCAATGGCCACGGCCTGCCGCCAGGAAATGGTGAATTGTCTTTTTTTCCAATCCAGTGGCAGAATAAAAAGTAAAACCGCCCCGATCAAAGCGGCTGCCGCCTCCGGCAGCCTGCGGCCGTACAATTTGGTCAAAGGCGAGGAACTGCCCAAAAAAATCGCCAAAAAACCGGGAATCACCCATAGGCAGACCGTTACCAGGAACGCTGCCAAAGCGTTTTTCTGGCCGCGGCTCCATGGACCCAGCTTGGCCAGTTCCAGGCGCACGAATTCCCGGCTGCCTTCCAGGACCGGCATTTCCGGTTTGTGTAAAAAATACAACAAAAGGAAAAGGAGGCCATACATGACAAACAGCATGGGCACGGCGAACAGCATCCATTGGAAAAACGGAATTTTAATGCCGGCGAACTTTTCGATCATGGCGATGCCGATCAGGTTGGGCGGAGTGCCCACCGGCGTGCCGATTCCGCCGGTAGAGGAAGCATACGCCGCCATCAACATCATGGCCGTTGCAAAACGGAGTCGCGCCGGCTCTGTTTTCCGGCCGGTTTTTTTCTCCAATATATCGCCCATGGCCATGACAATACCGATGCCGATGGGGAGCATCATGGCCGTGGTGGCCGTGTTGCTGATCCACATGGATAAGAACGCGGCGATGGCGCCGAAAACAAATAAAATTCGCCAGGAGCGTTCCCTGATCCAGCCCATGGACATAATGCCGTACGCGAATCTCCGGTCCAGGGCATGAACGCTCATGGCCCGGGCCAGGATGAAACTGCCGAGGAACAGGAAAATCGTCGGCTCGGCAAAAGGAGCCAGAACCGTTCTGGCATCAGCCACTCCGGCCAGTATGCAAAGAACGGCCCCCAAAACCGCGCTGACGGGGATGGGAACCGGTTCACCGATCCACCAGATCACGACCCAGCCGATAATGGCGGCCAGGGTATGGGCCTGGGCGCTCACGCCGGGCATGGGAATCAACAACAGAACCAATGCCAGCAGCGGTCCCAGGAACAAGCTTACCCTTTGCCGCCAGAATTCAATTTTCTCCTCGAGCGGGGAAATTTCCGCCAGCGGCTCGTCGGCAGTCACATTCTTTATTTTGTCTTCCATTTTTCCACCATCCGCAAATTTCCGGCCGGTCGGGTTATGGCAGGGCCCGGCCTGGCGGATCTATCATTAAAAATATTCGGCCTGAGGGTGGCAGACGACCATGGCGCTGACGCTCAATTCAGGGATCAACTGGCATTTTTCACTCAGGCTGACGCCGATCTTTTCGGCATGCAGCAGGTTTGCCAGCTTCTGCTGGTCGGTTAAATCGGGCCAGGCCGGGAAACCCGGGCTGAACCTTTTTCCCTGTTTCTGCTCCAGGCCCAATTCCTGCCGGATATGCTGGTGCATCTTCGCGGCCATGCTTTCGGCCAATTGCACGCCGAAACCGTGCAGCAGCAGGTAGCGGCTGTACTGGTCGGCGGTAAAAAGCTCTTTTTCCAGCGACGAGATCGCCGCGCCGCAGGTAACGATGAAAAAAGGCGCCAGGTCCCCCTTTTCGCTGAAATAATCCGCCAAAGACACCTTTTTGCGTCGCGGAAATGCCAAAAGCAGGTCTTTGCCCCCAGCGCTCAGCAGCAGGCCGTTTTTTCCCCGGCGCCGGCAGGCGAAATAACCGTAAACAGCGGCGAAGCCGGTGATTTTTTTATCATGGAGCAGGCTGAGGATTTCAGCATAGAACTGTTCCGCCTTGGACCCCTCCTTCAGGCGCCAGCGGGCTTTGATCAACGCTCTCTTGTCCAGCCAGGGCAGAATTTCCTCGAGGTCCCAATGCAGCGCTCGCACTCCCGAAAAAGGCGCAGCCAAAGGCGTCTGCGCAAAGCTGACGGCAACGGCGGCCGCAGACGCTTTTATCCGGCGCGGCGGTTCATCGGGCGCGGGAACGGCGGTTCCGGTCATGATCTTCAAGGCCGCGAACGCATCGGCGGCGTAAAACACCTTGCCCCGGTACACCGGCTGCAGCGCCTGGGTGACGAAAGCCGGTGTCAGCGCCGCCCCGCCGCAGATCACCGGGATGCCCATGTTTTTTTCATTGAAGTGGCGCAGGATCTCGGTCATTTCCAGGGTGGATTTGACCAGCAGGGCGCTCAAGCCCACATGGTCGGGGCCGTGTCGTTCCACGGCGGCGGCGATTTCGGCGCCGCCCTGGTTGGTGCCGAGGTTGACGACCCGGTAGCCGTTGCTGCGCAGGATGATGTCAACCAGGTTTTTGCCGATGTCGTGGATATCGCCTTTGACCGTGGCCAGGACCATGCAGCCGCGCTTGCGCTTTTCAATTTTTGCCAGCCGCGGTTCCAGGAAATCCAAAGCGGCCTTGATCACCTCGGCGGCCTGCAGGACAAAAGGCAATTGCATGATCCCCTTTTCGAACAACTCCCCTACTTCGGACATGCTTTTCAGCAGATGGTCGTTGACGATGTCCAGGGCGGGCATTTTTTTTGCCAGGGCGTCGAGGTCATTCTCGATGCCGGCGGCGTTGCCGTTGAGCACGGCGGCGCGCAGGCGTTCTTTCGGGCTGGAAAGCTCCGCCGTGACCTGTCCGGCGTCGCTTTTCCTGCCTTGAAAATGTTCGCATACCGCCAGCAGGGGATCGCGGTTTTCCCGGCGGTTGAAAATAAGATCTTCGGCCAAGCGGATCTCCGCCGGGGCGATGCGGTTCAAGGGCAGGATGCGGGCGGCATGGAAAATGGCGGCGTCCAGCCCGTGCTGCACGGCGTGGTAGAGAAATACGGCATTGACGATCTTCCTGGCCGCCGGCTGCAGGCCGTAGGAGATATTGCTCACCCCCAGCAGGGTATGGGCGGCAGGCATCCGTTTTTTGAGCAGGGGCAAAGCGGCCAGGGTTTCCGTTCCGGCGCCGGCCAGTCCAGGATCTCCGGAAGCCAGGGTGAAGGTCAAGGGGTCCAGGAACAGGTCGGCCGAATGCAGCCCTTTGGCAACGGCCAGATCGTGAAGCCGCTGCAGCACGGCGACCTTTTTATCCCGGCTGCGGGCCATCCCTTCTTCATCAATGGCCAGGCAGACCACGGCCGCGCCGAAATCCCTGGCCAGCTGCAGTATTTCTTCGGCCCGGGCTCCCCCATCCTCGAGGTTGATGGAATTGATCACCGTTCGACCCGCGCATTGTTTCAGGCCCGCCTCCAGCGCCTCCAGGTCGGTACTGTCCAGCATCAGCGGCAGGCGGCTGTGCGCATTCAGCCGGGCGGCAATCCGCTCCATGTCGCGTGCCTCATCGCGGCCGGCATACCCTATGTTCAGATCCAGCAGGTGCGCTCCTTCGCGCGCTTGCTCCTGGGCCACGGCCAGCATGGCGTCCAGGTCGTCGGCCAGCAGCGCCGCCTTGAATTTCCGGCTGCCCGAGGCATTGGTTTGCTCGCCGATGATCAGGGGGGCGGGTTTCACCCGGAATTCCTGGATGGAAAACAGGGAAGTGGCCTGCCCGCTGCGTTCGATCTCTTTTGGCAGCAAAGGATGGAGACCGCCCGACTGCTGGGCCAGCGCCCGGATGTGCCGCGGGGTTGTGCCGCAGCAGCCGCCGACCAGGGAGGCCCCGTTTTCAGAGATAAAAAAGCCCAATTGCCTGGCGAATGTTTCGGGTTCCAGGTCGTAGACGTACTGGCCCTCGCTGAATTTGGGAAATCCGGCGTTGGGCATCACCGCCAGCGGAAACGGCGAAATGCCGGCCAGGATCCTGACCGCTTCCCGCATGTCTTCCGGGCCCGTGCCGCAATTGATGCCGAAGGCAAAAAGCGGGTAGGGAATGAATGTGGCCAGGGCCGTGGCCGGGTCAGTTCCCAGCAGCATGCGGTTTTTTTCCAGGGTGACCAGCACGCTGACCGGCCTGGATTGCCGTTTTTCCCTGAACATCCGGCTTAAGGCGCGCAGGGCCGCCTTGATCTGCAGCATGTCCTGGCAGGTTTCCACCTGAAAAAGGTCGACGCCGCCGTCAAACAACCCCTGCCCCTGAACATAATAGGAATTTTCCAGGGCAGAAAAATCCACCTGCAGCAGACTGGGCAGGCGCGAACCCGGCCCCATGGATCCGGCCACGTAGCGGGGCTGCTCGGGAGAATTGTATTCAGCGGCGATTTCGACGGCCAGTTCGGCCGCTTTTTTATTTATTTCATAGGTCCTGTCCTCCAGCCCGTGATTGGCCAACTCGCCGGCCTGGGCGCCGAAGGTGTTGGTTTCGATGATGTCGCAGCCGGAGTCCAGATAAGCTGAGTGGATCCGGGCAATGACCTCAGGCCTGGAGACAGAGAGATAATCGTGACAGCCGTTGCGACCCTGGTAGTCATCGGGGCTTAAAGCCGCGTCCATGATGGCCGTTCCCATGGCGCCGTCCATGATCAGGACTTTTTCCAGCTGGCGTTTGCTAAGATCAG
>JADFDP010000101.1 GCA_018262835.1 Candidatus Aminicenantota bacterium
GCGGATGAGCTGCGGCACCCACATGGGATTGTTTTTGTACATCGAGAAAGGGAGCTTGACGAACGTCTTCAGGTCTTTTTTGTTTAGAACTTCCTTGACGATTATAGGCATGGGAGCACCTCTGGGCGGATTATAGCAAACAGGAAAAGAAAAAACAAAAGCAATAGAAATCGGCTGACGGCAGACGGCGGACGGGGGACGGGAAGAATAAGACAAAAAAAACAAAAGCACTAATTTCCAAAAAACATGTAACCCAAAATATGGAGATTCCTGAACATTGCCTGGGAAGGGAACGCAAATTTGCGTTCCCTACGGAAGAGAATTTCCAATGCTTTTGTCTGGTTGATTCGGAAATTTTCTTCCGTCAACCGTAAGCCGTCACCTGTATGCCGAATTCGTTTAGTGCTTTGCCGTGAACCGTCCGCCTTCAGCCGTACGCCGAGATCATATCTTCGAGATCTGGATGCTGCCGTTGACCGTCTCCACCTCGAGCTTGTAGCCGCCGCCGTTGACTTCGCCGCTCAAGGTTCTGCCGACCAGATGGCGGCTGACCGGCAGGCCGAAATCGCTGTCGATGCTGCCGTTGATCGTCCGGCCCTCGACTGCGAAAGCCGATTGGCGATTGAGCTCGATGTCGATGCTGCCGTTGACCGTGGCCGCATGCAGGTTGCCGTTCAGCGCCTTTTCCTGACTGATCTCCAGGGAACCATTGACCGTCTCGAAGGAGCCGGAGCGGAATTGGCCCTTAAAATCAATCCTGCCGTTCACGGTTTTCAGCATCAGATCGGCGAATTCTCCCGAGCAGTCGATCCTGCCGTTGACCGATTTAAATCCGGCCCTGGCGAGTTTTTCGGGGATGACGACCGTGAAATCGACCTTGGCCCTGCTGTGGCGCTTGGGGTACTTGACATAGACTTTCAGGGCGTCCTTGCCGGCCTCAAAGATGACTTCCACGTTCTCGATCTCGCCCTTGTAGTCGGACTTTTTCACGGCCTTGATTTCCGCGGCCGCCCCCGAGGTGGTGGTGATCCCGATGACGCCGTTGACATTGGCCAGCTCAATGGCGCTGCCGGCGGCCAGCGGGAAGCTGCGGACGATCTTCTGCTCGTACTCCTCGGCGGCGAGGAAGGAAACCATCAGCAGCATTATGAAGATCACAACCTTGGCTTTCTGTATCATGAAGTACCTCCTAAGATCTATAAACGCAGGGACTGGGGGAAAAGTTCGGGATATTTTTTAAGTGACAAGTGACAAGTAACGAGTGACGAGAAGCTGCAAAAGATCGGTCTATAACTGGTTATTCTTTCTCTTCCTTGTCACTTGTTACTGGTTACTTGTTACTGAGTCAGACAGTTGCCTTATGGATCTGCCTCTTCTGCCGGTGAATCTGGCGGTGGCAGTAGCTGATCTGCTTGCGGTCGTGGGCGGCGATGGCCGCGGCGAGCTTTTCCTTGATGCGGCGGATGTTGGCCTTGACCTGGGCCTTGTTCAAGCCCACCACCTGGTGATGCTCGTGCATATCGATGTTCAGGGCCTTGCACAGGGCGACCAGGAGGTGCTCCTTGTTCATTTGCGAGTGGCCCTTGACGGCCTCGTGCTCAATGTCCTTGGCGATCTCGCGCAGTTCGGCCACGGTTTTTTTCTTCAGTTCAGCGTGGGTGTGGGTCATGGTATTGCCCTCCATAAATTAAAGTCAACTTGGTGACCAGTGACAAGTAACGAGTGATGAGGAACTGCAATATCTCGGATTATTGACTGTAAATCCTTTCTTCCTTGTCACTTGTCACTCGTTACTTGTTACTTCTTCTTCATCAGCTTATCGCAGCAGACGAACTCGTGGACATAATCGCAGGAGCAGGCGGGGTCCACCGTTACCAGCAATCCGCAGACCCGGCAGACGAAGCGCTCGGCTTTTTTGGCAACCGGCTTGATTTTTTTCCCGGCCGCTGGCTTCGCTTTCTTTTTCACGACCGGCTTCACCGGCTTTTTCGCTTTCTTCGCTACTTTTTTCGTCGCCATCAGAACCTCCATGTTGCGAAATTTTTTCTATTTTAAACAAAATGAACAAATTTCGCAAGGTTTTAATTAGTGACGAGTGACGAGTGACAAGTAACAAGGAGCTGCAAAATATCGAACTAAAGCCGTCAATTCTTTTTCTTCCTCGTCACTCGTTACTTGTTACTTGTCACTAAGATCTTACGAGCTCTTGGGCTTTTCGGCAAAGAATGTCTCGGACAGCTTTTCAAAATGCATGAAATTGCCGATGTTTTTCAGGGCGATCAGCGCCGCTTCCTGCTCGGCCTCGCGCCGGTTCCTGCCCGTGCCGCTGCCGATCTCGCTGTCGTCGAGGAAAACGGCCACGCGGAAGACCGTGTCGGGCGGCTTGCCGCTTTCGGCCATGATCTTATAGACGGGCAGGATGTTCCGGTGCTTCTGGATCAGCTCCTGCAGCTCCGACTTGTAGTCGTTGATGCGCATCTCGTCGTTGAGCAGCTGTTCCAGGAATTCACGGAAGCGCTCGACGATGACCGCGGCCGCGGTGGCGAAATCGGAATCCAGGTACATGGCTCCGATCAGGGCCTCGAAGCACGAGGAAATGATCTTGCTGTTGCGCCGGCCCTGGTTCTTTTCCTCGCCGCGGCCGAGCAGGATGTGGCCGCCCAGGCCGATGGTCTTGGCCACCTTGAACAGCAGGTTGCTCGAAACCAGGTGGGCGCGCAATTTGGCCAGATCGCCCTCGCGGTTGTCGCGGCAGCGGCGGTAGAGGGTATCGGTGATGACCAGGCCGATGACCGAATCGCCCAGGAACTCCAGCCGCTCGTTGTCCAGGCCGTGGTTCTTGCCCCCCTCGTTGTACGACTTGTGGGTCAGGGCGGCGCGCAGCAGTTCGCGATCCTTGAAGCGGTATCCCAGTTTTTTTTCCAGCTCTTCCATCAGCGGACCTTCATGACCACGAAGGTCAGGTCGTCGGCATTGGCCCGGCCGGCGGCGAAAGCGATGGCCTGGGCCAGGATCTTCTCCTTGATCTCCAGGGCCGACAGGCCGGCATGGCCGAGAAGCATTTTTTTCAATTCGTCTATGCCCAGCATTTGCTCTTCCTCGTTCATGATCTCGGAAAGGCCGTCGGAAAAGAAGAACAGGATATCACCGCTCTGGTACGGCAGGCGCAGCTCCTCAATTCCCTCCTGGCTGAAGCTGTTCAGCCCCAGGGCCATGCCGCGCGGGGACAGCTCCAGGCAGGACTGCTTTGCGCTCTGGTAGAACAGGGCCGGGGTGTGGCCGGAACGGGAAAAGATCAGGTTCTTGCTCTGCAGGTCGAAGCGGACCAGGTTGATGGTGATGAAGGTGACCTTTTCGAAGGAATCCTGCAGGCTGATGTTGCATTCGCTCAGGATGGCCGCCGGCTCCCTGCCGGTTTTCTGCAGGCAGTTCATGATGCCCTTCAGCTCGGCCATGTAGAAAGCGGCCTGGGCCCCCTTGCCCGAGACATCGGCCACCAGCACGGAAAGGAATTCGCCGGGCCGGTGGAAGTAATCGAAATAGTCGCCGGCGATTTCCGTGGCCGGGATGTTGACCGCGGCGATGTCGAACTCGGGGCAGGCGAAGTGGTCGGCGGGCAGCAGCTTCAGCTGGATGCCGCGGGCGATGCGCAGCTCTTCCTCCAGGCGCTGTTTTTCCTTTTCCTCGGTCAGCAGGCGGCCGATGCCCGAGGCCATGTCGTTGAACGATTCGGCCAGGAAGTGCATCTGCTCGCGCGACTTGATGCGGATGCGGTAGGAAAAATCGCCGCGGCGGATCTTTTCCGTGCCCTTGGTCAGCTCGTTGACGGCGCGGGTGATGACCCGCACCATGCGCAAGCCGATGAAAAAGGAGATGATGATGAAAAAGCCGAACAGGCCAAGCATGAAGCGCACCAGCACCGAGATCGGAAAGACCGAGCTCTGGTTGTCGCTTTTCTGCAGCACCTCGAGTTCCTTCCGCAATTCATCCAGCCGCTGGCTTTTGCTCATGAGCAGGGCCTGCTCGCCGCCGCGGATGATCTCCTTTTCCAGGGCCCGGGCCTGGTCCCGCAGGATGCCGGTCCGGTCCGAGGTCTTCAGCTTCTGCAATATTTTCGAATAGTCATTGATCAGCAGGAACATGTTGAATTTGAGCGCGGCCTGGCCGTTCTTCAACTCGTCGAAATCCCAGTAGCGGAAGGTGAAAGGAAAGGGGAAGTGATACTTTTCGAAACCGGCGAAATCCTTGTCATTGAGCCGCACGGACATTTCCTGCGAGGAGGCGGACACCGTGTTGCCGCCCGTCCCCATGTACAGGACCCTGAAATCGCCGATGCGCGGCATGGCGTCAAAAAACTCCTGGTTCAGGGTCTCGAAGATCAGCGCCGCGTAGCCGTTATGGCGCTGCTGCACGCCGTGGTACAGGACGCCGCCGATCTTGAAATAGCCTGATTCGAACTTGGCCAGCGGGCCACCGGGGTCGAAGGTCTGTAGAGGCAGATCCTCGGGATAGGTGAAGAACGCCTGGTAGCGCCCGCCCGTCTCCTTGAAAAAGGCCAGGTTCAGAAAACGCGGCTTGCGGCTTTTAAAACGCTGCACCTCGAGCCTGATCCTGGCGTCGTCGGCCAGGCCGAGGTAATAGCCGCTGCTCTCCTCGAAGCCCTTGATCTCGTTCTGCATCAGGTTGTCGAAAATGGCCGTGTTGTACTGATAAATGATGATGTTGATGATGAGGTAGAAAAAGATCGTGATCAGCACGATGGGCGTGACAATGAAAAACAGCGCGGAAATGATGAGCCGGTTGCGGATCTTCCAGAGCAGGCGGCGGCGGACGATGCCCAGCAGGCGGAAAAAGGCGAGAATGCCGGTCAGCCACAGGAAGAACTGGAACGTGCCCGGACGCAAAAAGAAGTAGGCGATAACGGCTGCCGCCGAGGAAAGGATGATGGCCAGGTCGAGTTTTCTTAGCTTTGTGAGCATAGTTCAATTATATATTGACCAAGTGGGATATTCAATAAGGTTCGACGTTCGAAGTTCGATGTTCGACGTTAGAAAGCCAAGAACAGAAGCAAAAAAGGCAAAGCGATCGAAATTATCAGCTTGAGTTTCAGTTATTTTCTTACAACTTCGAACTTCGAACATCGAACTTCGAACCTCTAGAGCCCTAGTTCTTTGACCAACGCACCAACGACTTCGGTGGCTGGGCCTTTGAGAAAAATGTCGGCTAGGGGCGTAAAATTCGACTCATGCAAATTGATCTCGATAAGCTTCGCTCCCCTGGCTTTGGCCAGCGGCGGGATCTGGCAGGCGGGCATGATCTCGCCGCTCGAGCCGATGACCAGGAAAAGGTCGGCCAGGGAGGCCTCCTGGTAGGAACGCCGCAGCGCCTTTTCCGGGATGCCCTCGCCGAAAAAAATGAAATCGGGCTTGAGCAGTCCGCCGCAGGCGCAGCGCGGCGGCAGGGCAGCCAGACGCTCAAGGGTCGCGGCCTCGCGCTGGAGGCATTCCAGGCAGACCAGCCATTGGGAATTGCCGTGGAACTCGATCACTTCGCGGCTGCCGGCCCTTTGGTGCAGGTTGTCGATGTTCTGGGTAATGACCGCCTTGACCCGCCCGGCTTTTTCCATGGCCGCCACGCCGAAATGGGCGGCGTTGGGCTCGGCCCGGCCGAAAAAATCATAAAAAACTTCCTTGATTCTCAGCCAGGACTTTTCCGGCTGGCGGCGGAAATATTCGATCTCGATAAAACCGGGGTCCATCCGGCTCCACAGGCCGTTGGGACCGCGGAAAGGGGGAATGCCGCTGGCCACTGAAATGCCGGCGCCGCTGAACACGGTGACATGGCGCGCTCCGGCAAGCAGCCGCGCCGCCTGGACCATCAAGTCCCCGGCCGAAGGTATCGGTTGAGGGGGACCTGAAGATCTCCGTTGAGGGGGGGCGGCCATGGAGCTATTTTTTGAAGATGTCGCCGAAACGGTAGTTCAGGGAAAGACTGAACACATCGGCACGATAATGCGTGACCACGTCCGGTTCCCGGTTGAAAAAACTTTTTTCCGGCCAATCGGCCGTCTGCTTCTGGTAACCGATCTCCAGCAGCAGGTTCCGGGAAAATTCGCAACCCAGGCCGACGGCATAGCCAGTGATCACGACGGCCTGGCCCGACGCGTCGGCATAGAGCTGGCGGTCGGCCGACCAGCCGCCGCGCAGGTGCATCAGCCAATGCCCCAGCGGCAGGCGGGCCTCGGCTCCGAAACGCAGGTTGCGGATGTCTTTCTGTTTCTGATCCCAGTTCTCTTTCTGCGGGTACGGCAAAACCCGGCCGAAGTCATAGTAGTTTTCTATGGTTCCTTTTCCCCAGTCCAGGCGGGAATATTCGGCGCTCAGGTCCAGCCAGCCGGACGGCTGCAGCAGGGCACCCAGTGCATATTGCTCCGGGATCCGCACCCGGGCCGCGCAGTTTTCTTCCCGCGGGTTGATCTTGGTCCCATCCTTGCCGACCTCCCAGGTCAGCAGGGAGGAAGCGAGCGGGCTGCGCAAACCGCTGTGCCAGGTGAAGCCCAGGCGCAGGAAGGCAAAGGGGGAAAAGAGCAAACCGGCGATGACGTTGCCTCC
>JADFDP010000102.1 GCA_018262835.1 Candidatus Aminicenantota bacterium
GGTAAAGGCCTTCATGGCGGCAACGTCCGCGTCATTGCGAGGGTTTGAAGTTCCATTGATCTTCTGATAAAACTGTTGCGGAAGGTAATGCCCCAGAATGTCGCCGGTAAAAATAACGAGCGGGCTGGCCCCCAGATTCTGCCTTACGCTTGAGAGCGCGAGATTAAGAAGAGGGTAGTTGGTATCATTACCCCATGTCGAGGGTCCTGTAATGCTTGAGGTCTGAAAAATGTCCGCCCACTCGCCGGCATCGGCGGCGACAAGGGCCGGAAAAAGGGATGGGTCATAATAGGGGTTGAAATGAACATCAGAAAAAACAACCACGTTGAAGCTGTTGTCCGTGCTTCTGGCGCAACGGCTGCACACACAGGCCAGGCAGATTGTTACCAGTACCAGATAATATTTATTGCGCGTAATCTTTAACATGAAATAGTCTCCTTTTGCTGTTTTTTGCAAGTTGGGTTCCTCCGGGTTTCACCCAACCTAAAATTTCATAAGCAAGAGTTATGCCAAAATCAGCCTTTGAATCCCTTGTTCCGGAACTTCTCACATGGGAACTGCTTTTTACGTGCGAATCGGATTTTGCTTTGCCTTAAAACAAACCGGATTTCGATGGAAATAGTAAGAACTTTCTTACATTTATGTATGACGTAACTATTCTTTCCGTAGCCAGGGGCCAAATTCCGCCGCCAGCTGCGCCGCGTTCAACGCGCCGCTGACGCGGTGCACTTCGCGCCCCTTGACGAACAGGATCAGGGTGGGAATGCTGAAGATCTGGAACTGGGAGGCGAGGCCTGGCTCGGCGTCGGTATCGACCTTGGCCACCGTGATCCCGGGACGGGCGGCGGCGAATTTTCCCAGGGCCGCAGACATCTGACGGCAGGGCATGCACCAGCTGGCCCAGAAATCGACCAGCATGGGCCTGGGATTCAGGCGGATCGAGGATTCGAAATTTTCCGTCGTCAGGACCCGTATCTCGGGCATGGCCGCCTGCGGCAGGGGTTTCTTGCATTTGCCGCACAAGGGCACGCCGCGCATGCCGCCGCGGACGCGGTTCTTGACTCCGCAGGCCGGGCAGAGGATGATTTCAGCCATTGGCTTTCTCCGATTGCAGTTCCCTGACCATCCGGACAAGGAGATCCAGGCCTTCGCCGGCGCTGGTCTTTCCCACGATCCTGCCTTTTTTGAAAAGGAAACCGTGCCGCCTGGAAAACGCCAGGCCGATATCGGCGTCCCTGGCCTCGCCCGGGCCGTTGACCTCGCAGCCCATGATGGCCACGCGCACGGGCCCGGGGATGCGGAGCCGGCCGACCAATTTTTCAAATTCCGCGACCAGGGGGATGAGGTCCACGGACGTGCGGGCGCAGGTCGGGCAGGAAATGACCTCGATGCCGCTGCGCGCCAGCCCCGCGGCCAAAAGAATCTGCCGGGCCACCCGGATCTCCCGGACCGGGTTCGCCGTCAATGAGACGCGGATGGTGTTGCCGATGCCGTCGAGAAGCAGGCTGCCGATGCCCAGCGCCGAACGGATGCTGCCTGAAAAAAAAGATCCCGCCTCGGTTACGCCCAGGTGCAGCGGATAAGGGCATTGCCGGTCGGCCAGGCGGTTGGCGGCCACCGTTTCCCTGACGTCATGCGATTTCAACGAAATCTTCAGGTCAAAAAAATGCTGGTCCTCAAAAAACTTGATTTTGTCAAGCAGCGAGCGGACCATGGCCTCGGCCGGAGCCAGCCCGGCGCGTTGGTATTTTTTTTCCAGGGAACCGGAGTTTACGCCGATGCGGATGGGGATCTTTTTCTGGGCGGCCAGGCGGACGATGGCTTTCAGCTTCTCATTGCCGCCGATATTGCCGGGGTTGATGCGGATGCCGTGGGCGCCGCTTTCCATGGCTCCCAGGGCCAATGCGGCGTCAAAATGGATATCGGCGATCACGGGCAA
This sequence comes from Candidatus Aminicenantota bacterium, assembly GCA_018262835.1. GTDB lineage: Bacteria > Acidobacteriota > Aminicenantia > UBA2199 > UBA2199 > UBA2199. Next base: position 1,940 of record JADFDP010000102.1, read on the forward strand.
GGGCGATCGCGCCGTGATCTTCCGAAAGGCCTTCAGCGCCGATTTTGCCGGAACGGCCACGCGCACGATATCGCACCCGGCGCCTTTCAGCCGCCGGATCTGCTTCAGGGTGGCTTCCGCATCCTCGGCCGGGGTATTGGTCATGGATTGGACAGAAACGGGGTGCGTGCCGCCGATGCCTACCTTGCCGATGAAAATCTCCCGCTTCATAATAGAATTATATCGAACTCAGTGACAAGTAACAAGTAACGAGGGAAAAATAAGATGGGGTTCGATGTTCGAAGTTCGACGTTCGATGTTGTTAGATAAAAAACTGAAGCGAAATCAGTAAGATAAATATTATGAAGGATGCAAAAGCATTTTCTTTTTCTTAAACTTCGAACTTCGAACCTCGAACTTCGAACATAAAAAAAAGGGCGGCTTTGTTGAAAGCCGCCCTTTTTTTGAGCTCGTTACTTTACTGTGATCGGAATGGCCTTGGTCTTTGCTTCCTCGACCTTGGGGATGGTGAGCATCAGGATGCCGTCCTGCAGTGACGCGTCGATCTTCTTGGCGTCGACATTCTTGGGAATGGTGAAAGAACGCTCGAACATCCCGTAACTCCTTTCCAGGCGGTGGCAGTTTTCATTTTTTGTCTCTTCCTCCTGCTTTCTTTCGCCACGCAGGATAAGGGTTTCTCCGGAAAATTCGACCTTGACATCCTCCTTTTTGAAACCCGGAAGCTCAATTTTAAAAACATAGGCCTCCTTGGTCTCGTAAATATCGGTCAGGGGGCGCCAGGCGCTTGGCATCAAACCGTTCTTGGAAGATTCATCGAGTAAATCCTCCCCGAAAATCCTGTTCCAACGGTCATACATATTGACCAGATCAGAATAGGGTTGCCATTTTGTGATCCTCATTTTAACCTCCTTTTAGGTTTTTTCTTCAAGAAATATAGAATAATTTTCCATTTTTGTCAACAAATCTTATTATATTTTTATTAAATTAATTTAAGTGTATTTTAATCAACTCTAAATGTTTTCTCACTATTGCAATTGCAGGCCCATTCGGTTATTATTATTCAGAAAATGAAAAGCGCTGAAATGCTTGTTCGCGTCCGCCAAGGAGACCCCATGGCTTTGGCCAAGGCCATCACTTTGGTGGAAAACCGCAAAAAAGACTACAAAAATCTGTTGGAAGGGATCTATCCCCTGACCGGCAAGGCTTTGAAGATCGGCATTACCGGCTCTCCAGGCAGCGGCAAGAGCTCTTTGATCGAGAAAATGATCGCCGGACTGAAAGCCCAGGGCCTACCCATCGCGGTACTGGCCGTGGACCCGTCTTCGCCGCTCACGGGCGGGGCGCTGCTCGGCGACCGCCTGCGCATGATCCAGCACAGCAACGATGCCAATGTCTTCATCCGCAGCATCGCCAACCGCGGCCACTTGGGGGGCTTGAGCCTTTCCACTCATGAAATCGTCGACCTGCTGCAGGCGTCCGGCAAGGAGATCATCATCATCGAGACCGTGGGTGTCGGCCAGTCCGAGGTGGATATCATCAACGTCGCCGACGTGGTGCTCATGGTTCTGAATCCCGACAGCGGCGACGAGATCCAGATCTTCAAGGCCGGCATCATCGAGATCGCCGACATCTTCGTCATCAACAAGTCCGATCTGGGCGGCAGCGACAACAAGATCGGCGAGATCAGGAATTATTTCGCCACGACCGCCAAGCCTCCCCAGATCTTTGCCACCTCGGTAAAGGAAAACAAGGGCATCAGCGAATTGCTGGCCGGGATAAAGCAATTTCAGCAGGAAGAAAGCGGCCGCATCGATGAAAAAAGGGCCAATATCAAAAGAAACTACGTGGAAAAGATCGTGGCCGAACGCTTCCGGGAAGAGATGCGCCTCGATTCCGGAATTGCCGACATGCTTCAAACCGCGGCCGCGGCCAATCCCTTCCAGCTTGCCGACAGGATCGTGCAAAAATTGAAAACAGGAGGAATTCATGATAAAAAAAATTGACCATATCGCCATTGCGGTGAAGAACCTGGCCGAGGAGATCATCCGCTACCGGGATGTTCTCGGCCTGGAATACCTGGGCTCGGAAGTGGTCGCCGAGCAGAAGGTGACCGTGGCCTTTTTCAGGATCAACGATGTGTTCATCGAACTCCTCGAGCCCATCGGGCCCGACTCCCCCATCAGCGCCTTCATAGAAAAAAAAGGCGGCGGCCTGCACCATCTCGCCCTGGAAGTGGACGACATCCAGGCCGCCATCGGGCGCCTGCAGGAAAAGAACGTGCAGATGCTCGACCGCGAACCCAAAAAAGGCGCCCACAGCGCCCGGATCGCTTTCGCCCACCCCAAAAGCTTCTCCGGAGTACTGTACGAATTCAAGCAGAAAGGGGATGAGTCGTAAAACCAGGCTGGCCATCCTGTGGCACATGCACCAGCCCTGCTACCAGAATCCCTGCAGCAAAAAATTCGACCTGCCCTGGCTGCGCCTGCACGCGCTGAAAGATTATTTCGGCATGGTCCACATCCTGGAGGAATTTCCCTCGCTGCGCCTGACCTTCAACCTGGTTCCCTCCCTGCTGGCGGGGTTGGAGCTTTACCTGGGAGGAGCCAGCGACGAATTCGGCGATCTTTTTCGCAAGCCGGCAGAGGAACTCGGCCCGGACGAGATCCAGTTTCTGCTGCGCCATTTCTTTTCCATCCAGCACGAAAACCACATCAAGCCCTACCGGCGCTATGATGCGCTTTACCAGAAGAAAATGAAGCACTTGGCCCAGAAGGCCGATCCCGAATGGCGGCGTGTTTTCACGACGGCCGAGCTCCGTGACCTGCAGGTCTGGTTTCAATTGACCTATTTCGACGAATTCTACAAAAGCGAAGACCCCCGGGTCGGCGACCTGCTGCGCAAGGGCCAGCAGTTTTCTGAAAGCGACAAGCAAACGGTCGGCGCCGTGGAAAACGAAATTCTGGGACGCATCGTCCCCGAATACCGGAAAGGCCAGGATGAGGGCCGCATTGAGCTGAGCACCAGCCCTTATTATCATCCGATCCTGCCGCTTTTGCTTGACCCGCAGGCCGGGAAAAAAGCCAACCCCAGCCTGGCCCCGTACGATCTGGAATTCAACTGGGAAGAGGACGCCTGGGCCCAGATTCATGCGGGCCTGGACCTGATGGAAAAGATGTTCGGGAAAAGGCCGCGCGGCATTTGGCCCCCGGAAGGAGGCCTTTCGGAAGCGGCATTGCGCCTGCTTGAAAAAGCCAGCATCGGTTGGACCGCTTCCGACGAGGAGATCCTGAGCCGATCGCTGCCGCGGCCCCTGGAGCGGAACGCCGGCTTCATGGTCACCGATCCGGGAGCGCTGTACTCCTCCTATTGCCTGGCCGGCAGCCCGCTGAAAATATTCTTCCGCGACCATCTGCTGTCCGACCTGATCGGTTTCTATTACCAGAAGTTTCCCGCCCTGGACGCTGCCGCCGACCTGTTCCGCCGCATCAAGGCCATCGCCCAGGCCGGCCCCGAAGGACTGACGATCCCCATCATCCTGGACGGCGAGAACGCCTGGGAGTTTTATCCCCGCAGCGGCCGTGATTTCCTGCGGGCATTCTACCGCCTGGTCTCCCAGGACCCCGAGATCGAAACGGTCACCTTTTCCGCCGCCCTGGACCGCCCGTCCCGTGAATTGCAGAAGCTGAAAAGCGGCTCATGGATCAACGGCAACTTCGACATCTGGATCGGCGACGGCGACGACCAGCGGGCCTGGGAGCTGCTGAAAGCAGCCAGGGATGCCTTCAGCGCCGCCAAAGACCGGCTCAGCGCCGGGCAGATCCGGGAATGCGAAGAGCTCCTGCACATCGCCCAGGGCAGCGACTGGTTCTGGTGGTACGGCAAGGAAAACTACACCCCCGATATCCATGTTTTCGACAACCTTTTCCGCCTGAATCTGCAGAAAATATACCAGATCCTGGAGAAGCCCGTGCCGGAGAGCCTGCTCGCACCCATCCCCAGGTCAACGCCGGCCGACCCCCTTTCCGTGGTCCCGCCTCGGGATTACCTGGAGGCGCGCATCGACGGCGAATGCAGCGATTACTTCGAATGGCTGGACGCCGGACGCGTGGACATCCTTTCCTACGGCGGCGCCATGAACATCGCCAATCCGCTGGTCAAGACACTGTTTTTCGGTTTCAGCCGCGACCATATCTTCCTCAGGATCGATTCCAAGAAAAACGCCCGCACCTATTTTGAAAACGGTTTTTCGCTGCGCTTGCATCTGCAAAGCGGCCCGCAGCGCTGGCAGGGCGACATCCGCCACTCGGGGCGGGAGCTGGTGTTGGAGAATTTTACCAATGGCATTTCCGGAGCGGTCGGGAGGATCATCGAAATAAAGATCCCCTTTGGCGCCTTGGATCTCAGCGAAGGCGGCGAGATCCAGCTGCAGATGCACTGGTCCTTCAACGGCCAGCCCTTCCAGACCATCCCCTACCGCGAACCGATTACGATCAGGGTTCCGGATGCACGGGCCTACTCGGCCTACTGGCAAGTGTAAG
>JADFDP010000103.1 GCA_018262835.1 Candidatus Aminicenantota bacterium
GGGGCTTCTAGGGTAGCGGCTCAACAATAAACTTTACGGCTTGGAAGAAACCTGAAAGAATGACAAAAAGGCGCGGCCATTGCGGAAAAAACATGATCGTGCATTTCATCATACAATCTCTCACATGAGCCCCTGGAACTTCGCTCCCTTGTCGCATTCCGCCCGCGAAAAGTTCATCAAATTGAACTTATTGATCTAACTCCGCGAAATATCCTTGCAAAACAGAAACAGAATATATATATTGGCTGGAGGAGAAAATAAGCAATGGATATGAAAAGCGTTATTTCTGAAAAAAAGTTGCGGCCGTTGGGCAACAAAGAGCGCCTGACCCACACCACCGACAATTACAGCGTCAGGCTTTTCCTTTTCGACCACCAGGCCGACGCGACGACCTACTTCAAGACCCTGTGCGCCTACGCCCAGGATTGTCCGCCGCCTTTCGCCCTGGAAATCCTGTTGGTGCGCATCCAGACCATTTATCCCCAGCCGTTCGGGCTGGTCATGCCCTACGAGCGCACCGATACCCGCCCCGAATATCTCACCTGGTACCGTGAGGCCATTCTGACCTGCAATGAAACCCTGCGCAATTACCAGGCGACAGACAACGGCTACGCGAATCTGCCCAGGTACGTCAAGGAGCTTTTCGACTGGACCATTCTGGTCCCGGCCGGATTCGATTCCAATTCGGTCGCCGGGCAAGCGATTCTCAGCGATTCCCCTGAAAACAGCTTCCCGCCTTTGAATGTGTAGGGATTCAATCCCATTGGCAAGAGTGCCGGGCCCAAGACCTTCCGGACGCAGGGGCGGCGCATGGGACCTGGTCAAGGACGAGGCCGCACTCGGTGTAGGGTTTAGGGTGTAGGGGAAGAAAAAGGCGTCAAGCATCCAATTCCCATTTCCATTATAATAGGCAGCAGAGGTCCCCATGTATAAGGACAACCGCGATTTTTTAAAGGACAGCATAAGGAAGAAGATCGATTTTTCAAAAACGGCGCAGAGCCGGGGCCTGGCCCAGCCGCCGTGGCAGAAACCGTGCCCGCCAGGGGCCGAAAAGATCGCCCTGCCTGCAAGGGACAAGTGGCAAGGCATTCCCGGCTTGAAACTGGAAGAGGCTATCGCCGGAAGAAAGTCGCGGCGGAACTTTGCGGAGCAGGCGCTACGCCTCGAGGAACTGGCGTTCTTGCTTTGGGCGACGCAAGGATTGAGAGAAGCGGGAGCGGCCAGGCACAACTTCCGCACCGTGCCATCGGCCGGCTGCCGCCACGCCAGCGAAACATACGTTGCCGCGCTGCGGGTCGAAGGTTTGGAAAAAGCCATCTACCGTTATCTGCCCCTGGACCACGCCCTGGTCGAATTCGTGCGTCATCCCGACCTGGAGGAGCAGCTCATCCGCGGGACCTTCGGGCAAGCGTTCTGCGGCAAGGCCGCCGCCACCTTCATCTGGACGGCCATTCCCGAGCGCATGGAGTGGCGCTATGGCGGGGCTTCCTACAAGGTCATCGCCCTGGACGCAGGGCACATCTGCCAGAACCTGTACCTGGCCTGCGAGAACATCGGCGCCGGCGCCTGCGCCGTGGCCGCCTACGACCAGGAGGAGATGGACAAGGTGCTGGGCGTTGACGGCCGGGACGAGTTCGTCATTTACCTGGCGCCGGTGGGCAAAGTATCATTTTAAAGAATGGTGTCAGTGATAGTGATCGTGTTAGTAAAGAAAAAAGTGAAGATAAATCGGACAATTCAGGGTGTAGGGGTTTGATCAATCAAACCCTTCCTATGTAACGCACCCATAGTAATCCCAAATCACAAGCAGCAAATTTTTATTTGCATTATAATGATTGTCAAAAGAGGAATTACCTGATGAAAACCAACTGGCAACGCAACAACCTCGACCGCTCGGGCTCGCCCTACCTCAGGCAGCACCGGGACAATCCCTTATGGTGGCAGGAATGGAGCCCCGAGGTGCTGCAGGAAGCGGTCCGGCGGGAGAAGCCGCTTTTCGTCTCGGTCGGCTACTCGACCTGCCACTGGTGCCATGTCATGGCCGGGGAAGCCTTCTCTGATCCCGGAACGGCCGAGTTCTTCAACCGGAATTTCATCTGCATCAAGGTCGACCGCGAGACGCGGCCCGACCTCGACCAGTATTTGATGAATTTCATCCAGGCCCAAAGCGGCAGCGGCGGCTGGCCGCTCAATGTTTTTCTCACCCCCGACCAGCGGCCCGTCTTCGCCCTCACCTACGCCCCGGCCGTGCCGGCGCGAGGCCTGCAGCCGCTCTGTGAGATCGCCGCCAAGGTGCTGGAGTTTATCCAGGCCCATGGCGCGGATATCGTGCCATTTGATTTTGCTGCCGACACGCCGGATGCCGTGCATTCCGACCGCCTGGCCGGGGAAATAGTGGCCGGCCATGACCCCCTCTACGGCGGCTTCGGCATGGGCCAGAAATTCCCGCCGCACTCGACGTTGCTCTTCATGCTCTACCGCCTTTGCACGGAGAGCCACCCGGGCCTCGAAAAAGCCTGCCGTCTTACCTTGGAGGCCATGCGCCGGGGCGGTTTGCACGACCATTTGCAGGGGGGCATCTTCCGCTACTGCGTCGACCGCCAGTGGACGATTCCCCATTTTGAAAAAATGCTCTACGACCAGGCCATGGCCCTGTGGGTTTACGCACTCGCTTTCCGGGTGCTGGGCGATCCGGCGTGCCGAGAGATGGCCGCGGGCATCGTCCGCTGCCTGGAGGAGACCTTCGAGCTGGACGGTTTGTTCGCCACCGCCTTCGACGCCGACACCCATCATGATGAGGGGGCGACCTATGTCTGGCGGATTGAGGAGATCAGGGAGAACCTCTCACCAGAGGAATTCACGGCGTTCGCGGACTCCTACCGCCTACCAGAAGCGGGCAATTTCCAAGGCGCCATCCACCTGGCCAGGCTGAACGACCGGCCATTGCCAGGCAGCGAGAAAAAATTGCTGGCCCGGCGCCGGCTGCGCCCCCAGCCCGAACGCGACGAAAAGGTCCTCTGCGGCGTCAACGCCCTGGCGGCCTGCGCCCTGGTGCAGGCGGGGCGTTTGCTCGGCCTGCCCGAACTGGAGGCCAAGGGGGCGGCGGTGGTGAAAAAACTCGTCGACGTTTTCTGGGACGGCACCCGGCTGGGCCACTCCCTGGCCAACGGTGGCCTGCAGCAGGAAAGTTTTCTCAGCGACGCGGCCGCCCTGCTCCTGGCCGTGACCATGGTCCGCGAAACGGATGAAGCGTGGGCGGGCGCCATGGACGCCCTGGCCGCTTACACGAAAAATTTCAAGGAGCAGGGCCGCTGGCTCGAGGCGAACCTGGACGATTTCAGGCCGGTGGCGGCTTCAACCTTCGACCACCCCATGCCGTCGGGCATTTCGCTGGCAACCATGGCGTTGGCCCGCGCGGCCGTTTTAAACAATACCCGCGTCGAGGCCCTGCAGTACCTGCGCCCCCTGCAGTCCGATTTTTACAATGCCGCCGTCATGATCGGCCAGGGCCTTTTTCACCAGGTCCATTCCAAGACCGCCATCGCCTGGGAGCGATTGCCGGCAAATTCCATCCAATCACGCGGCGAGCCCGAAAGTGATTGCTTTCGGGGTGAATGCAGGCCATTGGCCATTTGACGGGGACAGAGGCCCCGATTTACTTTGACCGCCCGCGCGGGCGATGATTCACTTAACAATTGAACCGCCGTTGTGATGCCATCCCGCAACGCGGGTGGGGCGGGGGTGAGGCCAAATCTTGCACTCGGGAACCTATTCCCGAATTCCAATGACCGAAACGAGGACAAGACGCAGGGGCGGCGTATGGGACCTAGTCAGGGGCGAGGCCGGACTCGGTGTAGGGTATAGGGTATAGGGTATAAGGTGTAGGGTAAGAAGGAGACCTATGGTAGTTCTTACCTTACACCTTACACCTTACGCCGAGATCTTTCCTTGACCGCCCCCCCTGCAATGGCTTGAATTTTTTGCCGATCGGGTGTAAATTGTTCTGACAAAAACCACGGTCCCGGACGGGGCCCTGAGGCGGTCACCCATGATTGATTCCATCGAACAAAAGAAGAAAGCCATCCATCAGGAGGTCGAGAAGCTCCGCGAAGAGTTTTACGTCGAGCTGCCCAAGCGCATCGCCGAGGCGCGCAGCCTGGGCGACCTCAAGGAAAACTCCGAATACGACGCCGCCCGCGAAAGGCAGGCTTTCGTCAAGGCGCGCATCGCCCAGCTGAGCCGCGTACTGGCGCAGTACAGCGAGGCGGCCGCCTCCCCTGTTGAAGAAACGAAAATCGGCTTCGGCTCGGTCGTGGTGGTGCTCGAGCTCAATTCGAACATCCGCAGCGAATACACCATCGTCCACCCCGCCGAGGTCGACCCTTGCGAGGGCAAGATCTCCATCAGCTCGCCGGTGGGCCGGGCGCTGCAAGGCCGCAGCGCCGGCGAAGAGGTGGCCGTCACCGTGCCGGCCGGGGAGAAAAAGTTCCTCATCGAAAAGATCACCTCACTGCATGGAAACGTATTCACCGCATAGAAAAAAGACGAGGTTCGAAGTTCGACGTTCGAAGTTCGAAGTTGAAGATTTAAGGCAAAGGTTCGAAGTTCGACGTTAAAGAATAGGGCAACAGAAAAATCGTTGGGGCGGGTTCACAATCCATCCGGGATATCGTAGGGGCGGGTTTGCAACCCGCCCGGTGTCCAATTACCCGCCCTCAGAACAAAATTCCAAATCACAAGCACCAAATTCCAAATAAATTCCAAGCTCCAAATCCCAATGACCGAAACGAAGAAAATTAGAAGGGCCGCCTCTTAGTTAACCTTGCCCCCTCGCCTATCAGGTGAGGTTCGCATGGCCATGCCGAAGCTCTGTGAGGCATTTGGCGATGCCATCCCGCAACGCGGGTGGGTGCGGGGGTGAGGTCAATCCTGCAATAGAAAAAAAATCCAATCCGGGTCCGATAACAAAAACCTTATCGCGGCAAAAGCCCCTACTTCTGCACCGGAACCACAATCAGCGTCCGGCAATCCTCGGGCTTTGTCGACGTGGGGTCATCCATGTAGGTTTCGCAGATCGGGCCGCTGACCGCATAGCCGTTCCTGGCGATGAACTCCATCAGCGCCGGGTAGGCGGAGCTGACCGAATCGTACGGCCCCTTGTAAATAACCTCGGCCACCGTGGCATGCTTATACTCCCCTTTTTTCAATGGCGGCGCCGCCTTTTCCATGGCGTGCACGGGGACACAGACGTCCCATGTCAACTCCTCGGGCTTGACCTGGGCCGGGGAGTTGTAATAGATCATCGACGGCCCGGCCAGCATCTCCTGGCCCTGCTTCTGCATCTCGGCCATCAGCTCGCCCAGTTTCTGCGGCACCAGCGTGTACGGTCCCTGGCACTCCAGGGCCACATAGGTGAAATTCTCGCCGCTGGCGCGGATCCGGGGCTCCGGCTGGGCGCAAAGGCCGGAAACCAGGCAACAAAGGACAAGCGCATATCCTAGTCTTCTCATGCATCCCTCCTGAAACATCAATCTACGTTTTCGCCCGCTTTTTGTCAATCCGCAATGAACGATCGCAGGGCATAACATGCCGTGCCCACGTTACAAATGCCCAATATCTTTCGATTGTAGGGGCGGGTTTGCTTGTTCCCGAAGGGGGCAACCCGCCCGTTTTCAGCCTGCCCCTAATCGGCGTTGAAAATGATATCCGTCCTCTGGTCCAACCCCAGGTCGGACGCCGGGTCAACCGCATGGTCGAAGGCGAACTTCCTCTTGGCATCATAGACGGTGACCCAATAGCGCAGGCCGGGGGAGAACATCGCCAGCGGCACGTCCACGCTGCCCGCGGGGATGGCATCGCGATGGAAGATTTTAGAACTGGTGCCCGACTTCCAAATGTTGAGGGCGTAGGGAGGCGTGCCGCCGCTCCAGCTTATGGTCAGGATGCCCGCACCGCCCACCCGGACATGGGCATCATCGACCGGCGAGATGAACTTGAGCGGGACGGGAGCGGCCAGCGACGCCGTGTAAAGGGACAAACCGGCCCAGGGGGGCTGGAAGGTGACAATGACCATGGCGCCGGCGCCGATGGTGATCCGGGAGATGCTGTGATGGTACATCTCGCGCTCGTTCGTTGCCCTCTCCCCCATCAGCGTCATCACGCCCCCGGAGGCACCCACGCCCCCTTTCCAGATTTGAGCCATCATATTCAGGTTATTGACGCCGCTGTGCAGGGTGTAAATAAAAACCTCGCCCTTGAACTTCATGGGTCCGATGGGGCAGATCGTCGGATCGAAGGTCGACTTCTTCGCCGTCAGCACGCCGCCCAAAAGGACCAGCAAGGTCAGATAAAATATGGTCTTTTTCATCATCCTCTCCCTCCAGTGAAAATTTCTCCAAGTTATTAGATACGACCGCGGTAAAGGAAATCTC
>JADFDP010000104.1 GCA_018262835.1 Candidatus Aminicenantota bacterium
CGCAGGAGATGGCTTTCTATGAGGACCTGGGGGCGCTGGAGAACCTGATGTTCTGGGGCGGTCTCTACGATATCCCGGAAAAGGAGTTGAAGAAGCGGGCGCTGGAATTGCTGGCGGTGGTGGAACTGGGGGGCCGGTCGAGGGAGCCGATCAGGAAATTCTCGGGCGGCATGAAGCGGCGGCTGAATATCGCCATCGGCCTGATCCACCAGCCCGAGCTGCTGCTGCTGGACGAGCCCACGGTGGGCATCGACGTCCAGGCCAAGGTCAGCATCCTGGACATCATCCGCAGCGTTGGCCAACAGGGCACGTCCGTCGTTTTCACCACCCACCAGCTGTCGGAAGTGGAACAGATCTGCTCGCACATCGCCATCATGGACAAGGGGGCGATCCTGGCCCAAGGCACTCTGGCCGAGCTCATCCGCATCGTCGGCGAGAAAGAGATCGTCGAGGTCAGCGGCGAATTCACGGCCGCCTCTTTTTCCGAGATCATCCAGCAGTCGGACGGAAACGGCATGGAGATCCTGGCAGTGGCCGACAACCAGGCCCTGCTGGCCTTCGGCAATTCCGACCGCATCCCGGCCATGATGCAGCACCTGTTCCAGCATCACCTGCACATTTCCGACCTGAAAATAAAATCACCCAACCTGGAGGCGGTATTTCTAAAAATGACCGGCAGGAGCTTGCGCGATTGAGCCGCACTACGCTGATCATCAGAAACGACATCCGGCGCCGACTGAAGGCGCCCATGGCCACGATCCTGTTCCTGGTCATCCCCCTAGCCATGACCGCCCTGATCGGCATGATCTTCGATCCCGGTTCCGGCAATGAGACCCAGCTGCCGCCGATCAAGCTGCTGCTGGTCGACCATGACAAGGGGCTGGCTTCCAAGTTCCTTATCGGAGCTTTCGACCAGCAAGAGATCAAGGACATGTTCCAGGTGACGCTGGTCGATGCGGCCGCAGGCGAAAAGCTGATGAAAAAGGGCAAAGCATCGGCCATGCTGGTCATCCCCGAGCATTTCAGTGATGACCTGGCCGAGCAGAAGGTCAGCGCGCTGGAGGTGGTCAAGAACCCTTCAGAGGAATTCCTGCCCGGCGTGGCCGAGGAATTCGCCAGGACCATGGCTGTGGGATTGTCCGCCATCGCCCAGATTTTCGCCGACGAGCTGAAAGTCATCAAAAGCGCCAGCAAGCTGGAACTCAAGGACATCTCCATCGCCCAGATGACTCCTTTCCTGGAAATGGCCAAGGTCAAGATCATCGCTCTCCAATCCTACCTGTCGCCGCTGCTGCTGCAGCTGAAGACCAGCACCACCGCCAAGCCCCCCAAGGGAACGGGCGCAGCCGCCCAGCCCAAGAGCTTCAATATTTTTTCCTACATCATGCCGGGAATGCTGATCATGTTCCTGCTGTTCATCATCGAAGCGTTCATGCGCGAGATCCAGAACGAGCGCGCCGACGGCAAGATCCGGCGCATGATGTTCTCGCCGCTCTCCACCCGCGAACTCATCATGGCCCGTCTCTTCAGCGGCTGGCTGCTGGGCGTGCTGGTTTGCTCCCTGGCCATGGTTGTGGGCAGCCTGTTGTTCGGGATCGACTGGGGCAACTCCCTTCTGGTGTTCCTGCTGGTCGCGGTCAGCTGTTTCTGGTGCGCCGCGTTTTTCGGCATGCTCAACGCCTTTTTCAAGAACAAGAACCAGGCCGGGGCTTTTTCCAGCCCCATCATCCTGGGTTTCGCCGCCTTCGGCGGCAGCATGCTGCCCCTGGAGCAGATCCCCCAGGGCATGCGCTGGCTGGGCCAATTCACCGTCAACAACTGGTTCATCACCGGCTGCCGGGAGATCATGGACGGCCGCATCCCCTACGGACCCTTTTTCGTGCTGACGATTTCCGGCCTGGTTTTCGCGGGCGTGGCCATGGTCGCTTTGCAGCGCCGGCTCAGCGCCTGAGCCCGGCCAAGGAACGATCATGAAGAAAATATGGCATATCGGATTTTTGGACCTGAAGCTGACGGTCAAGGACAAGGCTTTTTTCTTTTGGATGCTGGCCTTTCCCCTGGTTTTTATCCTCATTTTCGGCAACCTGTTCCAGGGAAACAAAACCGATGCCAAGGCGGCGCTTACGGTCTTGAACCGGGACCAGGGCAAGTGGGGCGCCTATTTTGTTGAAAAGCTCAAGGCGCCGGGGATCGAGCTTGCGGTCGAGACGGAAGAACCCAAGGAATATTTCCGCATGCTGGTCATCCCAACGGATTTTTCGGCAAAAATCGAACGCCGCGCCGCGCAGACCCTGCAGCTGAAAAAAGACTCCGCTGCCAGCTTGCAGGCCGGCGCCGTGGCCGAAACCAAGATCGCCCAGGCCATGGTCAAGCTGATCGCCGAGCTGATCATTTACGGCAATCAAAGGGACATCAAGGCCTTCTTCAACGCCCGCAGCCCCTACCGGGACCTAATCCAGGTCCGGACGCGCCTTCCCGAAGGCACGATCACCAAGGTGCCTTCGGGATTCGACCACGTCATCCCCGGCATCCTGGTGCAGTTCGTGATGATGATGGTGCTGATCTACGGCGGCATCTCGGTGATGGAGGACCGCAAGCACCGGGTGCTGGCCCGCATCCTCTATTCGTCAGCGTCGTTCGCCGAGCTCTTCGGCGGCAAATTCCTGGGCCGGGTGCTCATGGGGCTGCTGCAGTCGGCCATCCTCATCACCGCCGGGCTCCTGTTTTTTCACCTCAACCTCGGCAGCATCTGGCTCTCCGGACTGAACATCCTGGTCTTCACCATAGCCATGGCGGCCTTGAGCATCTTTGTCGGCTCGGTGCTGAAGAAAGAGGAGCTGATCGTCGGCGTCTCGGTATTGACGGCCAACGTGTTCGCCGCCCTGGGCGGCTGCTGGTGGCCGGCCGAGATCGTGCCGCCCGCCTTCCGTGCCCTGGGCATGGCCTCCCCGGCCTACTGGGCCATGGACGTGTTCCACCAGGTCATCTTCTTCGGCAAGGGCTTCGCCGCCGTCTGGCCCAACTTCCTCGTGCTGCTCGGCTTCACCGCCGTGTTCATGGCCCTGGCCCTGCGCTTTTTCAAGATCGAGGAATAGGCCGGCCCCGCGCCGGCTTGTTTTACTCGAAGATCGGCCGATCGATCACGTTGCCGCCGGCCAAACGCTGGCGAAAGACCGCCGCCAGCCCGGGAATGCTCTGGACCTGCATGTTGGTGTCATGCTTCGGATTGTCGTCGTTCTGCCAGCGCTCGTTCCACCAGGAAAAGCCGCGGATCTGGGGCCAGCGATCCGCCAGCAGCGAGACGAGGGCGGCGTCCGCCCATTTTGCGGGCTTTCCCAGCGGGTTGCCCGCGGTCACCCCAAATTCAAGGACGAAAAGCGGTTTGTCCGGAGCCAGCGCGGTAATCCGCGGGGCGACGGCATCCAGCCCTTTGGAGAATATCGGCCACTCCTCGTCCAGCGGCGTTTGCGCTCCATAGACGGAAACTCCCAGCCAGTCGACCATGTCGTCGCCAGGATAATAGTTCTCGAACCGGTTCCACTCCTTCTGCGGATCGTCATCGCCGTTCACGTGAAAAACCCAGGTGATGTTGCCGGCGCCCTGAGCGCGGATGACGCCGACGATATGCCGGAACGCTTCGCGAAAGCGGCGCGGGCCTTCACCGGCGCCGCCGTTCCAGACCCCGTTCCAGGAGAACCAGCGCCCGTTCATCTCGGTTCCCCATTCCACGATCAGCGCCGTGCCGAAGGCGCGGGCGGCTTCGCCCCAGGCGCGCAAATCCTTATCCCAGGCCCCGCTCACGATCGTTTCCAGGGTGAACAACGGTTCGGCGATTTCCTGATCGCTGCTGCTCCTGAGCATCAGGCGGATGAAGGGGACCGACCCGCGGGAGCGTATCCATTCCGCCGTGGCGGCCGGGAATGCGCGCCCGTTGTACCAGTTGTGCGAGAAGTAGACCCAGGCGACCCGGTGGCCGACGGCGCTTTCATAGGCATCCACGTCCGCCGGGGTGATATCATCCTCGGCGCCGGTCACTCCCCCCGGATAGACGCTGTGATAATACTGGCCGGCCGGAGGGACGGCGATCCGCTGCAGGACAACGGGCTGCGGGGAAGGCCCTTCTTCCCGGCGGCACCCGGCCGCAAAAAGGAGCGGCAAAAAGAGAATCGCCGACAGCAAACGCGCCGGGCATGAAAATAAAAGCGGCTCAGTCTTCATCTCACATCCGCCCCATTCACTTCTGGACGAAATACCTCCTGCGGAAGTCCAGCGCCACGTTGACCAAGCCGAACATCACCGGCACCTTGACCAGAGGCCCGATGACCGCTTTGATATATAACCTGGAGATGCAGTATGTAAAATCGCATTAGATATGATTTATCAAATTGTATCAACAATTTCAACCCAATTAGGGCATACTCTAATCGGCTGTCAGGGGTTGTTTCCGTTAAGCGTCATGTTAGGGTCGGTAAATTCGATAGTTGACATTTTCCTTAAAGGGTCATAGACTATATCCTGACACATTTCATAATGAGAGGGTAAAATGCCAGGTCAACGCATTGGTTATGTCCGGGTCAGCAGTTTCGATCAGAACCCCGAACGGCAACTGGAGAATATTTCGCTCAACAAGGTCTTTACCGACAAAGCCTCGGGCAAGGATACCAAGCGGCCTGAGCTCGAGGCGCTCCTTTCCTTCGCTCGTGAGGGAGATACGGTTGTTGTGCACAGCATGGACCGCCTGGCGCGAAATTTGGACGACCTGAGGCGGCTGGTACAAATGCTGACCAAACGTGGCATCCGGATCGAGTTCGTCAAGGAAGGGTTGCATTTCACCGGCGAGGATTCGCCCATGGCCAATCTGTTGCTCTCGGTATTGGGCGCCTTCGCTGAATTTGAGCGGTCCCTTATCCGCGAGCGCCAGCGCGAAGGAATCGCCTTGGCCAAAAAACGCGGAGCGTACCGTGGCCGCAAGAAAGCGCTATCGCCTGCGCAGGTGGCCGATCTGCGCCAGCGGGCCGCTGCCGGCGAACAAAAAGCCACCCTTGCCCGCGAGTTTGGCATCAGCCGTGAAACCTTATATCAATACTTGAGAACAGATGGCTGACCATGGCCCAAACACAATTGCAGAGTGCATAGTTCCACTTTCATCAAACTGTATTAAAAATGGTATCATAGACTTACTCAATTAAGGAATTGCCCTATGGGAGGCTAAAATGGAAATTGAACAAGTTAAAAAAATATTAAGATTACTTGCAGACGGAACAGATCCTTTCACGGGAGAAATCTATCCAGAAGGCAGCCCATATCACAATCCGGAAACAATTCGTGCTTTATATAAAGCTTTACTTTTAATTGAAAATAGCCAGCTGGGAGTTCCGAAAATCAAAAAGCCTAGTGCTGATAAAAAAGAATCATGCGACTTACCACAAGACAAAGAACTCTTTGAGAAACTCCGCGAAATACGCCATTTAATTGCCTCAAAAGCAATGCTCCCATCTTATTGCATTTTTCATAATAAAATCCTAATGGCGATGTCTGCCGCAAAACCCAGGGATCTTTCAGAATTGAAATGCATCAAAGGTATAGGAGATAAAAATTCAGAACGCTACGGCCCCATATTTTTAGCTGTAATTAATGGCCAATCTCCTGATAATGCTATTCATATGTTTACAAATGAATTTTAAACTCTTGAGTTAGGAATCGTGTAGAGGCTAAATTTGGATTTAGATAAACTAAAAAGAAGCCCTTACTCGGGGCTTGATTTCTTGACTTTGTCAGCGAGACTTGCGATAAAATGAGTCATGCAGTGGAAAATAGCAGTTACAGAGATGCCCGTTTCCAATGATATCCAGATGGCTTCATTGGGAAAACTGTACCTGGCCCCCCGCCGCCGGCTCAAACAAAGAAGTCAAGCGTTGTGAAGAATGCCAGATTGTCACTGGCTGTAATAAAGCAGATAAATGAGCAGCCGATTTAAAAAGCGCGAGATCCCATGGCCTAGAGTTATCGCCTTTCACAAGGAGATCGCACGTCGTGCCGAGGAGTCATTTTTCGCTCTTCCTTTGGGGAAGACACCATCAGATCGATGGGCATCAATTGCCAACTTAGAACCGCTTGACTTTGCTGGCAACTGGCGGTTTTCAAGTAACGATCTCCAAAGTAGTTCGTTCAGGAATTTTTTACACGGCGGAGGTCTTGGAGAAATATTTGTCGGGGGTCCATGTTGGGTCCGTTTTAAAAAAGAGGAAAATCGTTGGCGACAAGAGTGGTGCCCTTTCATTTATCGCGCTATTAGGCTTGACCTCCAGGAAGAAGGTTTATTCCAAATGGTGCCAGAACAAGGTGGATGGGAAGTCTCACCAATTGTCCTGAGCATCCTAGAGAACAAGGGATTCTTAC
>JADFDP010000105.1 GCA_018262835.1 Candidatus Aminicenantota bacterium
ACAAAGAATGGCGGGGACGGCGTAACAACGCCCGGTCATACTGAATGTCCTGCGTATGCAAATAGGTATAAGCGGTCAACCAATTCAATCCCCTGGCAATTTCCCAATTACCGGCTATTTCCACCCCCATGATTTCGGCTTTGTTGATATTCGCAAACTTTGCCGTAATGGGACTAAAACCAATTAGATTAGCGTATGTGGAATTAAAATAGGTGAGGTCAAAAACCAAACGGTTTAAGAATAAATCCGCGCCAACTTCATATGATTTTCCGGTTTCAGGCAGTAAAAGAGGATTTCCCCAATATGGGTTGAGCCTTTCCGGCAAAGTAGGAGCACGAAAACTCCCGGAAAATGAGGCCCGAAGTTTTAGAAATGAGTTAAAATTAAATGAAACACCAAATTGTGGTGAGTAAACTCCGGGCAAGCCTTCATATTTATCATGCCTCAGTGAACCTGA
Organism: Candidatus Aminicenantota bacterium; assembly: GCA_018262835.1. Taxonomy (GTDB): domain Bacteria; phylum Acidobacteriota; class Aminicenantia; order UBA2199; family UBA2199; genus UBA2199. Next base: position 458 of record JADFDP010000105.1, read on the forward strand.
AAGCAGAAATTTGTCTAAATCAGCATGCAAATCCATAAAAAAGGAAAAATTATCCGTTTTTAGTCCGCGAAACAACTTTTCATCGTTGTTTGTATTATCAATTTTTTGCCTGGAGAGATCCAAACCGGCAGTAATACTCAGTTTTTCCAAAAAATTTAGTGAATATTTTGCCTGCAATTCAGTAATAAATGAATTGTTTGCGAAATATGAATTCCAAATATCATCCGGATCCGAAAAATCATAATTATTCCAATGCAAGGACCCTTTAAAATCAAAACTGCTTTTATCATCAATTCGCCAATTCACTGGCATGGCGATGAGAAAATTGCTTTGCCTGTATTTGCGATCAGGGGTCGGCAATCCCAGATATTGAGGGATACCGGCATCCACAAGTGTTCCAAAAAAAGAAATACCCAAATCAAAATCATTCTTTTTATATCCAGAAAAAAAGGAAAAACCCTGACGATCAAAATGATCGTTTTTCAAGGCATCATCGTAATTAAGGAAATTGCTATTTAAAAAAACAAAAAAATCAGAAAAACGTTTGCCGAACTGAACATTGCTTTCCAGCGTCCCATAGCTGCCTCCGGACAAAGTGAGAGTCAATCCTTCCTTTTTCCGGGTAATGATATTCACCACCCCCCCCATGGCGCTTGATCCATACAGGTTGCTCAGCGGGCCGCGAACAATCTCAACCTTTTCAATTAATTGCGGTGATAAAAAAGAAAAGTTTCCGGCTAATGAAGACGATGGATCGTGCAATTTGATCCCATCCACCAAATACAACATTTGATTGACCGACGCCCCCCGGGCAAAACTGTAGGAAAATTGCGCGGGATTTCCGGCATTGAGCACCAGCATCCCCGGGCTTTGATTTAAGAGCCCCTTTAACCCATCCGGACAGAAATTCCGTATATGCTCTTCATCCAAGACCGTGATGCTTTGCATGGCACGGTAAAGCGGAACCTTGCCGATTACCTCAATTTTTTCTTCAATCAGGGGTTTTTCCTTTTTTTCTTCAGGAAAAGTCCAGGGGAATAAAACTAAAATCAACCAGCATAATAGTAAAAAACGCCGCATGGCTTTTGCTCCCAAAAAAATTAAAGCGTTACACCTTCATCATTATCCGCCCTCCGCAGATAATTGAAATTTGGCTGATACCTGATAGGTCTTCCGACTTCCGGAATCTTTAAAAAGCCTTCCCACCCCATTCTGGGGGCAGTGGCTGAGACTTTCAAAGATACTTCCTGAATCCAGGTCCGGTCACGGCAGCGGGGGCTGTGGGGGTGACCCTCTTCCCTTGAATCAAGCCTCAAAATTGATCTTACTAAATGAAATGACGGTTGTCAATAATGGAGAATAAAATTCTTTAAAAACATAACCGACGGCCCAACCCCTGAAAACTTGGAAGCGGATGGAACCATTGAAAAGCATGCACAGTTGTGCTACCCTCAAAAAAATGAAAAAAACAATCGCGGGGCTGCTTTTTCTTTTCTTGTCGGCCCAAGCCGCGCCGAGCCATGAAATCAGGGCCATGACCGGGTTGATTTTTAGTAAATACCTGTTTTCCGGCGAGATCGATTCCCTGAACCGACAGCAGAAATTGGGATCGGGCATCGGCGTAGGCTGGGCATTCGACCTCAGCCCGAACATGAAGCTGGAGGTCGACGCCCTGTTCAACACAAAAGGAGCGAAGACCGAACTGCAATATGCTCCAGGCAAGACGATCCTGGGAATTTATAAAAACACCTCGCTCGCTTTTCCGATTTTATGCAAATATCGTTTGCGAAAAACGGCATCTCCGTACGCCGCCCTGGGGCCCGAATTTGTTTTTATCCTTTCGCATTATCTGACGTTCCCGGAGAGCGGGGATACTTTTAATGTTGCCGATGTTACGAAAAAGCTCGTTCTGGCGTTCAATATCCTGCTGGGCTATGAGTTGCCCATCGGGAAATGGGGGTTGTTCGCCGAAATTCGCTATAACCGCTGTCTCAGCAATTTCTTCATCGACCCGGAGGCAACAGTGAAATGTGAAGCCATCAACTTTTTGCTCGGGGGCGTATATTATCTGTGAAAATCATTGAAGAAATCGTAAACCGGCGCTCGGTCCGCGCCTATAATGGCAAACCAGTCGATAAAGAGAAATTGACCAGGATTCTCGAAGCGGGACGCCTGGCGCCGACGGCGCGCAACCAGCAGGATTGGCGGATCATCATCATCACCGATCCCCAGGTAAAAAACACGTTGCTCGACCAGGCTTCTCCCCAACAGGCATTCCTAAAGCAGGCGCCCATCATTCTCGCCGCATGCGCCTTGCGTCCGGAGTATATCATGCGCTGCGGCCACCCGGCCTTTCTCATTGACCTGGCGATCGTGCTGGAACATATCGCCCTGCAGGCGGTACGTGAAGGCCTGGGCACCTGCTGGATCGGTTCGTTCGATGAATGCCGGGCAAAAAGCGTTTTGGGCATCCCCGACCCTGTCCGCATCGTGGAGCTGATGAGCCTGGGAAATTTTGACCTGCTACCAGCTGCCCGGGATCGCAAGCCGATACAGGAGCTGTTCAAATGGGAAATGTGGTGACGGGAAAAGGCATTTCCAATCTGCGGTCGAACGTATTTACCATTCACGATTTGATGTTTCCGCTGTATGTGATCCGCGGGGAGAAAAACCTGCTGGTCGACTGCAGCATATTGGCGAAAACAAAAGAGATCAAGGGGAAACTGAACGAATTGCTGGGAAAGGAAAAAATCGATCTGGTGCTTCTTACCCACTCGCATTACGACCATACCGGCGCATGTTCCTATCTGCAGAAAGAATACGGCTTCGAAATCATCTCTTCCATGCGAACCAAGGAGATCCTGGAAAATGACAAAGCCATCGAATTCATTGACAACCTGAACCAGAAATTCAAAAAAGTCTTAAATGACCGATCCAATAGTGTTTTTAGCAAACCTGAGCATATCCGCGGAATTGATGAAAATGACACAATTAGGATATCGGGCGACCAATGGATCGAAGTATTTGCAACACCCGGTCATACACGATGCTCGATTTCATTTTTGCTGAAACCCGAAAATATCCTTTTCCCGGGAGATGCGGCCGGCGTAATAGAAAAATCCGGGAAAATTAAGCCATTGTTTTTGTCCAGTTATGCGCTTTACGAACAATCATTGAAAAAATTGATGGCCCTTAAGGCCGTTGTGCTGGCTTTACCGCACAACCGGGCGATTAAAGGGGAAAATAAAGTTCAGGAATTTCTTGAAAGCTCTCTCCGGGAAACCCAAAGGCTTAAGGAAGAAATTCTGGCCGCATTGCAAATCTCAACCGATTTCGCCTCGATCGCCGAAAATATTTTAAACCGGGAATATACGCTTCCCGCCATCATGGGGCCCAGGGAAGCGCATTTAATCAATGTCACCGCCATGGTGAAAAGTATATTTTATGAATTTGTAAAGGACCCGCATTAAAAATCTTGCGCCGGCAGCCTACGATTTTATTTTGATCCTTTTCGCATGCTCAATGAATGAAACGAAGAGAGGGTGCGGCTGCAGCGGCCGCGACTTGAATTCGGGGTGGAACTGACACCCCAAGAACCATGGGTGTCCCGACAATTCAACGATTTCTACAAGATTCCGCTCCGGATTCTTACCGCTGATGCGCATCCCCTTGTTTTCAATCATGTATTCGAATTCAGGATTGAATTCATAACGGTGGCGGTGTCTCTCAGATATTTTTTCCTGTTTGTAGATCTTGAAAGCCAGAGAATTTTTTCGCAAAATGCATGAATAGGATCCAAGCCGCATGTTGTGGCCCATATTTTCAATATTTTTCAATTCCTTTAATTTAAGAAAAATTTTATGCCCTGTCTGCGGATCGAATTCGGTGGAATGGGCGTCTGGCAATCCCAGGACGTTCCGCGAGAATTCGACCGTGGCCACCTGCATGCCAAGGCAGATGCCGAAAAAAGGAACTCCCTGGCTGCGGGCATACTCGACCGCCCGGAGCATCCCGTCGATCCCCCGGATGCCGAATCCGCCTGGAATTAAAATGCCTTGAATATTTTTTAATGCTTCTCCAGGATCGCTGTCTGCCAGATTGTCGGAATCGATCAAATTCAATCTGACCCTGACATGGTTTGCCACTCCGGCGTGGAACAAGGCTTCAAAAAGGCTTTTATAGGCATCGGAATGCTTGACATATTTGCCCACGATGCCTATGGTTACCTCTTTGGATAAGCTTTTGGCCAACTTGACCCATTTCCCCCAGGCAAGCGAGTCATCCTGGCGGTCTTTGAGTTTTAGCTTTTTCAAGATGATCGCGCCCAGGCCTTCTTTTTTGTATATCAAGGGAATTTCATAGATCGTTTCCACGTCGACGGCGCTGACAACCGCCTCTTCCTTCAAATTGGCGAAGAGCGCAATTTTTTTCTTGATATCGGCCGGCAGGGGCGTTTCCGCTCGGCACAAAAGTATGTCGGGCTGGATGCCGATTTCCTGAAGTGCCTTTACGCTGTGCTGCGTGGGTTTGGTTTTCAGTTCGCCGGCGGTTTTAATGAAGGGTACCAGGGTCAAATGGACATACAGCACCTGCGCTTCATCCAATTCCAGTCCGATCTGGCGGATGGCTTCAAGAAAAGGAAGGCTTTCAATATCGCCCACCGTTCCGCCGATCTCGATCAATACAACATCCGCGGTTTTTCCGACCTCGAAAACCGCAGCCTTGATCTCATCGGTCACATGCGGGATAACCTGGACGGTTTTTCCCAAGTAGTCGCCGCGGCGCTCTTTCAGGATCACTTTTTCATAGATCCTGCCTGCCGTCCAATTGCTTTTTTGTGAAGTCTGGGTCGTGGTGAACCTTTCATAGTGGCCGAGATCCAGGTCCGTTTCCGCACCGTCTTCGGTGACAAAAACTTCCCCGTGTTGGAAGGGGCTCATGGTCCCGGGGTCCACATTCAGATAGGGATCCAGTTTAAGAATGCTGATATTATATCCATAGGACTCCAGAATATTCCCGATGGAGGCGGCGGCGATCCCTTTTCCCAAAGAAGACAAAACGCCGCCCGTAATAAAAATGTACCTCGTTTTAGGCATGTTTGCCTCGCAATATTTTTTCGATTCTTTCAATATCCTCGGGAACATCCACGCCATAAGAAATATAATCGGTCTCGATGATATGAATCTTCTCACCCAGAAATAAAAACCTTAGCTGTTCCAGGTTTTCGGCCTTTTCCAACTGAGATATCCCGGCCCTGATAAAATTTTGGAGCATTTTCTTGGTGTAGCCATAAATGCCGATATGCTGAAAAAATCCATCGAACCATTCATCGCCGCAGAAAGGAATGGGGGCCCGGGAAAAATACAAGGCCTGCTTGTTTTTGTCGAAAACAACTTTAACGACATTTTTTGAGTGAAAATCCTCATGCGAATCATTGCGCCGGGCGGCACTGACGATATGATTCTCTCCCAAAGCCCGATAGACCTCGCGTATTAGATTCTCAGAAATGAGCGGTTCATCTCCCTGGATATTGATGACCGCCTCGCAATCCTTTTTCTCAATAACAGACCAGACCCTTTCTGATCCTGATTTTATAGTCATATCGGTCATTTCGGCTATTCCGCCAAAGCCAACCACTTCATTAAATATGCGCTCATCGTCGGTTGCCACAATGATATCGGCAAAGCACCCTGTTTGGGCGACCTGCCGATAAACTCTCTCTATCATTGATTTACCGGCAATTTTCGCCAATGGTTTCCCGGGAAACCGGCTGGAATAATATCGAGAAGGAATGACCGCCGCAATATTCATTTCACCGTTTTCCCTTCCAGGTCGCGTGTTTTGCTTTCCAGAGCTTTCATTTCCATTTGGCAAGAACCTTGAAAAAAGGCGCCATCTTCAATAATCATTTTTGGTGCTGCCACAGAGCCGATAACCC
>JADFDP010000106.1 GCA_018262835.1 Candidatus Aminicenantota bacterium
GATCTGCGGATGCTTCAGCACGGCCCGGGCGATGGAGATGCGCTGGCGCTGTCCGTTGGACAGGAAGATGCCGCGTTCGCCGACCACGGTTTCGTATTTCAGCGGCAGCTCGGCGATGAAGCCGGCCGCGCGGGCGATGGCGGCGGCTTGGTGCACGTCCTCGGTCAGGTATCTTTTGCGGCCGTAAGCGATGTTGTTCAGGATGGTATCGTTGAACAGAAAAACGTCCTGGGTGACCAGGCCGATCTGCTCGCGCAGGGATTTCAGCGTGATGGAGCGGATGTCGCGGCCGTCGATGAATATCTCGCCGCTCTCCGGGTCGTAGAAACGCAGCAGGACATTCATGATCGTCGTCTTGCCCGAGCCGCTGGCCCCAACCAGGGCCACCATCTCGTTGGGCTGGGCCAGGAAAGAAATGTCCTTGAGTACCGGCACGCAGGGCTGGTAGGAGAAGTGAACGTTCTTGAATTCCACTTCGCCGCGGATGCTCTTGATCTCCACGGCCGCTGCCCGGTCGCGGATGGGGTTCTCGGTGTTGATGATCTGCCGCACCCGCTCGTAGCCGGCCTTGCCCTGCTGGTAGTCGTTGTGGGCCAGGGAAAGGCGCTTGATCGGGTTGTACATCATGAACAGCGCCAGCAGGAACGAAGTGAACTGGCCGGGGGTCAGCGTGCCTTGCGAAATGCGGTGCATGCCCACCGTGAACAGGCCGGCCGCCACCAGGCCGCCGATGATGTCCATGACCGGGGCCGCCAAGGAGTAGGCCATGGCGATCTTGGCATTGATGCGGAAGTGCTTCTGGTTGAGCTGGCGGAACTTATTGATTTCGAATTCCTCCATATTGTAGGCCTTGACGATTTTGTTGCCCATGGCCGATTCGCTCATGAAGTTGCCCAGGTCGCCGATGGTCTCCTGGGACTGGATGCCGCGCTTTTTCACCTTGCGGCCGAAATAGACCAGAGGCACGGCGGCCACGGGGATCAGCAGCAGCGAAAGCGCGGCCATCTCCCAGTCCTGGTAGAACACCACGGCCAGCAGGCCGATCAAGGTCAGCGTTTCGCGGATGTAGACGGCCAGGGTCTCGGCAACGGCCAGCTTGATCTTTTCAATGTCGTTCGAGATGCGCGACACCAGGTCGCCGGTGCGGGCCTTGCTTAAAAAATCTATGGATTGGTGGATGAGATTGCGGTAGAGTTTGTCGCGGATGTTGCGCACTACCTTCAAGCCCAGCGTCTTCATCGAGTACAGCGAGAGGAATGAGAAGGCCGCCTGGCCGAGGAAGGCGAAGAACAGCAGCTGGGGCAGGACCAGCACCAGCTGCTTCTCCCCGATACCTAGGGCGCTCATGATCAGGTTGCGGATGAATTGGCCTTTTGCCGCCAGCCGGCCGCCGCCCTGGATGAAGAGTTCATCGATGACCGGCTGGATGATCACGGCGAAAAAAGCGGTGAAAACCGCCACCATGAACATGAAGAAGAGGGCCAGGAAGAAGCGTTTCAGGAAGGGGCGGAAATGGCTGTACAGCGAGTTCTCGTTTGTCATGAGCCGCGGATTCAGGCTCCGTCCTTGCTTGACAGGGAGGATTCGGTTTTTTTCTCGCCGCCGGCTTCCGTATTTTTAGGCTTTCTGGAAAACAGGTAGAATAAAAGCGGCGAAAGCAAATAGGAAAAGGTCAGGATGGGAATGGTGGTGTCGGGAAAAATGACCAGGCAGCCAACGACCAGTGCCAGCAGGAACAGCGTTTTCAGGCTATTTTTGAAAGCGATTTTCTTAATGGTCCTGTACTTGATGTTGGAAATCATCAGCAGCGACATCAGCAGGACGTATAACGAAAAAATAAGGATGCCCGTTCGCGACAGCGGAGGTTTGCCGTCGAACAAAAGAACTACCGAGCATATAGCCAGCGCTGCGGTCGGAATCGGCGTGCCGATGAAAATGTTGGCTGGGAAGGCCTGTGCCTCCTTGAATACATTGAACCGGGCCAGGCGAATCAGCCCGGCGCTAAGGAATACGAAGCTGACGATGCTGCCGATCTGGGTGAAGCCGGACTGGAAACCCCATGCGAATATCAGCATGGACGTGACCAGGCCGAAGGTGACGGCATCTACCAGGGAATCCAGCTGCACGCCGAAATTGGATTCGGTCTTGGTCAAGCGGGCGATGGTGCCGTCGAAGCCGTCCATGATGACGCTGGCCGTGATAAAGTAGATCGCGATCTTGAAGTTCTGCTTGGCGCCGATGATGTGGATCAGGGCCTTATATCCCAGAAAAAGGTTCAGCATGGTGAACAGCGACGGCAAAAAAGAAATGCGGGTCAGGGCCGAGATCTTTGGTTTTTTAATCCTTTTTCTTTTTACTTTCGCTACGGGTTTCGGTTCGATGTTGCCCTCCAGGGAATTTCTTGCGTCCATTTCAGACGGCTTTTTTCTTGAAGTCGCAAATCTGTTTTTGCATGACGTCTTTCAGTCTCAGTTTTTCCTTTTTTATGTCCTGAACCTCTACCAGCTCTGCCTCGGACTTGAATTTTTTCTTTAAAAAATATTGCAGTTTTTCCTCGAGCTCCTGATGTCGTAAGAACAGCTTTTTAAAAGTGCTGTTCTTTTCAATTAAGATCTCTTTTATTTTTTGATCCTCCATCCTTTATTCCTTTTAACTTGGATTCTTTGTGATTGCGGCAATATTTCAAATAAGACTGCAGGTTCTTGTCCTTGCCGATGATCGACATGGTGGTGATAATCGATTCAATGAAGTTTTCATCCAGAACGTTGGTAACGATGTAGTCCAGACCCTTGGCAATGGCCAGTGAAACGAAATAGGAAGCGATCAGATGGCGTTTGGGCAGGCCTTCGGACAGTTGCGATACGTTGGCCATGGTCTTTACCTGGGGGAAATCCAGTTTGAACAGTTCCAGCGTGTCCAGGAAAACCCGGCCGCTGTTGCAATCCTCCTCCAAGGGGAGAATCAGGGGATCCAGAAGGATATCCTGCCGCTTCATGCCTCGGTCCAGCAGGTAATCGACGTATTTTTGAGCGATCAACAGCGACTTTTCCGGCGTGCTGGAATGATGGTTGTTGCGCTTGTCCTTGATCAGGGCGATGATCTTGGCGTTCTTTTCCATAACCGTGTCGATGAGATAATCGATCTTTTCAATGTCGTATTCCACGGCGCCGATGATGATCGGATTCTTGGATATCCGCAGGGCTTGTTTCAGCGCCTCGACATTTTCACTGACGATCACCAGCTTGGAACCCAGTTTCTCCAGCATGGGAATGATCTCGAGCAGGAACGGGGTTTCATTGTGCAACAGCGACAGCGCGTTGACCTCGATGTACTCGGCTCCCGATTCAATCTGGGCCTGGGCCTCTTTCCTGATGAATTCGAAGTCCTTCTTGTTCATGCGGTCAAGGACTTTCTTGTTGGCGGAATTGAGTTTATTGCCGACGATGGTTGTCATGTTTTTTTCGCCTGTTTAAAATGAATTGTTTTAGACATTGAAAAATTCTTTCAGGATCGCGATCACATCGATCTCGGCCGTTCCTGCATTTTTTTTGCCGGGCCGGGCCGTTTTTGGACCCACGGCGGTGCGGATCTCAATGTTCTTCCGTTGGGCGGCCGCTGTGTCGACATGGCCGGATACGCCGCTGCTGCGGACGATCAATTTTAAATCGACGCCCTGGCTGAAGGTTTCATCGGTCAACGGCATGGAAGCGCTGACAATCATGGCATCGGCATTTTTTATTTCCTCCTGAAGCTGCGCGGAGGTCAGGCCGGGTTTTTCGATGATCTCGAATTCGGAAATCTCATTGAGAAGGTCAATTGTCTTGGGTTGCAAACGGTCGGCGATCAGTATCCTGATCATGGGCGCGCCAGGTTTGGATTTCTTGGTTTGCCCGGTGAGACAGACGGTTGTCTTGCGCTTGAGGTATTTGGAAATCGAGAAACTGTCTGCATGGCTTGCAATACCTCCCTTTTTCAGTTCCTGGCTAAAAGAATAGCAGATTTTTTCGTCCCTGTCAACTTTTTAACGGAAAAACCTGTTCTCTTTGCAGGTTTTACAGCTTTTTTACAAAAAACGAAGTTTGCGGATTTCTGCCTATTGGTTGTCCCTGGCGAATTTTTCCATGAATTGGGTCAGGGCCAGAACCCCATCCAGGCCCATGGCATTGTATATGGATGCCCGGCAGCCGCCGACGCTGCGGTGCCCTTTCAAGCCGATGAATCCGGCCTTCTTGGCCTCATTGATGAATTTTTCCTCCAGTTCTTCCGAGGGCAGGCGGAAGGTGACGTTCATCTTGGAACGGTCCTTGACATTGGCCGTGCCTTTGTAGTAGCCGCTGCTATGGTCGATGATGCCGTAAATGGCCTGGGCTTTCTGTTCGTTGATCTTTTCGATGGCAGCCAAACCGCCCTTGCCTTCGATCCAGTCCATGACCAGCTTGATGATATAGATGGCAAAGCAGGGAGGAGTGTTGTAGAGTGATTTTTCCTTGGCGTGGGTCTTGTAGCTGAGCATGGTGGTCAGATTGTCGGCGCAGGCCTCGACCAGGTCGTTGCGCATGATGACCAGGGTGACGCCGGCCGGGCCGATGTTTTTCTGCGCGCCGGCATAGATCAGCCCGATGTTCTTGAAATCGATGCGGCGGCTGAAGATATCCGACGACATGTCGATGATCAGGGGGACCGTGCCGGTGTCGGGGAATTTCATCCACTGAATGCCGCCGATGGTCTCGTTGGAAGTGACATGGACATATTGGGCGTCGGGGGTAAGTTTCAGGTTTTCCGGGACATAGGAGAAATTCTTGTCCTCGGAGGAACCGGCCACATTCACCGTGCCGAACAGCTTGGCTTCCTTGATCGCCTTCTTGGCCCATTCGCCGGTGTGGACGTAATCGGCTTTCTTGCCTTTCAGCAGGTTCATGGGGATCATGCCGAACTGCAGGCTGGCGCCTCCTTGCAGGAACATGACGGTGAAGTTTTCCGGCACGCCGAGCAGGGAGCGGATCTTGGCCTCGGCCGTGTTGATCACGCCTTCAAAATCCTTGGAGCGATGGCTGATCTCCATGATTGAAAGCCCGATACCGTTGAAATCCAACAGTTCCTCCTGCGCCTTTTTCATGACTTCCTGGGGCAGGATCGCCGGTCCGGCGTAAAAATTATACTTTTTGGCCATTGGGATAACCCTCCTGATAATTATGGAATAAAACAAATTTTACTCCGTGAATAAAAAAAAAGCAATATGGGAGCGGGCGCCATCCCGGCTGTGGCCGATTTGGCAAAAAAGCCCGCATGGGCGAACACCGCGCGCATTGATTTTTTTTGCGGCTTTGCCTACAATGGGATCTTGCCCGCCGCCAGCGGAGCCGCAACAAGCCAAGGAGGTTGCCATGACTTCTTCTTCCCAAGAAACCCGGGACCTGATCGCCCAGTGGGCCTTTGACGCCCGCCCCATCCTGGGCCGCTTCCACCTCTGGCTGGAGAACGTCGAGATCGCCTGGATGCGCGGCGAGCCGGCTCAGGAATTCACCAGCGACATCTCCTTCATGGAAGGCGGCATGGAGCGGTTGTTCGCCGTCACCGGTGCCGTGACGGCACTGGGCACGCGGCTCTTCGGCCGCTACGGCGCCGGTAAGGGGCTGGACAAGTCCGGGCTCAACCAGGCCAAGAAGGAAGCCGACGCCATTTCGGCCTACGCCATGAGCGAAAGTCTGTGGTATCTTTCGCGCCAGCTTCCCGAGAACCATGCCATCATGGTCTGCGTCGGCGAGGGGCTGATGCCCAAGGCCGGCGAGACCCCGGAGATGGGCTCCAATCCTCAGCTCGGCTTCGGCCGGGTCTATGCCCGGCCGGCGGTGGCGCATTGGCTCGACCGCAAGGTGGTGCGCCTGCTCAACCGCAAGGACTACGGCTGGGAAGAATTCTATCGCGATATCAAGACCGCCGGCATCACCGTCTGGGGAGCGGCCATCGACACGCTGGAGAACACCTCGCGCTTCTCCAAGGGAGCCGAGACCGGACCCATGACCGTGCTGCACGTGTTCGACCAGCCGCTGGCCATCACCCGTCCCTACGAGGGCTACATGGGAAACCTCTTCCTGCCGAAAGCCGTGTCCGACCGGGCCGCTGAGGAGTCAATCCTCATTTCTTTCCGCACGCCGCGCGAGCAGGTGATGCGGGCCATCCGCCTGACCTATCCCAACATTACGCCGGAACATGTCCATATCTGGACCCTGGGCGGCAAGAGCCGCGAGGCGCGCATTGGCGATCTGTGGCAGGAGTGGATCGCCGCCGGGGCGCACGTGATCGAGGACGGCTTCCAGTTGCCGACCGGCATCCCCGCTTTTAACGAATCGGGTACCTATGCCCCGACCTACCAGATCGGCCC
>JADFDP010000107.1 GCA_018262835.1 Candidatus Aminicenantota bacterium
TACAACAAGATCCGCGGCCTGCTCAACGTAGTGGCCGTCAAGGCCCCGGGCTTCGGCGACCGCCGCAAGGCCATGCTGGAAGACATCGCCATTCTGACCGGCGGCAAGGTGATCTCCGAAGAACTCGGCGTCAAGCTGGAATCGGTCGGGCTGGACTGGCTGGGTTCGGCCAAGAAGGTCACGGTCGACAAGGACAACACCACCATCGTGGAAGGCGGCGGCAAGGATGACGACATCAAGGGTCGCATCAGCCAGATCAAGCGCCAGATCGAGGAAACCACTTCGGATTACGACCGCGAAAAGCTGCAGGAACGGCTGGCCAAGCTGTCCGGCGGCGTGGCCGTGATCAAGGTCGGCGCGGCCACCGAGACCGAGATGAAGGAAAAGAAGGCCCGGGTCGAGGACGCCATGCACGCCACCAAGGCGGCGGTCGAGGAAGGGATCGTGCCCGGCGGCGGCGTGGCTTTGCTGAAAGCCGCCCAGAACCTGAAAAAATTGAAGCCCGGCGGCGACATGCAGTTCGGCATCGACATCCTGACCAAGGCCCTGGAGATGCCCCTGAAGCAGATCGTCAACAACGCCGGCTTTGAAGGCTCGATCATCGTCGAGAAGGTGCGCAGCGGCCGCAACAAGAACTACGGCTTCGACGCCCTGAATGAGAAGTTCACCGACATGATCGCGGCGGGCATCATCGACCCCACCAAGGTCGTGCGCATCGCCCTGCAGAACGCCGCTTCCGTGGCCGGATTGCTGCTGACCACGCAGGGCCTGGTCTGCGAGATAAAGGAAGAAAAGGAAAACGTGCCGGCCATGCCTCCGGGCGGCGGCATGTATTGATCGGATAGCGTTTTTAGTGAAGGGGTCCCGCGCGCGGGGCCCCTTTTTTTTACCCGGGTTGCCAGCGACGCGCTTTTATATTACCCTGTAACGAGCTTGCATGAATAGAACACAAACGATTTCTTTCACTTCCCTGGTCGGCGCCCTGCTCATCAGCCAAGCTGCCCCACTGAAGGCCGAAACGCTGACTTACCGTGAGGTCGAAGGCGGGGTCGTCACGGCCCATGTCCTTTCCCTGCGTCTCGACGGGCCCGGCACCATCGTCGAACTGGCGACGACGCGGCCGAACGGCTCGGTGCGGCAGACCTTCAGGACCGCCGTTGATCTCACCACGCTGGAGTGGACCTTCAGCGATCCGGCGCGGCGGATGGAGCTGGCCGCCGCGGTGCAGGGGGAAGCCATCGTTCTCACCGGCTCGTTCCAGGGCAAGAAGGTCGCCAGGAAATTCGCGGCGGCCGGAGCCCCTTGGAACCAGTTGTTCCAGGTCGGGCTGGGGTTTTTCGCCCTCTCAAGCCGAAAAAGTTTCCAGTTCCGCTCCATCGGCACCCAGGGACCGGGAGAGCTGAAGATCGGCAAATTCTCCGTGACCCGCAAGGCTGCAGAATCGATTGATCTCGCGGGCATGAAGATCGCCGCCGTGCATTTGCGCGTCTCGCTGAGCGGGCTTCTTTCCATTTTCTGGCATGGCGACTACTGGTACCGCCAGAGCGACGGCATTTTCCTGCGCTACCGCGGCAAAAACCGCCCGGGCGGGCCGATCGCGGTCTCGGAGCTGGTCATGGAGAAAGCCGATGAAAGATAACCGGCGCCGGCCTGGAATCGCCCGCGTCCTGGATGGGATATTCATGTCCTTGTGGGACGGCCCGTATGCCCACAAGCTGGACCCTGAGAAGGAATGCCAGGCTCCCGGAATCAATTAGCTGAGTGACAAGTGACAAGTGACGAGGAACAGCAAGGGATCGATCTCTTGCGGTTTTCTTCCCTTGTCACTCGTTACTCGTTACTCGTCACTGCAGATCGTTGCATCTCCAGTTGACGCACCGTCCCATATCCGATAAAATAAGGCTTCACTCAACAGGAGGATCACAATCATGGCACGCATAGAACCATTCCGGGGGCTCAGGCCGCGCCCGGACCTGGCCGAAAAGATCGCCGCCCCGCCCTACGACGTCCTCAGTTCCGATGAGGCCAGGGAACTGGCCAGGGGCAATCCCTATTCTTTTTTGCATGTGGGCAAGCCCGAGATCGACTTGCCGCCCGGGACCGACCTGTATGACGATGCCGTTTACGCCAAGGGCAAGGAAAATTTCCAGTTTTTAATCAAGGAAAAGGCGCTGCTCCAGGACCCGCAAAAGTACTTCTATATTTACAAGCAGGTTTGGGGCGAGCACGTGCAGATCGGCCTGGTGGCCGGTGCCTCCTGCCAGGACTACCAGAACGACGTGATCAAGAAGCACGAACTGACCCGCGAGGACAAGGAGCGGGACCGCCAGCGCCACATCGAGACCCTGGATGCCCAGACCGGGCCCGTCTTCCTGACCTATAAGCAGAAGGACAGCATCGACCTCCTGATCGAACAGGGGATGCGCAAGGACCCGGATGTCGATATCTCCACCTTTGACGGCGTGCGCCACATTTTTTATGTGATCGACGACCATGAACTCATCGAGGCCATACAGGACGAATTCCGCCGCCTCGATGTCCTTTACGTCGCCGACGGCCACCACCGCTCGGCCGCGGCCACCCGGATCAAGGCCAAACGCCAGAGCGAAAATCACGCGCACACGGGCGACGAGGAATACAATTTTTTCCTGGCTGTCATTTTTCCCCACAAGCAGATGAAAATCCTCCCTTACAACCGCCTGGTCAAGGACCTGAACGGCATGTGCAAAGCCGAATTGTTCGGATGGCTCGCCGACCGTTTCGAATACGGGGAAACGGAATTGAAGGTGCCGGCCGCGCCGCAGGAGTTCTGCCTGTACATCGAGGGCAAGTGGTACCGGCTGCGGGCCAAGCCCGGGACTTTTGACGCCGCAGACGCCATCGCCTCGCTCGACGTCTCCATCCTGCAGAACAATCTCCTCGACCCGGTCCTGGGCATCAAAAATCCGCGCACCGACAAGCGCATCGATTTTGTCGGCGGCATCCGCGGCACGGCCGAACTGGAAAAAAAGGTGGACAGCGGCAAGTTCAAGGTCGCCTTTTCCCTGCGCCCCACCACCATAGAGCAGCTCTTCGCCGTGGCCGACGCCGGCAAGATCATGCCGCCCAAATCGACCTGGTTCGAGCCCAAGCTGAAGGACGGCCTGGTCTCGCACCTGCTCGATTGAAGGAGGACGCCATGTCCGTTCTGGACGGCAAACTGGTGGCCGAGAAGATCCAGGGGGAATTACGCCTGGAGATCGAACGGCTGAAAGGGGAGGGGGGACCGGTCCCGGGCCTTGTCGTGGTCATGGCCGGTGACGACCCCGCTTCCCGCTCCTATGTGAACTCGAAGAACAAGCTGGCCGAAAAACTGGGCATCCGCTCCGAGCTGGTCCCGCTCCCGGAAAATGCGTCGGCAGAAGCGGTCATCCGGAGCATTGAGAAGGCCAACTCCGATCCGCTGGTCCACGCCATCCTGGTGCAGATGCCCCTGCCCAGGCATCTCGATTCATGGAGAATACTCGGCCGCATTTTGCCGGAAAAGGACGTGGACTGCTTCCATCCTTATAACCAGGGGCTGATCCTGCAGAACCGCGCCAGCCTGTTTCCCTGCACCCCCGCCGGCGTCATGAGGATACTCGACCATTTCGGCATCGAGCCGGCCGGACTCAACGCCGCGGTGGTAGGCCGCAGTTTCCTTGTCGGCAAGCCCATGGCCGCCATGCTCGTCAACCGCAACGCCACGGTCACCCTCTGCCATTCCCGCACCGTCAACCTGGGGATGATCCTGCGCGAGGCGGACCTGATCGTGGCCGCGGTCGGCAAGCCCGGGTTCATCAGCGCCGACATGGTCAAGCCGGGGGCCGTTTTGATTGATGTGGGCATCAACCATGTCGCCAAAGAAGAGGATTTCGTAAAATTTTGCCCCCCTTCCCAGCACGAGGGTTTCAAGAAAAAAGGCTACGCCATCTCCGGCGACATCCATTTCCAAGCGTTCGCCAAGGCCGGCCATTATACCCCGGTGCCCGGCGGCGTGGGGCCGTTGACGGTCACCATGCTGATGCACAACACCGTAGAGCTCTGCAAAAGGTCGATCTCAGTGACAAGTACAAAGGAGTAAACGTTCGATGTTCGACGTTCGATGTTCGATGTTGGAACAGCATTCAGCGAACTTTTTCCTGATTTCCAGCCGCAGGTTCTCGAATAATTTCTTTTTCTTTAACTTCGAACTTCGAACTTCGAACCTCGAACCTACTTTTTCCCATGTCTGAGACAGTTCTTATCACCGGCGCTTCGGGCCTGCTGGGCCGCGCCCTGGTCGCCAAATTCTCCGGCGCCGGCTTCCAGGTGCTGGCCCAATGTCACCGTCACCCGGGAAAGGATGGGGATAACGTGCGGTGGCTGGCCGGCGATTTTTCCACGATCGAGAGCATCGCGCATTTTTTATGGAAAAATGAAAAGATACTCAGCCAATGCCGCTACCTGATCAACAATTACGGCCCGATCACCGTGCGTCCCACCATCGCGGTCAAGGGCAGTGACCTGCTGGCCGATTTTCAGCAGCAGCTGGTGCCGACGGTCGATATCAGCCATTTTTTGATCGCCCGCGCCCCGCTGCAGATGGTGCTGACCATCGGCTTTGAATACAGCGGCGAGATCCGCGCCTATCAGAAGATCCTGGGCTACGCCATGGCCAAGAACGCCCTGCTGCTGCTCACCCGCTCCTGGGCCGCCGCCTACCCCGACGTGTGCTTCAACCTGTTTTCCCCGCCCAGCATGGAAAATGCCGCGGTCCTGCCCAAGCAGGCGCGTACCGTGGCTCCCGAACTCGTGGCCGACCGCATTTTTCGCATCATGAGCCGCCGCCGCTCCGGGGTTCACTACCGCTACAACAACCCGCTGAGGGCCTCGAGAAAATAGATGGGGACCTCGATGGACAAAGACAGAAAACTTTGCCGCTACGATCGGGTCCGCGGGCAGCTGGCCGGGCTGCTTGTGAAAACCCATGACCCGCAGGCGCGCATGGCCACCGTGGCCGCCCTGCTCTACCACAAGTTCGGCCATTATTTCTGGTGCGGCTTTTACCGCCTGGTGGGCGGCGAGCTCGTGGTCGGACCCTACCAGGGGCCACTGGCCTGCCAGGTGCTGGCCAAAAACACCGGGGTATGCTGGGAGGCGATCCGGCGAGGCGGGACCGTTATCGTCCCCGACGTGCACAAATTCCCCGGGCACATCGCTTGCGACTCGCGCTCTTTGTCGGAGATCGTGGTCCCAATCCGCGACGACCAAGGGGCGATCGTCGCCGTTCTCGACGTGGACAGTGACAAGCTGGACCAGTTCGATGAAGCCGATGCCCGTTCACTGGAAAAGATCGTCGAAATGTTGAAAAGTTAAAAAGAATAAGACATGCGAGGCTAAGGAGCGGCTTGCCATGTGCGGCTTGATTTTAACTTCGACTTCGAGCCTCGAATTTTTAATTTGTCTTTTTACTTTTTGCTTTCTTTGCTGCCGCTCCAACTAAATGGAAAACCTCATTGACATTTTATTGCCTATTCCCTATTATCTGCTTTGGAAAATAGGATGCCAAATTTACTAAGGGAGATGTGAGCATGAAAAAAATAATTGTCTGGCTGGCCTTTGTTTTCGTGATCGCTCAATTTGCCGCCTGCGTGCTCACCAACACCACGGTGCTGGATCCGGCAAAAAAAAGGGCGGCCGTCAATCCCGCTGACGTCGTCATCTATACCACCGCCAGCAAAGTTCCCGGTGATTATGAAGAGATCGCCCTCTTGAATTCCAAGGCCGACAGCGCCATCACCAGCGAAGCGCAAATGTTCAAGTCCATGAGGAAAAAAGCCGCCAAAGTGGGCGCCAATGCCATCATTCTGGATGCGGTCAGCGAGCCTTCGGTCGGCGCCAAGATCGCTGCCGCGGTTCTTTTAGGGACCGGGGCGGAGCGCAAGGGCAAGGCCCTGGCCATCTATGTGATCCCCGGTTCCCAAAATCCCCGCAGGCAATCCTTGCCGTCGGAACCGGCAGATTATGTCGACAAATATGTAAAGATCCAGGCGGAAAATTATCCCTACAAAGGCGAGAATTTTTCCGACGTGGTCATCCGGGGCGTGGTATTCGCATATCAAGGCGAGACCGTCACCTTGCTGATCCTGCATTCCAATCTCCCGGAAGCCTTGGCGATAAATGATATTAAAAGGCTTAAGCTGGATGCCGGCGATGCGATCGAGATCATCAAGAC
>JADFDP010000108.1 GCA_018262835.1 Candidatus Aminicenantota bacterium
ATCGGCCGTGCCGGCCCCCGAGGATGGGAGGGCATTTTTCTTGTCCACAGCAAATCCTGATGCCTGAGCGGTGCCCACAGCTTCCGGTTGGCCGGCTCCGATTTCAGCCTGGGGGATTTTTTCAGTTCCGGCGCCGCGGCCTTCCGCCAGGCCTGCGGGCTGGGAAATTTCTCCGCCGGCGGCTTCAGGCCGGCCGTTCCGGCGGCCGCCGATGCCGATAAAGACCATGACGACGGCCAGCAAACCGATCAGGGCCGCCAGCAAAAAAAACAGGGGTTTCCTGCTTTTGCTCCGCGGAACGAATCCCGAGTTTTCCATAGGGGCCAGAACCTGGGTATCGCGGACCGGGGGACCGCTTTTAATGAGGGTGGCCTCTGCCCCTTTGGGCAGGGAGTATTTTTTCAAATCCGCAAGCAGCTCGCCGCAATTACGGTAGCGGGCGTCGGCGTCGCGGGCCAGAGTTTTTTTAACCACCCGTTCCAGGCCCTCGGGCAACTGCTGGTTGAAATCGCTCAACGGACGGAGTTCGGCGTGCATGATCTTGTAGATCACGGTGGTGATGCTCTCCCCTTCAAACGGATTCTGCTGGGTCAGCAGCTCATACAAGATCGCTCCCAGCGAAAAAATATCAGCGCGGCTGTCCACCTTTTTCCCGGCGATCTGCTCGGGGGACATGTAGCGGGGCGTGCCCATGAGCATGCCGGTCTGGGTCATGGTCGATGCGCCGGTTCGGGCGATGCCGAAATCAACGAGGGTCACTTTGAGGTCCTGGCCGACCAGGATATTTGCCGGCTTGATGTCGCGGTGGACGATCCCCTTGCCATGGGCATAATCCAGGGCGCCGCCGATCTGGCTGAATAAATGCACGATCTCGTCCAGGGTGAATTTCTGCTTCCGCTGCAGCAGGCTTTCCAGGCTGCAGCCTTCGATGAATTCCATGGCGATATAGATCAAGCCATCATGCTCGCCGACATCGTAAATGGTGACGATGTTGGGATGCGACAGGTTGCCGGCCGCCTGGGCTTCGCGCATGAAACGCTTGAGTGCCTCTTCCTTGCCGCTCTCCTGGCGCAGGGTGTCGAGACGAATCGTTTTGATGGCCACGGCCCGGCCGATATAAGGATCCAGTCCGCGGTAGACAACGCCCATGCCGCCCTTGCCGATTTCGCCGCTGATGGTATATTTGCCGATTTTGTTCATGGTCATTTTCCAAGATATTCTAATGCATGGCGAGCCGGATAGCAATCCCCGGAACCCGGAATCACTTGCCCAATTTTATGCTGATGGGCCCCAGGACGATCTCATCGTCAAGATACAATCGGCACTCATGGATCTTGCTGCCGTTCACCATCGTGCCGTTGGCACTACCCAGATCCCTGATCTCAAAACCCCGTTCGCTGGCCAAAATCTCGGCATGGTGAAGCGAAACGGCCGGATCATCCAGAACCAGCTGGTTGTCGGCAGCGCGGCCAATGGCGGTCCGGGACGAGGTAATCTTGAAAAATTGCTGCCTGCCGCCGGCGAAAAAGACCTGCAAACTGGCCTGGACGGCATGGCCGCCCTCTCTCACTGCCGGACCCCGCCGGCGCGTGACCGCGATGAGGACGATCAGGAGCAGGGTGGCTCCCAGCAGGCCGAGCAGCATGATGGCCCAGCTGGGGACAGCCGCTGACTGGAGACCCAGGACGCCGCCTCCTCCCCCTCCGCCTCCCGCTGCCGCTGGAGCGCTTTTTTTAATCGTCTCGACCATATCCATCATTTTTTGCGGAACTTCCTCCGCCTTGTCGGCCGTGGTCGATGTGCCGTTGCTCCGGGCAGACAGGTCGGCAAACGCCGTCCTGGCCTCCTCACTGAAGGAGCCGGGACGTTCGGCGATAAGGATCGTATTGATCACCGCCGGATCGACCTCAAACGCCGCCTTGACCACGTCATTCGCGGTTTTATCCTTGTCGGGCCCCTGGGGAATCGGCGAATGCGGAGCGGCATCGCCCATGAGTATGATCTGCTTGTTGCAGCCGTCGCGCCAGGGCAGGCGGATGGCCCTGAGCAACGCTTCCAGGACCGCCTCGGGGGTATCGCCGCCGCCGCTGGCGGTGAGACCGTCAATCGCTGCCTGGATCTCGCCGCTGTGGCTCGAAAAAGGGATATCCTTGAACATTTCCGTGTCGCCCCAATCCCGGTAGCCGACGATGGCCACCCGGAAATCAGGAAAGGCGACGGCAATCTTGGCCAAGATCGCCTTGGCGGTCTTCTTTACCTGATCGATGTCGTCGGACATGCTGGATGTCTGGTCGATGACAAAGATCATGTCCATGCAGCCCTTGGCTCCCTTGGCGATGTCGATGACCGTTCCCTCCACCGTCGGGGTCAGGTCCGGACCCGGAGCCCTGACCGCAGTCCATGTCCCGGAACAGACAATCGGCTTGGACAGCCGGTCGGTGGCCACCGGGGCGGCAGCGTTGATGATGTCGGTTGAGGTGTTGACCGTCAGCGTTCCCGCGGCCGGGGCCGCCAGAGTCCCGTCGATGGGGCCGGTGATCGTCCAGCGCAGCTTGGGTTCCTTGTCGCGGTATTCCGGGTGATCGAAGTCGATCCATCCGGTCATCATGCCCTTGGTGATCTTTCCCGTCGAATCATAATTGCCTTGCCAATGAAGGGAATAGGGCGCCGCATCATGGCCTCCCGAGAACGTTCCGCCTTTGGCCGTGAATGCGAAGGGGATGGTTTTGGCCGACACGTTTTCCTCCAACCACCATATGCCCTCCGGGCAAGCCAGTTCAAGGGTGCCGCTGTATTCTCCATCCAAAGGCGTAGCCGCACCGCTGCCCAGGACAGCCCTGGTGACCTCGCCGGCGCCGTTGAATTCGACCAAGGTGCCGGGCGGGTAGGTTTCCGACTTGCCGTCCCATTTTTTCAAGGTCGCTTCCTGGGCCAGCGTGCCCTTCATCACGCAGCCGTCGTAACCGAACTCGACGGTCGCAGTTTTTCCCGCGAAGGTCAGGTTTTGCTTTGACGACGACGCCGTGTTGACGACGCAAATCGTCGCGTCGTCTGCCAGAGTGCCTTCTTTGACGCCGCCGGCCGCCCGCTCAAACCGGATGAACCCCGGTCCGAAAGTTTCACTGCGGGTCGTGTTCCAGATCTGGAGAGTCTGGGTTTCATCCAGAATGCCGCTCTGAACTCCGCCTTCCCAGCCATCATAAGCAACGGGGCCGGGCGCGAACCAAAGCAAACGCTCCGGTTTCCAGGCCACGGGCCGGAGCTGCGTCCTGACCGCCAGCACGTTGGGGGCCCGCTCCGGCGCCTTCTGACCGAACAAATCAACTGCGAAGCCCATCATGAAGCCAACGCACAATACCGTCATCAACAAAAACGGAAACCGTTTTTTCATGTTGCCCTCCATTGCAGAAAATGTTCGTTCCTTTCCATTCCCCATGTTGGCATCACGCGAACCACGTCGGACCGACATTTGGAACGGCTGGCAGCAAACCCGTGAATACCCTGCCTTGCTTCGGTCAAATTCTCCATGCTCGCAAAAATGATCAAAATTTCAGGCTGTATAAAGAGATCAAAACGGCGATCACGGCTCCCAACAAGGCCAGGGCGCCGACCATGGCCAGGCCGAGCCACGAAAAAAATGGAGCGGACGGCCGCCGCAGTTTGAGAGCGACCAGCAAAAGCATCCCGGCCAACAGTCCCAACAGGGCGCCGGGGAGTGCTTGCCAGTACTGCTGCTTCCGCTGGACGCGGCTTTGCAGGGAAGCGATGGCGGACGGGACCATGGTCGGGCTGGTTGCGGCCAGGAATTTTCTTTGCAAAGACTGGGGCGCGCCGCCCGGAGCCAAATAAGCGATCTGCAGGTCATGCCAGCGTCCATCGCCGGCAAAAGTCAGGACAAAGTTCAGAATGTACTGGTTGCGCAAATGTTCAGCAATCTTGCGGTACAGGGCCAAAAGGTCCTCGGCCTGAGCCGCCTTGAAGAATTCTCCGCCTGTTTCTGCCGCCAATAGCCGCAGGCTGCGGTCATCGCTGCCCGGACCGAGGCCGATGGCAAACAAGGAGAGGCCGGCGTCCTTGGCCAGCTGAATGTTTTCAGCTGCGCTGGAGCGGCTGCGGTTGTCACGTCCATCGCTCAGTACCACCAGCGCCCGGCGCTGGGCGGGCACATTCTTGAAAAGACCGATGATCTCCTGGATGGCATCGAAGATGGCGGTGTTCTTGCGTGCCCGAATTCCAGCCAATGCCCCCTGGGTCGAGTCGCGATCCGTACTGAAATCCTGGTGCAGTGAAAGCGACTCGTTGCAGGAAAAAATTGCGACGAGATCGCCGCGGCTGACGTGCGAGATGAAAGCGGCCGCCGCTTTGCGGGCCTGCTCCAAATGCGGCCGCATGCTGCCGCTGCCATCCACGAGCAGGGCAACAGCCAGAGATCTGCCATTTTCCATGGCGGATGTTAGACGTTCGATTTTTTGCGGAACGCCGTCGACCTGAACCGAAAAATCGGGGGCCACCAGGCCCAGGAGCGAATCTCCCTTTTCCGTGACCACCGTGAAATAGATTTCTATTTCAGGAAGTTTTGATACATCCAGGCGTTGCAGCCGGATCGCTGCGGCTGTCAAAACAGGGGAGAGTAAAAAAGAACCCAGCAACAAAACGACCCAGCGTCCAGCCATGCCCCCGGTCATCCGCGCCATCACGTCAGATTTTTCTGAAGCGAAGAGCGGTTTTTCCCATTTCGATCAATTCGCTGCCTTTCAACGATGCTTTTTTTTCGACGGTGACGCCATTGACCCGGATCGGATTTTTTTCACTTTCGTTGACAACGGAAAACCGCTCGCTGGCGGAATCGAAATACAACGAAGCCTGCTCCTTGGAAACCGAGGGATCGGTCAGAACGACGTCATTGACCCGGGTGCCGGCACGGCCGATGGTAGTGGTGCCTTTGTATACCGCGAAAACGGTGCCCTTGTCACCCCCCTGCTCCACCAGCAATTCGGCGATCGGGTTCTGCAACAGCTGCGTCTCGGCGGCCTGGGCCGGAGCTCTGGGCACGACAATGGTCGGAGCCGCTGCCGCCCCCCTCTGGTTTTCACGACGCGCTTCGGGCCTGATGATTTCCTGAGCCCTGGGATGGGCATCAGCGTTTTTTTTCGGCTTGAGAAGAAGAACCACGAAAATGACGATTAAAACGGCCAGCAAGGCGCCCAAGGCAATCAGCAGGTTGCGGGTTTGCGTGGAGAATCCCCCGGCATCCGTTCTTTCCAGTTCCTTGATTACCGGGACGGCGGCATTGGCCGGGTCCTGCATCACCACGCCGGTGACTTTGAAGGCACGGCCGACGGGGGGCAGGTCCTTGGTGCGGATGGTGATGGGATTAGGGCAGCTGTCATCAAGAAGAGTATACGTGCCGCGGGTCGTACCGGCCGGATTGGCATTGACATTCTGCACTTCTCCGACCAGGGTGACCTGCATGTTCCAATAGCGGACGGGATTGACCAGGATATCGTTGATCCATTCCTCTTTGGCCTGGGCGGGAATGCTCAAAACCAGCACCATAAACAGCAAAGCCAAGCAGGCACGGTTGACTTTTTGATTCATTTTTCCTCCTCTTCAAAGCAGAATAAAAATTGTAGATAAAAAGATATTTTTTGTCAAACGGCAACAAAACCGCCGCCGTCTTGATTTTGCCGAAAAAGTATTTTATATTGTTAAAAGAGAAAAATGCAGCCCGCAGAATTATTTTTCCCTTAAGATCGGGGGCAGTCATGCAAAGCACTTATG
Organism: Candidatus Aminicenantota bacterium; assembly: GCA_018262835.1. Taxonomy (GTDB): domain Bacteria; phylum Acidobacteriota; class Aminicenantia; order UBA2199; family UBA2199; genus UBA2199. Next base: position 5,782 of record JADFDP010000108.1, read on the forward strand.
ATCCGCAAATGATTTACGATGTTTTTGACCGCTACGGTTTCGCGATCCTGCGCATCGACCAATTCGACCGCGGCAATTACGCCAAGATCCGGGCGGAATTGAAATATGAAAAGCTTACAACCGACAGTCTGTTGGAGATCACCACCAAGCTCAAAACATTGGAAAAAAATGAAAATCTGGAGATCCATATCATTAATATCGACATGATCCATAAAACCATGCGCTTGAACATCATCACCAAGGAGCAGGAGAACAGAGCCGCGATCACCTGACGGGCGTCTGGAAGCGGTCCGGATCGCGAATGGATTTTTCGATTCCGCAAGGCCATTCACTACGGAGGCGGACATGGAAGCGAGCGTTAAGGAAATGATGAGGCTGCTGAACCAGGTCGGTGAAGGCGTGTACTTCACCGA
>JADFDP010000109.1 GCA_018262835.1 Candidatus Aminicenantota bacterium
GATAAATACATTTTGACCGTTACCGAAAACGGGGTCGGTAAAAAATCGGATTTGGCGCTTTACCGCCTGCAGAATCGCGGAGGCAAGGGGCTGATCAACATTAAAATAACTGAAAAATTGGGCAAGGTTATCGGCCTGGTCACCTTGAATGAGAATGACAGTGAAATCATCCTTTGTTCAGAAAAAGGGATCTTGAACAAACAGGATACGTCACAGGTCCGCTCCAAGGGCCGGGCGACCCAGGGCGTCAAGTTGATCAATTTGAAACCCGGCGATCGTCTGGTCGCCATAGAGAAAGTGAAAAAAGAAGCCGATTGATTCATTTGGCCAGGCGGTGAAAGTTTTTACTTATTTCCGCGTTGACGGTATCCATGTCGATTTTTTTTATTTCAGATATTTTTTTCGCGATTTGCCTTGCGGCCAAGGGAGTATTGGTTTTGCCGCGGTCGGGTTCTGGCGCCAAATAAGGAGAATCGGTCTCGCTGAACAGTTGCGCCAAAGGCGTTTTTTCCACAATTTCTCTGAGCTCGCTCGCTTTTTTAAAAGTGATTATTCCCGAGAATGATATGAAATATCCTCTTTTCAGTATTTCCGCGGCGGTAAGCTTATTTCCGGTATAGCAATGAAACACGACCGGGTTATGGAACTTTTCCAGGTCCAGAATCTTCAATACGGCTTCCTCTGCTTTCCTGGAATGGATCACCAGCGGCAGTGACCATTCCTTGGCCATGGCGATCTGTCTTTTAAAAACGCCGATCTGCTTGTCCATGGCAGACAATTTATAGTGATCATCAATCCCCACCTCGCCGACGGCAAGAATTTTGCATTGCCGATAAAAAACGGTCATTCTTTCCTCGATCTCCGGAGAATAGCGGTCTGCCTGGTGTGGGTGGGCGCCGATCACCGCGTGGATATCGGAGTGGTATGAAAGCATCTCTTTTGTGATTTCAGTCGAAAACCCGTTAAAAGGATCGGCAACTGTGACCAGACTGGCAAACCCCGACGAAAAGCATTGATCGATCAATTGCCAGCGGTTTTTCTCAAAACAAGGGTCATCCAAATGGCAGTGAAAATCAATGATGCCGTTTTTTTGCATGGAGGCATTGTAGCGCAAAGGATTTCGCTTTGACAAGCAAAACGGTCTGCTGACGCCTTGGTGACGGGGAAGGTTGACGATACGCAGGCGCAATCGTATAATGGCTGGGAAACGACCATGGTAAGCGGATTAAATAAAAGCAAGGTGGCGGCAATTTTAAAAATCACCGAAGATCTTAACCAGATCAAGGACATCGACTCGCTTTTGGACCGGGTTTTGCTGGAAGCGCGCCGGTTTTCAAGATCCGATGCCGGGTCGATATATCTGCTGGAGAATCAAAAATTGCGGATCAACTATGTGCAAAACGACACATTGATCCAAAAAGAGAGCGGAAAAAAATATCTCTACCAAAACCATGAAATCGCCATCAATGACAAATCCATGGCCGGATACGTGGCCATGACCAAAAAAAACTTGATCATCGATGATGCCTATCAGCTTGATGAAACAGTCCCCTATGGATTTAACCGCTCATTTGACCAACAGGCTTTGTATCAAACGCGTTCCGTTTTAACGGTTCCGCTGATCGCGAGCCAGAACCGATTGATCGGGGTCATGCAGATCATCAATTCCCTGAATGAGCAAAAAGAAATCGTCCCCTTCCGCAGTGAGGACGAATTGGTGGTTGCCTATTTTGCCAATCATGCGGCCGGCTGCATTGAAAAAGCCAAGATGACCAGGGAAATTATCCTGCGCATGATCGGCATTGCGGAACTTCGTGATCCCGAAGAGACGGGTAGCCACGTCAACCGGGTCGGGGCTTATTCGATTGAAATCTACTCCCAATGGGCGCAGAACCACAATGTGGCCGAAGTCGAAATAAAAAAAATCAAGGATGTTCTGCGCATTGCCGCCATGCTGCACGATGTCGGCAAAGTGGCGATCTCCGACACATTGTTAAAAAAGCGCGGCTCCTTGAACAAAGATGAATTTCTACAAATGCAGCGCCATGTCATCTTGGGCGCGCGCCTTTTCAAAAATTCCACTTCGGATTGGGACGATATGGCTGCCGAAATCGCTTTGAATCATCATGAAAAATGGGACGGGAGCGGCTATCCCGGGAAGATCAATGACATTTTTGACGACCATTGGGCTCCCGGCCCCGGGAAAAAAGGCGTGGAAATTCCTCTCCTTGCCAGGATTGTGGCCCTGGCGGATGTATATGACGCCCTGACCTCGCAAAGGATATACAAGGACTGCTGGCCCGAGGAAAAGGTGAAACGATATTTGCAAGAGCAAAAAGGCAAGCATTTTGATCCCGAGCTGGTTGACGCTTTTTTTTCAATTTATGACGTCATCCGGGCCATCCAAAACAAATATGGTGACAATTAAATCCGCAGCGGGCCATATTGCGGATCGTGGGATTCGCCATCCCCAGCCATTCTGACAGGAGGAGATTTTGACGAAGCCTGATGCAGGCCAGCATGCCGGTATAGAAGATTTCTCAGTATCGGGAGAACTGTCTCTGGACAAGATCAATCGCCTTATGCCCTTTAAAGTCAAAAAATTTTTGTTGGTGGCCAGCCTTTATGACTATTTTATGCTGGAAGAAGATGGCCGCCTGCATGAGTTGCTTTTAAAAACCTATCAGCAATGGAACCGGGGCTATGTCCCGCATTTTGTCAGGGTAAGCGGGGGAGAAAATGCCCTGCAATTGATAAAAAGAGAAAAATTCGATCTGATTGTCGCGGTGATGAGGCTGGGCGACATGGATCCCTTTGCCTTTGGCCGCCAAGTGAAAGAAATTGATCCCGGACTCCCGGTGATCGGCCTGGCCTATAATACCCCGGAACTCAAACGCCTTTTGGATATGGATGACGGCAGCGCCTTGGAACGTATTTTTGTTTGGCAGGGAGACGGCCAAATATTGTTGGGCATCATCCAATTTATCGAAGACCGGAAAAATGCCGCCAACGATACGCAGGTGGTCGGGGTGCAAAACATTTTACTGATTGAGGATTCCGTTGACTTTTATTCCTCCTACCTGCCGCTGATCTTCTCGGCTTTGCGCAATTTGACCGAAAATTTGCTGAAAGATGATCTGACTTTCATTCAAAAGCTTTTGCGCCAGAACGCCCGCCCCAGGGTTCATCTGGCTACGACCTATGAAGAAGCGGAAATGATTTTCGGACAGTTCCAGGACCATCTTCTGGGCATAATAACCGATGCCAGTTTTCCCGAAAATAAAGTGCTGAATCCAACAGCCGGGGCTTCCTTTATTAAAAAAGTTCTTGCCCAAAAGCCCCATATCCCCATTTTGCTGCAATCCAGCGATGCGGGGGCCGATGGGATGGCTCGTGATGCCGGAGTCAAGTTCATTTCCAAGAATTCGCTGACATTGCTGCGCGATCTGAATCATTTCCTGTCAACCCAATTCGGGTTTGGTGATTTGGTGCTCACTGACGAGCGGACCGCATTGGAGACGCGGATCGCCAATATCAACCAATTGTATACGGCAATTGCCGATCTCCCGGAAGATGTCCTGGACGAATCACTGGCTCGGGGAGTACTGGACCGCTGGCTGCGGGCCAGAACCGAATTCGCCCTGGCCAATTCCGTGCACGATTTTTATATTCAAGCACCCCACCCCATTTCCGCCCTTGGCAGCAAAATAAAAAAGCTTATTTCTGATTTTCGCGCCGCCAGCCATCGCGGTTCCATTGTGACCTATTCCCGTTATTTTCATGAAGACTATTCCCAGTTCAGTGTGATCGGCGGCGGCTCTATCGGCGGCAAGGCCCGCGGCCTGGCGTTCATGGACCGTATATTGGCGAAATATCTCGAGCCGGAAAAATTCCCGGGTGTGTCCATCGCCATCCCGCGCACCCTGGTGTTGGGGACCGATGTGTTCGATGATTTCATGAAGGAAAACGACTTGCTGCCGTCTGCGGTTGGCGACCATTCCGACAGCCACATGGCCAATCTTTTCATCAAGGCCAGCTTGCCCGGCAAAATAGTGGGCGACCTGCGCGATTATATAAAAAATGTCAGAGTCCCCCTGGCCGTCCGTTCTTCAAGTCTGCTGGAAGATTCGCTGTATCAGCCGTTTGCCGGAATATATGCCACCAAAATGCTTCCCAACGATCAGATCGGCGATGACATCCGCTTTCTCAACCTGGTCAATGCCATTAAATTTGTTTTTGCCTCGACTTTTTTCCGCCAGGCCAAATCCTATATCCGCAGCACGCCGCACCGCATTGAAGATGAAAAAATGGCCGTGGTGATCCAGCCCGTCGTTGGCAAGCTTCAGCGGGACAGTTTTTATCCCGACTTTTCCGGGGTGGCCCGCTCCTACAATTATTATCCGGTCGGTCAGGCCAAGCCCGAGGACGGCGTGGTCAATGTGGCCCTGGGACTGGGAAAAACCGTTGTTGACGGCGGGGTATCTCTGCGCTTCACTCCGGCCTACGCCGGCATCCTGCCGCAGTTCACTTCGATCAAGGACATGTTCAATTTTTCTCAGCGCGACTTTTATGCCATCGCCATGCGTCATGTGGCCTCGGTCGCTTTTTTGGAAGAAGACCAGTACCTGATCAAGCTCGGCCTGGACAAAGCGGAAGCGGATGGCGTTCTGGAGTTTCTGGCATCGACCTATTCCCGGGAGAACGATGCCGTTTATGACGGGATCAGTTTCTCAGGGCCAAGGATCATCAATTTCGCCCACATTTTGAAAAATGAAATATTTCCGCTGGCCAGGATACTGATTGATTTGTTGAAGCTGAGCAGCGAAGCCATGAATTGCGCGGTTGAAATGGAATTTGCGGCAAGCCTGGATGCGCAGAATGCTCTTCCCGCCCAGTTCAGCATCCTGCAGGTCAGGCCCCTGGTCGTTCAAGATGAACTGGTTAAGGTGGAATTGGACGACCGTCAAAAAAAATTTGCTCTTTGTTTCAGCGACCGCGTTTTGGGGAATGGGATTTCGCAATCCATTCGCGATATTATTTTTGTGAAGCCGGATGCGTTCGATGCCGCCAAAAGTCCGCAAATTGCGGTGGAGGTGGACAAGCTCAATTCCCGGCTGCGTGAAGCGGGCGCCCCCTATTTGCTGATTGGCCCCGGGCGGTGGGGAAGTACCGATCCCTGGCTGGGCATCCCGGTCAAGTGGAGCCAGATCAGCGGCGTCAAGGTCGTGGTCGAAGCGAGCCTGCCCAAAATGAATGTGGACCCCTCGCAGGGGTCACATTTTTTCCAGAACATGACCTCCCTGCGTATCGGCTATTTTACGGTTCCCATGGATCGCGCCCACGGGTTCATCGATTGGCCATGGCTGGAAGCACTGCCCGTAACAAGCGAAACCTCGTTTTTAAAACACGCCTGTCTGCCGCAGCCCATTACGGTAATGATCGATGGCCGTCGAAGCCAGGGCGTGATTTTAAAGCCCCTGACCCCGGCAGGCTGAGTCAATGACCGCTCGACCGTTTGTGTTTGCCAGTGACTTGCATGGCCGGGTTGAGCGTTACCGGAAGCTCTTTTCCTTTATCAAGCAGGAAGGTCCCAGGGCGGTCTTTTTGGGCGGAGATCTTCTGCCGTCAGGTTCATTGCTGTTTGGAAAGAGTCGCTTCAGCCAAAGCAGTTTTCTGTATGATTTTTTACTGCCCGAATTGCGGATTTTGCGAGACATTCTAAAAAAAAACTATCCGCATTTTTTTTTAATCCTGGGCAACGATGACGCCCGCAGCGAAGAGGGAGCGTTTTGCAGGTATGAAAAAGAAAATCTATGGCAATACATGCATGCGCGGAAAAGCGAGTTCGATGCGTATTCAGTTTATGGATATTCTTGCGTGCCCCCTACCCCTTTCGTTCTAAAAGACTGGGAGCGTTACGATGTCTCCCGTTTTGTGGATCCGGGTTCGATTCCTCCCGAAGAAGGGCGGTTCAGCATTGCCCTGCCGGGAAATGAGCCTGGTTTTCCGACTATTCAGGAAGATCTTGAAAAGCTGGCCGGCCAAGACGTGTTGACCCAGGCCATTTT
>JADFDP010000010.1 GCA_018262835.1 Candidatus Aminicenantota bacterium
GCATTGACGGAAACAAAAGGCTGGCTGGCCCTGGGGCTGAGCAAATGGACGGCATGGGCCACCAGCTCCTTGCCGCTGCCGCTTTCGCCGGTTATCAATAGGGAAAAATCCACCTTGCTGACCTGGGCGATCATGGTTTTCAATTCCTTGATTTTCTCGGATGCGCCGACGATGAAATTCAATTTTTCTTGAATGCGGAACTCGTTCTGCAGGAAATCCTGGAACAGGACCGAGAATTTTTTGAAGGTTTCCCGGTGGCGCTCGGAAAAATTCCGGAAGTACGAATCCCCGTCCCTGAAACCAATGACCAGGCAGGCTAGCAGACGCTCCGAGATCGGCCAGCGGATCATCTTGGTGTTGGTGAACGGATAAAAAAACCTTTCTTGGCTGCGGAATAATCTCCGTATCCCCTGCAGGTCATGATTTTGATCTTCCGGAGTTTCCATGGTGTTGCGCAGCATTTCTTCCCCGAGTTCCCTGAAGAGATCGGAATTGGCGAAGCGGAACAGAGGCCGCTGCTCCTCATGGACCGTCATGACCAGCCAATCGATCGGCGTCGGCATGCCGAGCTCATGGGAAAAGTGGTTGAAAAAATCCTCGGGAAGGCGCCATTGCCTATAATTTCCAACCAAACGGGCGTCGTCGAAAATCGCGCGGTCCCTGGCCTTGTCGTCGCATTGCCGGCGGAAGCGGTCGAGCTTGGCGGAGATGGACCTGCGGTTGACGGTAAAAAAATCATGCATGGCCAGGAATTCTTCCCGGCGGTCCCCCGCCAATTCCTCGACACCCAGGTCGAACGCCATGTACCAGAATTCGTAGTAGAAATAATTCTTTCCCCTGGGTGAAAGTTTGCGTGCCATCTCCTGGAAGCGGTCCAGCCACTCGCAGTTGCGGTATTTCTTCAGCAGCAGCCTAAGGGCCTCGAATCTTGTTTTTTTTGAGTGGATGCCCTCGAGCACCTTGAAAAGGGCGCGTTCGCCCAGCGTGTTGGCGCCGCGGACGGGAGGGCCGAGCAACCGGCAGACAATCTTCTGGTCGTCATCGAACCAGGGATATGCGGACATCGCAGCGGCCGGCGGCTTTTCGGCAAAAAAGGAGATCCGACCCCTGACAAAGGCGCACTCGCTGAGGCCCTTGCTGTTGGCGGTGTTCTTGAAGATCTCGGCGGCTTGCTCGACCAGCTTCAGGGCCTGGTCGTCGTGCAGGCGCAGCGTCTCGAGGTTGGCCCAGTTCAGGTAATCGATGGCGCTGGAATTCAGCAGCCGCTTTTCCTCGTCCCAGGCCAGGAGATCGCTCAGCAGCCTGTCGGCTTGCAACCAATCACCCTTGGCCAGGAGGACGTTGACCAGGTTGGCGTTGACCAGCATGAGGCCGTCATTGTTCTTTTCCCTGGCATATATCCGCTTCGCCTTCTGGTACCAGCATTCGGCCTGGAAGTCGTCGTCGTTCTCCACGTACAGGTTGCCCAGGTCCACGGCGGCGCCGGCCGAACTCAAGTCCAGGCCCTCGGCTTCACCCTGGATAAAAATGGTCTTATACATGGATTCGGATTGCTTGAAATCGCCTTCTTCCCGCAGCAGCTTGGCCATCTGGCTCCGGGCCTCGATCTCTTCCCGGAAGCGTTTGCCGGTGATGAAATAGTCCAGGGCTTCGGCCAGCTGGGTCCGGGCCTTGGCAAAATCCCGGTTGTAGATGCTGCGGTCGCTCAGCTGGACAAGCGACAGGCTGCGGTAATATGGGGACTTGATCTTATGGGCAAAGGCGTCGGCCTTGCCTTTTTGCGAAAGCTTCTCGCAGCAGATAAAATTCAAGTGCAGCCACTCGTCGCGGCATTCCTCAGGCGGGCGAGTCATCCCGGCCAGCAGTTCCCCCAGCTCCAGGTATTTCTTGCGGCGCATGGCCAGGTGGGCTTTTTTCAAGCGCAGGCAGGGTCCGGCGGGCGCCGCAGCTCTGGCCAGGACATGGGCGGCCTGGTCCAGGCAGTTGCCCTGGATTAGGATATCGATCCCGTATTCCAGCGCCTTGCTGCCCGGGGGCAGCTGCGGCAGATGGCGACAAAGCAAATCGGCGGCGGGGCCGGGCGCGACCCGCCCGGGAGATTCCCGGGCCCACTCCCTGAGATCGTTTTCCAGTGCGGCCCAATGGCAGCCGGTGATGGCATGGGCGATGCGGGCATAAGGCCAGTCGCAGTGCCCGGCAAGCCATGTCAGGTCAGCGTCCCGTTCACGGCCGGGGGGGGGCGTGGCTGCGCCGGCAGGATTCGCCACCAGGCCATGCCTGTCCCTGCTTTCCACGAGGCATTGCTTCTTCAGCAGGGAGGCGACGAGGGCATCCCCCTGGGGGACTGGCATCCGCTCTGTTGCGCTGTCACCTTGGGTGGCCAGCAGGCGGGCGATCGCTGCCGGGACCGGGACGCCGATGCCGGCGATGCGCTCCAGCAGCTTCCTTTCGCTCTCGTCCAGCTCCGGAGACTTCCGGCCGCCCGTTGAGGCTGGCAGGTACCCGGACAGAAGGTTCTGCGGGTCTTCGTTGAATTCCAGGTCGCACTCGCAGGCGGTCGAGTCGCCGAGGAGGACGACGGTCAGCCCGGAGATATCCCCCGACTCCAGCAGGAAGCGCAGCAAACGATCGTCTTCCTTGCGTTCCAGGTGGTCGACGAGGAGGATGATCTCCTGGAACACCGATTGTTTTAGAAAAAGCCGGAACTGCTGTGCCTGCTCGGCCAGGCTTTCCCGCCGCGCCTTTTTCCTGCCGCCCAGGGCCGACAGTTGATCGCCCAGCGGCATGTCCTCGAGATCGATATCCAGCAGTAGGGTCTCCGCATCGTTCAGGTTGTGGAGCAGGATGTCGCGGGCGACCATTTTTTGCCAGGGGGACTTGGTGCGGATCCGGATCTTGACGCTGGCGAAGGAACTCAAACCACGCGGCAAACGGGAACGGAGAAGGTTGGCGGCGAAGTCCTCACGGCGGCACAGGTAGAAGGGCTGCCCCAAGCGCGGAGAAGGGCTGCTGGTGTCCGTGGAAAATTGACGGCTGTCACTTTCACTCCCGATGCGCAAGTAGCGGTGGCCCCGAAAAAGCCGGATGATGGCGGCCGGGGTCGGCAGTTCCTGTGGCTCCAGCGTCCAGGCGAAGCGCAGCGACCCGGTGGGCAGGACCTGGAACTTGGAAAAATCGACGAAATCCATGTTCCATTTCCTGGCGGCGTCGAGGAAAGCCAGGCATTGCTGCAGGGTGTCCGCCGCTTGCGCCGCCGGCAGCCGCGACAGGGCATCGGGGCGACTGGGAGCGAAGAATTGCGTTAGGATGCTGATCTGGAAGTTGCCCGGGGTGAAATCCACGATGTTCTGCAGCATGCTGGAGTGGAAGGCGTAGATGCCGTGGAGGCGCGCCAGGATTTCGGGGGAGTTGGGGACGGAGAGCAGTGAAAATTTTTCCTTGCGCCACCGGGCGCTTACTTGGAGGTTCTGGCAGGCCATGCGCTGGATCAAGGTCCTCTCTCCTCTCGCTTCCCGGCTTTTAGCGGAAGGCCGTGGATTGATACTGCCTATGTTCTTCTTTAAGTTGTATTTGAAGAAATTCAAATAAGGGTATCTGTTTTCTTTGTCAAGCGATTGTCACAAAATTCCCCATAACCTAAATCAAGTAATGAAGGAAGCGATTCTGTTCTTAGGAATATCACAAAATTCCATACTTCTCGCAACAATAGGGTTGGATGTACCGATGAAACACTCAAAAATGGTTGCTCTATTTATTCTTCAATTCTTCGAAAACCGCCTTGATGTCCCGGTAGTTGGGATCTTTTTTCAGTATCTCGAAAGCCAATTTTTTCGCGTACAAATAGTCTTCCTTCAGCTTGGCGGTCTGGACCAGCTCGTATTTGACGGCATTGTATTCATCATCCTTGCGGTCGGGTGTTTGCAGAGCTTTCTCGAACCAGCCGATGGATTCATCCATCATTCCCTTTTCCCGGAAGCAGATTCCCAGCAACCCGGCCGAATCAAAAAATTTAAGGGGATGCTTGGAAGAGATCAGGAATTCGTGGATGGCTTCCTCGATCAGACCCATTTCTTTGTAAGCGATGCCCAGGTTGTAGCGGGTATCGTAGTCTTCGTGGCCGATTTTTTCGTCCACCCCCTTTTTAAATTCTTTGAAAATTTCCATCATGTTTTTCTCGATGGTCGATGTCCGCTGTTTCTGAAGTTCTTCAACCCAGTATTTGATGGCGCTCAATTCGGCCGGGATGGATTTCTCGGTTTCGTAGAAGTCTTCTTCTTCGAGAAAAAGGCTCTCGCTTTTTAATATGTCCACCTCGCTTTCGGCCAGCTCGCTTTCATCGATATCCTTGAACGGGGATTCGCTGCTGGACGATGCTTCATCGCTGGTGAAAATATTGTCGATATCCAAGAAATCTGCGCTGGATCCAAGGTAATTCGCGTCGGCCGTGCTGCTTTTCGGGCTGCCGGTGGGAGCTTGAATGATTTCCTCCTGATCGACTTCGATCAGGGGGATCGACTCTTTGTTTTCCGGTTCCTCCATCTCAATTTCAAAATGGATGTTGTCTGCTTCGGCAAAACCATCGGACATGATTTTGTCGTCGGATTGGTTCAACAAATTGTCGAGCTTGATTTCGATTTTGGAATCTTCGAATTTTTGCAGAACATCGCTTTCCTGGGCAATGGAGGATTCGATTTCGATTCTTTCGGTTTCACCGGGTTTGACTCGGATGGAATCGGTTTTATCGGGTTGGATTTCCTTGGCTTTTTTTATCCGGGCCAGTCGGGAAACTATTTCTCTGCTTTCCGGATACTCTTTTTGCAATTTTTCCAGGACTTTTTCAGCGTTGCGAAAATACCCTTCGCTGATGTAAAAATCGAGTTCCGCCAGGTGGGAAGACAATCCTTTTTTGCTTTCTGCCTCGGTTTTGATCTGCAGGCTGTCTTCGCCCTTGAGCAGGAAGATGTCTTCCTCTTCGCCCTTGAACTCGGCGACATCCATTTCACCCATGCTGGGCTGCTGCAGTTCCTTGATCTGCTCGATCATTTCGGCGTGATCAAAATCAATTTCGATATTGGTCCGCTCGTGACCGCTCAGGTCCAGCAGCCTTTCGTCATTTGGCTTTAGTTTGGTCAGCTTGTCCAGCATGGCCTTGTATTCTTCGTCCTTGTTCTCCTTTTTGTAGATCTTCAGGAGTTCGATGCCCTCGTTGAGCAAGGCTTCGATATCGTTGCTCATCTGGTAGACATCGAACAATTTAACCCTGATGTTGGTATTGCTGGGGAAAGCGTTCTGGGCGGTCTTCAACAGATCAATCGCTTTCTTAAAATTATTTTTTTCCAAAGCCTGATCGGCATTGTTCAATTGAAAGGCAATGAATTCCCTCTCCTGCTTGTTGTTTTCGTCCTCGGCCGTGGGTTCTCCAGTCAATTTGCCGAGCTGCTCCTGGTAGGCGAAAGGCGAATCCGACATTTCGATCAATTCCTTCAATATGGAGACCAATTCGCTTTTCATGTTCTTTTGCTCATAGATCGGGAGCAGGGATTCGTACATGGCGATCAGGCTGCTGGTTTTCTTGGTTGCTTTGAATATTGAGGCCAGCTTGTTCAGGGCGGGCAAAAAAGTATTGTTTGAAGTAATGATGAAACGCAGCAGCGAATTGGCTTCGTCGAATTTTTCTTTTTCAATGAAGCGGTCAATGGTGGGAAGAAACAGTTGGTAGGCTTTGTCGATCTCCTCCCTTTGCAGGTAAACCTTGCCGAGTTTCATGATCACTTCGGTTTCATTGGGATCGATCTCGGCGATTTTTATGTAAATCTGCTCGGCGTCTTCAATGAGGTTGTTTTTAAAATAAAGTTCACCGAGGATCTTCAAGAGGTTCAGGTGCTTGAATATCTCGTCTCCCAGGTTCCTGAGCATTTGAATGGCTTTGTTGCTGTTGCCCTGGATGATGTAGCAGGAAATTAATTTTTCAAAGATCTTCAGATGCTTGACCTTGCTATAGGTCTGCATCAAGAGTTCCTCGGCCGGTGCGAATTCCTTCTTCTTCATCAGGATATCGCTGGCGGTGAGATATTCGCTGACCGCCTCATCCTTCATGCCCTCGCGCAGATAATTGTCCGCCAGGAGAATGCGCATTTTGATGTTGCTGCGGTCGAACTCAAGGATCTTTTTGTAGATGCCCAGGGCTTTTTTCTGATTGTTCTGCCGTTTGTACTCTTCTGCCAGTTCCAGGTATATTTGCTTGGCCTCGATCGTCAATCCCTGCTTGGAGTAAAGATCGGCCAATTTAAAGGAAATCCCCTCGTTCTGGGGATCGAGGCGGGTGATCCTCTTGTACATGGCGATGGCTTTGGTGAAAAAACCCTCTTTTAAATAAAAATCAGAGATCCATTCGAATTGCTTGAACGCTTCGGGAAGCCTGTTCAGCTTGAGATTCAAATCGCCGATGATCCTGCGGACTTCCAGGTCATCGGGTTTCACTTCGATTATTTTTTGATATTCCTTGATCGCGGCTTCGACTTTTCCCTGCTTGAACAGTTTGTCTGCCAGCTGCAAAGTCTTTAATCGATTTTCAACAGCCATTTTTTAATTTGAAGCTTTTTCTATGAAAAACAGTTACCCCTTTAAATAATATCATATTTTTGTGTTTTTGGGTAGGATAGCCCTTGTTTTGGGCCAAGCCGTAATCCGGGAAAAATTCGGCAAATTTCTCGAGCAAAAGGTCCCGGAAAACCTTGGCGATGATCGAGGCGGCGGCGATGGACAGGCACTTTTCGTCTCCCCTGATAATGGCCCGGCCGCTGACGGACAGAAAATCGGGAGCGATGGCGTCGGTCAGGACATAGTCCGGCCTGACCTGCAGGCGCAGGACGGCCTGGTGCATGGATTGCTTGGTGGCCTCAAGAATATTGCTGCGATCGATCTCATCATTCCAGCACCAGCCTATGGAATAGGCCAGCGCCTTTTCATAAATATCGCGGGCCAGTCGCAGCCTTTGCGCGGGAGTCAGTTTTTTTGAATCGTTGTAGGCCGGGTTCAAACGCTCGGGATTTAGGATCACCGCCCCGGCGACCACGGGGCCGAACAGGCATCCCCGCCCTACTTCATCCACACCGCAGATGTGACGAAAATTTGTTTTGAGTAATTCTGCTTCTATGGCAAAATCAGCCATTACCTGAGTTCTTTCAGGCGGGATGCTTTGCCCTTCAGTTTTCTCAAGTAAAATAATTTTGCTCTTCTGACTTTGGTGTGTTTTTTTATTTCAATTTTCTGAACCAGCTTGGAATTCAGCGGGAATATCCTTTCCACGGCGATGCCGAACGAATTTTTGCGCACGGTAATGGTTTTGGAAATTCCCGCATTCTTGATGGCGATTACCGTGCCTTCATAGGTTTGGGTCCTTTCCTTGCCGGCTTCGATAACCCGGTAGAACACCTTCAGTTCGTCTCCCGGCCTGATTTCGGGAATATCGCTGCGCAATTCCTGGAAGTTTTTGGCATCCTTTTTTTCTGCTGATTCTTTTGGCTTGGTTTCCTGAGCATGCTTATCTTCGACGGCGGCTTCCGGTTTTTGTCTGGTTTTGGCTTTTTCAACCGGGCGCTCTTTGCTTTTTTTCTTTTCTTCTGTCATATTTGGTCTCCTAAATTGGCAGTGAGTTGTATGATTGCTTATTGTACTATTTTTTTCGGGATTTTTCAATATGCCTTTGTCTTCAGCTCAGGATCGATATCCCTTGCTAAAAAAAATGGCAGGGGCGCCGCCCGCGGCGACCCTGCCGGTTAGGTGTCAAATCCGATCTGTTTACAGATAGAAGGTGAAAGCGATGTTGGGTACCAGGATGTTCATTCCGTGTGTTCCCGGCATTTTGCCGGTCAGCGGCGAATCCTGGTCCTTGCCCATCAGGGTTTCAAAGCAAAAATCCAGTCTCATCTTGTCGGTCTTGTAGCCAAAGCCAACGGTGATGACATTGTAGGCGATTTCGGGCAGCAAGACATTGAGTGTTTCAGCCGGGGACGGGGACGGGTCGATGTAATATCCGGCGCGCATGGCAAGTTTTTCGGAAATCGCGTATTCCAAGCCGAAGCGCCACTGAATGGCGTCTTTCCAGTTCAGAACGAAGTCATTGTTGAAAGCGGCGCCCAGCAGCGGGTGGGCCTTTGATGCCTGCCAGACGGCATTGTCATAGGTGATACCGATGGTGTCGATCTTTTTCCAATTGGTGTACTGGGCGTCGGCATTGATCGTCAATTTGTCGGTGGCCTTGAAGGAGAGCCCCATCCCGAGCCACAGCGGCCAGGTCGCTTCCCGTTCCGCGTCTGAAGTGATTGACAGGCCATAGAGCGAGGCGCTGGCCATATCGGCCGTGCCGCTGAATTTGACCTTTGTGGGAGTGCGCAAGGTCAGGCCGATGCCCAGGCGGTCCGTGGGCTTGATCAGCGCGCCGATGGTGGCCCCGAAAGCGAAGCCGCTGAGGTCCTCGGTATACTGTCCGATGCCGGGCCGCTTGATCTTCATCATGCCGTAGTTCAGGTTCAGGGTCGCACCCAGGGAAAACACGTCACTGATCTTGTAGGCGACGACTGGCGATACCGTGACCACCGCCATGAAGCTTTCCCATTTGTAGGCGACGTTTTTGCTGAAAACTTTCAGGTCTTCGCCGTTCCATTTTGCGCCGGTTCCCGATGGCACGTAGGCGGCGATACCAATGACCAGCTTTTCATTGACGGGCTTGAAATAGGCAATGGACCCGGAAGGATACATGGCCGATTTGGTCTTGGCGTCGACGCCCATCATGGAGAACTTATAAGTACCGCTGGGGATCAGGTCGGTGGCGAAAAACGAGAGGCTGGGGTTTTTCATCTGGCTCAAGCCGGCCGGATTCCAGAAAATGGCGCTGTAATCATCAGCCTGGCCGATGAAGGCGCCGCCCATGGCGATGGCTTTGCTGCCGAGGCCGTTGAGGTTCAAGCCGTTGGCAGACAAAGAAATACCGGTGAATACGATCAGGACAGCGGTCAACAAAAACCGAGCGGTTTTTCCTGTTTGTTTCATTTTTCCTCCAAAGATTTAGTTGAAAAAAAACAATAATATATTCAAATGCAAAAGTCAACCTTTTTGCGCCGGGGAGACATCCAGGATGATTTTTCCGTATACCCCGTCGTAACCGGGAACACGGCGGACACGGTTTTCCCGCATGGCCTGAATGGCTGCGGCCAGTCTTTCATCAATTTTGGAGATCGCTTCGATTGTCAGGCTCTGCAAAATGAAAAATTCCGGACCCAGGCGCTCGATCAGCGAAAAATAATATTGGCCAATCTTTTTGGAATTTTCACCGCTTTTCATGATCTGGGACAGGATCTGCTTCAAGGGGACCTGATAGTTAAAGGAGGCCGGGTTTGCCGTTTTCTGGTCGGCGAGTGCTTCGACCCGGTAGAGGACCCCCAGAGTCAGGGGCTTGCCGCAGACCGGGCATATTCCCCCCAGTTTCCGGGTCTCGGCCGGGGGCAGGGATATGCCGCAAAGGCGGTGACCGTCATGATGGTATTTGCCTTCTTCCGGGAAAAATTCGATGGTGCGGAGAATCGTGCCGCTGCGAATGGCCTGGGTGATGGCGCCATAACTTAACGGGCAGTCGAACTCGTTGGCTTCCCGGCCCAGGTTCTGGGCTGAGTGGGCGTCGGAATTGGATAAAATCGTGTACCGCCGCAGGGATGAGACTTGGGCCAGCATGGGCGGATCGGCTGACAATCCCGTTTCCACGGCATGAATGTAGGGCGAATAATCTTCGAAGCATTCCTCCAAACTGTCAAAACCCGATCTCGATCCCATGAGGGAAAACCAGGGGGTCCAGATATGGGCCGGAATGATCATGATGCGTTCATCGACGGCCAGAATCTCAGCGCTCAGGTCGCGGACCGCGGCTCCCAGGATGGGGCGGCCGTCGGCCTGCAGATTAAAACGCCGGCCCAGACGGGCATTGACTTTTTCCACTGCGGCCAGGGAGGGCGCCAGGATGAGAAGATGCACCTTGCGGACCCTGTCGTTCTTTTTGTAGATCAGGGAAATTTCCGAACTCAGGATAAAATACATTCGCGGTCGACTTTTTTTCAGGGAAAATAGGCCGGGAGCACTTTCTATCAGGGTTGTTTTAATGCTTTGGAACCATAGGGGGTGGGTGAAATCGCCGCTGCCCACAACGGTGAGCCCCTTGATCTCGGCCCAGCGCGCCAGTTCGGGCAGCTCCAGTGCCGGTGAAGTACTGCGCGAATGTCGTGAGTGAACATGGAAATCTGCATAAAAGGCCATTTAGCGGATTCGCCTGAATTTTTGAATATCCTCTTTCAGGTAGAATTCCAGCAATTCGTGCAGTGGCGTTTTGCCGATCAACGGCAGGTTTTTATCGGCCAGCAAGGCCAGGGGTGCGAGCGGTGAATCAAGGTAGTCGGTTTTTAGAATTCCGATCAAGTCCTTGACTTTGCCGTAGATGGTTTCGGGAATTGGCCGGTTCATTTCGACCCAGCCGTTTTCAGTCAACAGTGTTTCCGCCTGCTCCAGTATTTCCCTGCCCAAATGGAAAACACGGGAGTCAGCCAGAGCGATTTTTAGAAATTCTTCATTCAGATCGTAATAAATATCCACGGTTTTTTTGGCGCTGGGCGAATAGCCGCGCAAAAAAACTCTGGTTTGGCTCATCTTTTGCAGCGCCGGGTTCCGGGCAGCGGGAGCCCCGTTGTTCACGGTCTGTTCGGCGTAGCATTTTTTGCTGATTATTCCCTCGTCGGGATTGCCTGGATCAGGATACAAGCCGGCTATGTAGTCCTTATAAACATTGTATGCCGGTTTGGCTTCCAGGTTGCTGCGCAGAATTCCGAAGGGGGGGACGCCGGGTTGGGGATCGTCGATGAGCGAATAAAAAAACACCTTTTGCGGATAGTTTTTTCGGGCCCGGGCATGCAGCATGTCCAGATAGCGGTTGGCTTGCATGGTTTCCGAGTATTTGTTGGTGTTCCAGCCGGTTTCGGTGATCCAGAAAGGCTTGTTCTCCTGCCCCGACTCCTGGATGATCGTTTTGACCGCCGGAATGAACTGGTCGCCTTGTTCCAGCAGCTCATACATGTAGTAAACCCCCAGATCCTCGTAGATGTGATGGGAAATAATATCCAGATATCCCCCGGCATTATCCAGGATATATTTCATCCAAAAATACCATTCCGCCCCGGTTTCGGTTTTGTGGCTCAGGTCGGGCCCGACAATGAACGCCGCCGGGTCGACGCCTCGGATGGTTTGCGCGGCTGGAACCATTACCTTTTGAACAAAATGGTCCTTGCCCAGGGCAAAGAATTCTTTAAGATTGGGTTCATTCCATATTCCCCAGTATTTGACCTGGTTTTTATAGCGGGAGATGGTGCGGGCAACGAAATTTTTCCAATCCGTGACGTGGGTGGCGGGATAGTTGCTCCCCTTTTTGCCGTTGGCCCAACCCGGGGTGCTGCCGATGGAGGCGTAAATGGATAGCCCATTGGCTGCAGCGTAATTGACCACGCGGTCCACTTCGCTGTAGGTGAAGATTCCTTGGCTGGCTTCAATGACGCTCCAGTTGACGTCGATGCGGATCCAGGCAATCCCGGCCGCCTTGGCTTTGGCCAGTGCGTTGTTTTGGGACAGGTGGACATTGATGCCGTAAGGCAGCGGTGAAACGGTGGCCGCCGCCAGCTGGACCAACCCCACCAGCACCATTCCGGCGCAAAAACGCATTTTTTTCATTGATATATTATATAGGAAAATTACAAAATATTGCAATTTTCGGCTGCGGATCGGCTCTGCTTTGAAGGCGTTTTATGGTTTCCCGCCTTCAGGCGCAGACCGGTTGGCGCGCTTTCCTGAAACTGCGGTTTTCAGGATGCCTGGGGCGGCTGCGGGGTTTGGGCTTTGGCAGTCGTTTCCCTGGTGAAAGTGAAAGAAAAGGCGAACAGCAGCAGCCCGACCACGCATACGGTCCCGGCCACGGCGGTGACCGGTGAAATGAAATGACGTGAAACAACCAGGGCGAGGCCGCCCATATGGTCAGAGAAAATATCCTGCCAATGCGTCCAGGAAGAGGAATAATTAACCGGTCCGATGCGCATGGCCCAGGGGATGACCCCTTTGAGCAGTGAGGACATCGCCAAAACCAGTCCGCCGCCGATCATGGTCGCGGCGCCGCTCCAGCGGAAGAAGCGTGATTTGCTGCTGGCGGCGACCAGCGCGCCAACGGCGATGAGAACCGCGGGGATCAGGAACAGAAGATAAGTGAACGATCTTACGGTCCTGGCCACGTTGAAGCGGTTGTGCGGGAAATGGGCGTCTTTCATAAGGTTGACCTGGTCGGGAATTTCCCGGATGATGTGGCTGCGAATCGAGGAAATGGCCGCGATTTTCTGGGCGGCATCAGGGCGGCAGGGAGGCAGTACATCGTTGGGGCTTTCGTTGAGCATGATCTGTTCCCAGTCCTGGGCCTGGCCGGAAGAGCAGACCGGGAGATTTTCCATGACCTGGGACAGCCAGCGCTCCATGGTGGGATGGCTGAAAACCATCTTGAGCGGCCGCATGTCGAGCCAGATGTCGCGGGCCGCGGTCTTGCCGTTCAGGATATCCCCCAGAGTACGCAAGGATCCTGAGAGCTCCTTTTCCATCCAGTCATTGAGGCCGGTCTCCTTCATCAGTTCTTTGGGAGGCGGGTTGGCCCCGGCCATGGCCGTCAGCCAGGTCCGCGAGTCGTAATCGAGGCTGGAATTTTCGTCCCGGGCAGCCAGCAGCATCCCGTCCAGCAGGTCGGGAACTTCGGCGATGATCTCTCCCGGGAGTTCGGTCAGCGTTTTCTCCGAAACCACGGCCTGGGTGAAGCCCACGGCCCAGATCATGCCGAAAAGAACCGGGATGGCCAGAAAGATCATGATTAAAAGACCGAGAATGGTCCGCGTTTGTTTCATGAGTATCTCCTTTTGTTAAAAACGAAAAAAATTTCAAAAAGTTCCGGGTCCGTGATCGTCAGGGGGTTTTGAAATCCTTTTTCCCGAGCCGCATTTCCCACGGTTCACTCAATCGAGGCAAAAGCCAGCTGAAACAAAACCCACCCAGTGTTTGAGGGAATAGGGGGCGGTAATGCCGAACCCGGCCTTCTTTAAAGGCAAGACCCCTTCGCTGTAGGTGTCGGAATAACGGAAGATCCGTCCTCTCAGCTTGCGGCCGGAAATTTTTTCCATGGCTTTGCTGATGGTCAGCAGACCGAAAGGGATATCGTATTTTCCGCACCAGTAGGTATTGCGGAAATCCAGATAGGTCGCGCCCCAGAGTTCCCGGGTCAGGGCCTGGATCTTGGGGCCGTCCAGCAATCCGTCAAAGGCGGCAATGGCGAACCGCCGGTCCTGTTCGGTCCCCAGCGCGTGGGCTTTTTCATCTTCGCCGAAGGGAATGTTGTTGAAATCGCGGCCGTAATGATTGGCGTCGGCGGAGATCAGAAAAAATATGTCCCGCCCCGGCTGCAGCTTGTTTTCGCGCATGTATCCGGCCAACACCGCGGCCAGGCGTTCGGAAAGTTCGTCCATTTTCTCGAAAGGCATGGCCGTGACCATGATCGGCGTGATTTTTATGTCAGGGTTGTTGTACTGCAGGAAAGGCACCAGGGCTTCTATGGAATGTTCCAGGGCGTGGGCCTGGTTGCTGACCGCATAGTCTTCCTTGGGCAGATGTTTTTTGATCCATTCGCGCAAGGGTGAGATCGCCACTTCCCGGCTTAGTCCCGACCAGGAACGGTATTCATCGAGAAGCAGAATATTGTGCGGATCGCCGATCTCCTTGCGCACCGTGCCATGGGTAACGCCGAAGATCACCGCTTCCTTGGTGCGCAGTTTTTTAAACAGGGGGTGATAAACGCGGCCGGCATACAAGTAGTCATCGTGCGGGGAAATGCCGGCCACCAGGTTGCAAGCCGGGAATTCCTGCCGGTCGGCGGCGGCCAGAAGATCCATCAGCCGCTTCATTTGCGGGCGCTGCCAGCAAAAGCCCACATCGTCCCTGACGGGACGCACCTCCTGCCCCGCCAGGGAGAAGAAAGACGCGACCAGAATGAGCGGCAATATTTTTTTCATGAATCTATTTTATCATTTCAAAAAACAATTCGAAACCAGAATCTGAAAAAGTTCAGGTATTTGCTTCAGGCGCGGAAGGAATTATAATAAGCGCATGAAAACGATCCGCCGGAGCGCTTTTTTGTCACTTTTAATGGCTCTGTCAATGGTTTTTTGTTCACCGCGAGATTCCGATCTGCCCTTGCCGCCGCACTCTCCTTTTCATACTGCTGGCAATGTCGATGATGTCAGCCCAGCGACCGTTCATGGCCTGGCCCTGGTGGGTGGGGGAGGCCGCTGCAGCGAGGCGTACCGCTGGCTGATCCAGCGTTCCGGGGGCGGCGATTTTGTTTTTTTGACCACTGCCGTTTACAGTGAGCAGGAAGACGACCAATTTTTTGCCGACATGCAAAAACTGGGTGCGGTCGATTCCATTACTACCCTGACCGTGAACAGCCGCGCCAAGGCAAATGCGGCTGAAGTGGAAAACACGATCCGCTCCGCCGAATTGCTGTTCATCGACGGCGGCGACCAGACCGAATATTACAACCTGTGGAAAGGGACGCGTCTCCAGGCAGCCGTGCAGTACCTGTTGCAGACCAAGAAAGTCCCGCTGGGCGGAACCAGCGCCGGCATGGCCATTCTTTCCGGTTTGGCTTATATTCCTATTAACCAGGGAGTGACCTCGGCCGAAGCACTTGGCGATCCTTTTCATGCCAATATGAATTCCATAAAAAACGATTTTTTTACAGTGCCTTTGCAGGCCAGCACGATCACTGACACCCACTGGTCCGAACGCAACCGCTGCGGGCGTACCATTGCCTTTTTGGCCCGGGTCATCACCGACAACCTTGCCGCCTTTCCGGTGGCCCGGGCGATCGCCTGTGATGAACGGACCGCGGTGTGCATTGACGGTAACGGCTGGGCGGTTGTCTTCGGCAGCAGCGACGCGCATGATTTTGCCTATTTTCTTTCCAGCCGTTCTATGCCTGACCGCTGTCTTCCGGGACAATCCTTGCATTGGGCGAATGCCGTTTCGATCTGGAAATTGCAAGGCACCGAAGCGGGCCTGAATGGCTTCGACCTGCAGAACTGGGAGGGGCAGAACGGTTCCCGGCATGACGTGAATGTTTTGAATGGGATTTTATCTGTCGATATTCAAAATCCGGACTAAGTCCGGCGGCGCTACTTTAAAATGGCGCCAACCGGGGTGTCATCGGGCAGAATGGGGATATAGGGGCGATTGCCGGCGTCGGAAGCGGCCAGGATCATGCCCTGGGAAAGGATGCCGCGCAGTTTGGCCGGTTTCAGGTTCTTGACGATGATGATCTTGCGGCCGACCAGGTCTTCGGGCTTGTAAAAAAGTGCAATGCCGGCCACCAGCGTGCGGGTGTCGCTGCCGGTGTCGATCTTGAGCTGCAGGAGTTTGTCGGCCTTTTCCACTTTTTCCGCCGCCAGCACCCGGGCCACGACCATCTGCACTTTCTTGAAGTCCTGGATCTCGATGAGCCCCTCATCGCCGGCCCCGATCCCCTGGGGGAGCGGCGTCGTCGCCGGCGGGGCCGCGCCCTCTTTTGCGGGGAAGGCGTCCCCTTCCGCGAAGAAGACCTTGCCGTCCACCCGCGGGAACAATTGCATGCCTGGCTGGATGGCGGAGGTCTCGGGCAGGTCCTTCCAGCCGAGCCCGGGGTCCGGGGCGTTGAAGATGCCGCGCACCTTGGCGGCCGTATCGGGCAGGATGGGAGACAGCAGGGTGTTGACGCTCAGGATGGCCCGGGCCAGGGTTTTCAGGACCGCGGCCAGGCGCGGCTCGTTCTCCTTCTCCTTGGCCAGGTTCCAGGGCTGGACCTCGACGATATAGCGGTTCAAGCTGTTGACGTATTCGAAAATGCTCTCCAGGCCGCGGTTGAACTGGTATTGGTCGAAATTGTCCAGGACCGCTTTTTCCAGTTCGACATAACGGTCGCGGATCTCATCCTCCTTCACCGTGTAGCGCGCCGTGTCCCGGAAGGAGTTGGCGAAATATTTTTCGATCATGCCTGTGGTTCGCGACACGAGGTTGGCCCAGTCATTGGTCAGGTCGGTGTTGACCCGGTTGATGAAGCCCTCATGGGAAAAATTGCCGTCGGCGCCGATCGATGCCTCGCGCATCAGGAAATAGCGGATGGCATCGGCGCTGAAATGCTTCAGCAGGATATGGGGGTCCAGGACGTTGCCGCTGGATTTGGACATTTTCTTTTCGTCCTTCAGCCACCAGCCGTGGATCAGCTCTTTTTTGGGCAGGGGCAATCCGGCGGCCAGTAAAAAAGCCGGCCAGTAAACGGCGTGGTACTTGAGAATGTCCTTGGCCATGATGTGCAGGTCGGCGGGCCACAAAGAAGCGAAGCGTTCGCTTTCGTTGAGGTAATCGATGGCCGTGATATAATTGGCGAGAGCGTCGAACCAGACATATATGGTTTGCTGAGGATCGCCGGGAACCGGCACTCCCCATTTGACGGTGGAACGCGTGACGCTCAGGTCCCGCAGCCCCATTTTGACGAACGAAACCACTTCGTTCATGCGCGAGCGCGGGGTGACAAAATCGGGATTTTCCTCATAGAATTTCAGCAGCTTGCCGCCGTAAGCCGAGAGGCGGAAAAAATAGCATTTCTCCTTGACACGGTTGGCGGTCGCGCGCCCGCAGTCGGGGCAGGTTCTTTTACCGTCGGTTGTTTCTTCGGCGCTGTCGGGGATGAAATTTTCGCAGGAAATGCAGTAATGGCCGGCATATTCCCCCAGGTAGATGTCGCCTTTTTCCCTGACCTTGGCAAATATTTTCTGCACGCCTCGGACATGCTCTTCGTCTGTGGTGCGGATGAATTGGTCGTAATCGATGTTCAATGTCTGCCACAGCTCCTTGAAGCGCTTCACCATGGAATCGGCGAGTTGTTTGGGACCCAAACCCTGCTTGCTGGCGCTCCTCTCGATTTTCTGGCCGTGCTCATCGGTTCCGGTCAGAAACATGACCTGGAAACCGCGCAGTTGCTTGTAGCGTTTGATGACATCGGCCAGGATGGTGGTATAGGCGTGGCCGATATGCGGCACATCGTTCACGTAGTAAATCGGAGTGGTCAGGTAAAATTTTGGCATTGCCATCTCCTTTTGCCCGAAGAAAGAAGGATCAAATTATAGCACAAAACAACCAGGCCAAAAACATGCAGCCACATTGAGAAAAGCCGTCGGTTATTTGAAATTGATCTTCAGCGGTTTGGTGTCTTCTTTTTTTTCCTTGCCGGCGCCGCCTGCCGTTTTCAGGTCGATATCCATGGCCGGGTCGACCTGCCCCGGCGGCGGTGCGCTGCCGCTGCTCATGGCGCTCGCTTTTTGCCAGAGTGCCAACATTCGCTTTTCTATATTTTCCAGGGTGGGGATGTTTTCTTTTTCGATTTCCTTTTCGGCTTCACGGATCAAGGCGGCGATTTCGCCCTTGATCTCTCCGGGCAGGCCGCTGCCGCGGCTCAACTGGGTGAGCGAATAGATCTGGTTGATGACTTTATTTTTTTTGAGGATGGCTTCTCTTTTTTTCAGGTCCAGTTCGGATAATTTTTTCGCTTCTTCGCGCAGTTTTTCGACTTCTTCCTTGCTCAACAAACCGGACTGGGTGATCAGTATCTCTTTTTTGTTTTTCGTGGACAGGTCCATGGCCGAGACATTCATGATGCCGTTGATATTGATGCTGAACGTCACCTCGATGCGGGGAACCCCCCTGGGGGCGCGCTTGACGTCGAGCAGGGTGAATTTCCCCAGCAGCTTGTTCTCCTCGGCGATCTCCCTTTCGCCCTGGAAAATCTGGATGTCCACCTCGGCCTGGTTGTCTTCCACGGTCGAAAAGATCAGGCTGCGGCTGACCGGGATGGTCGTGTTGGCGTTGATGACCCGGGTGAACGCCCCGCCGAATGTTTTGACGCCCATACCCAGCGGCGTGACGTCGAGCAGCAATATGTCCTTGCTGTCCCCCTTGATGATGGACCCCTGCGCCGCGGCGCCCATGGCCACGATCTCGTCGGGGTTGACCTTGCGGTTGGGCTCCCGTTTGAAAAATTCCTTGACTTTTTGCTGGACGTAGGGGATGCGCGTTGATCCTCCGACCAGGAGGAATTCATCGATGTCGTTGATCTTCAAATTGGCATTGTGCAATGCCCGGGAGCAGATCTCCAGGGTTTGTTCCACATCGGTCTTGATCAGGTTTTCGAATTCGGTTTTGCGCAGGTACTTGATCAGGTGAACGGGCCCGTCTTCGGATTCGGCGATGAAGGGCAGGTTGATCTCGCATTCATCCACCGCCGACAGTTCGATCTTGGCGTTTTCCGCGGCCTCGCGGATGCGCTGCAGGGCGGCCTTGTCCTTGGCGAGATCGATATGGCTTTCATTGGCGAATTCACGGACCAGTTTCTGGGTCAGGGCGATATCGAAGTTGTTGCCGCCCAAATGGGTATTGCCGGCCGTGGCCAGCACTTTGATGATGCCGTTCTGCACGTCCAGGACCGATATGTCGATTGTGCCGCCGCCGAAATCATAGACGATGAGCTTGGCTTTTTTCTTCAGGTCGATGGAATAGGCCAGCGATGCCGCCGTAGGCTCATTGATGATGCGTTTGACATTGAGCCCGGCGATGCTTCCAGCGTCCTTGGTGGCCTGGCGCTGGGAATCATTAAAATAAGCCGGGACGGTGATGATCACGCTGTCGATGGGATCATTCAGATATCGATCGGCCGCGTCCTTGAGCTTGAGCAGGATCATGGCCGAAATCTCTTCCGGAGAATAAACTTGGTTGTTGATCTCGATCCTCAGCAGGTCATCGCCGTGCTTGATGATGTGGAATGGGAACTCCTGCAAGTAGGGCTCGACCTCAGAATATCTTTTCCCCATCAGGGTCTTGACCGACGAGATGGTGTTTTGCGGATTGGTGATCATCTGGCTTTTGGCCGGCTGGCCGACCAGCCTTTCGCCGTTGGCGGTGAAGGCGACGATCGACGGCAGCAGCCGGTGTCCTTCCGGGCTCAAGATGATCTCCGGCGTGGTCCCTTCCAGGTAAGCGATGGCGGACTTGGTCGTCCCAAGGTCTATTCCCAATATTTTACCCATCTCGCTGATTTTTCTACCACAATGAATTTGAAAAGTCAATCGCTTTGGAACCCGGCTCTGCCGCCGGAGGCAGATATAGCGCGCGGTTTCGCAAAGGTGAAAGCTGCCGGCCGCCTCTTGACTAATTGCCTTTTTTACGCTATGATCTCTTCCAATGCCGGGATAGCTCAGTAGGTAGAGCGGTAGACTGAAAATCTGCGCGTCCGTGGTTCGATTCCGCGTCCCGGCATTTTACTTGACTCCCTCCCGCCGATTTGCTACTATTTTTCAATGCGACCCAAGCTCAAATCCATTGTTTCCCGCTTTAAAAACAAGAGGATCGTCGTTTGGGGTGACCTGATCCTCGATCAGTATCTGTTCACTTCGGCTGGAAGGGTATCGCGCGAAGCGCCGGTGCTGGTGACCGAATACGAGAAAAGCGAGTACCTGCTGGGCGGCGCCGGCAACGTGGTGATGAACCTGCTGACCCTGGGAGCGGTGCCCTTGCCGGTGGGTTTTGTGGGCAAGGACGCCTCGGGGGAAATATTGCTGAAGCTGCTCCGCGAAAAAGGGATCAGCACGGACCATCTGGTGGCGGTCGAAGGTTTTCAGACACCGTTGAAGAGCCGGATCCTTTCCGGCGGCGCCAACACCAAAAAACAACAGATACTGCGCATCGACACCCTGCCTCCAGACTCAATTAACGAACGGACGCAGCAAAAACTCGCCAAAGCGCTTTTTTCCGTGCTGGGGGAAGGCGATTTGCTGATTCTTTCCGATTATTTGGCCAAAACGGTTACGCCGGGGATATTTAGACGGCTCAAGGAATTGTTTCCCGCAAAAATCAGCGCTTTGGATTCACGGAACAATTTGCTGGATTTTCCGGGCGTGACCCTGGCCACTCCCAACGAGCCGGAAATAAAAAAACTTTTCCCCGAAAAAAAATTCCTTAACGATGGTGATTTTTTGAAAGCCGGAGCCGAATTGCTGGAAAAGCTTGGCGCCACCGGGGTTGTCTTGAAGAGGGGACACAAAGGGATGCTGGTTTTTGACCGCGGCGAAAAACCGAGCGTGCTGGACATTTTTGGAACTTCGCAGATTGTGGATGTCACCGGCGCCGGAGACACGGTCCTGGCTGTTTTGGGACTGGGGCTGGCCGCCGGAGCGGATTTGCGCGATTCGGCGCGCCTGGCCAATATCGCCGGCGGACTGGTGGTCATGCATGAAGGGGCTTACCCGCTGCGCCGCCGGGAACTTCAGGATGCCTTGCCGTAAAAAATTTTTTCGACTGCCGCAGCTGGCCGC
The DNA here is from genome assembly GCA_018262835.1 of Candidatus Aminicenantota bacterium. Taxonomy (GTDB): domain Bacteria; phylum Acidobacteriota; class Aminicenantia; order UBA2199; family UBA2199; genus UBA2199. Next base: position 20,514 of record JADFDP010000010.1, read on the forward strand.
CAGAATCGCCCGGGAAAAAAAACTGGGAAAAACCATTGTTCTGGCCAATGGCGGTTTTGATCTCATCCATATCGGCCATATCCGTTACCTTCAGCAAGCCAAGGCCAAGGGCGATATCCTGGTGGTGGCCTTGAATTCCGATTCTTCGCTGCAAAGATTAAAAGGCTCCGGACGCGCCCTGATTGACGAACAAGGGCGGGTGCGGATAATTTCCGCCCTGGCTTGCGTGGATTACGTGACCCTTTTTACCGAGATGACGGTTGAAAACGTGCTGCGGGCCATCACCCCGCATTTTCATTGCAAGGGTTCCGACTACACGATCGATTCCATTCCGGAAAGGGCCATCGTCCGCGGTTATGGCGGAGAGATGGCCATTGTCGGCGGAGACAAGATACGCTCCACCTCGCTGGTGATTGAAAAGATCAAGGCATTGTACGGATAAATTGAAAACCATCGCCGTTATCCGCATGTCCTCGCTGGGAGATATCGTGCACACGCTGCCCGCTTTCCAATCCCTGCGCAGGAATTGTCCCACGGTCCAGATCAGCTGGATTGTTGAGCCGATCGGTGCGGCCCTGCTGGAAAACTTTGCGGGCATAGACCGGATCCTGGTCTTTGATCTGAAAGCCCGAAAAGGCTGGATCGCCAGAGTAAGATACCTGATTGGATTCACGCGCCGCTGGCGCCGGCAATTCGACGTAATTCTAGATTTCCAGGGGCTGATCAAGTCGGCACTGCTTTCATTTTTGCTGGGCGGCCGGCGGTTGGGGTTTGGCTTCCGGAATGCCCGCGAACCTCTGGCGGCGCTTTTTTATTCCCGCCGGGCCGCATATTTCCCCGAAAACCACCATGTGATTTACAAGAACATGCATCTGCTCTCGCTGGCGGGCATCCGTGACGATGCCGTGGAATATCCCGTGCAGGCGTGGCGTCCATCCCGGCAGCTGAGCGAATTCCTCGAACAGGGCAATTGGGGCGGCAAGGGTTGGATCGTCCTTAATGTCGGCGGCGGCTGGCCCAGTAAAATTCTCTCTGAAAAGCAATGGCGGCAGATCGCCGCCGGCTTGAAAAACGAGTACCCGGTGGTGATGCTCTGGGGCAATGAAAAGGAACGAGAAACGGCCGCTGCGGTTTCCCGACAGTGCGGCGTGCGGTTGGCACCGTTCCTGAATTTCAATGATCTGATCTATTTCATCGCCCACGCGCTGCTGGTCATCTCGGGAGACACTCTGGCCTTGCATTTGGCCGACATGACCCGCACGCCGGCCGTCGGGATATTCGGGCCAAGTTCGCCGCGGCGCAACGGCCCGCTTTTTTCGGGCAGCCGCGTGGTATTCCGGGAACTCAGCTGCAGTTTTTGCTACCGGCGCAAATGTGATACAATGAGATGTCTGCGTGATATTGTGATCGAAGATATCATCGAGGCGGCAAAAAAGATCGATGCGCAACGCAACCGAAGCTCTGATTAAATACCGTTCTTCTATCGGCATTTTATGTCTGATCGCCGTCCTTTGGCTGGCCACGCCGAATACCTGGTCGATTTTCATAGGATTTTTTTTCATGATGATCGGCGTGTTCTTTCGTGCCTGGTCTTCCGGCTATATCAACAAAAACAAGGAGCTGGCCATCGATGGCCCGTATTCCCTGACCCGGAATCCGCTCTATTTCGGCAACCTGCTCGTCGGAACAGGGATTGCCATTGCCTGTAACAATGTGTCGGCTTATGTGATTTTTGTTGTCTATTACTTCACTTTTTTCACCTTCCTGATCGCCGTGGAAAGAAAGCGCCTGCGGAAACGTTTCGGTCCGCAATATGATGAATGGGCCAGGCAGGCCAATCTTTTTTTCCCAAAATTAAAAAAAATTAAAAAATTCAATTTTAATATCGCCTATTACATGAAAAACAGGGAATACCGGGTGTTGTTTTACTCTCTTTTCGTAATCGCGGTGCTGATCATCAAGTTTCTCAAAAAAATCGGCTTCATCGGCGGCATAGGCAAATGAGTTTTTTTAAACGATAAAATTGATTTTTCCGGTTGGTTTTGTTACCATATGGCAATGAACAAACTCAGGGTGATTTTTTTATCCAGCGCATTTTTAATCGCCATTATAGGGTTTTTTTGGCTGAACCATCCGGATTCATCGTTCCCTTTTTCAAGCCAACGCTTCAACCCTGCCGCCGCTGGTTTTCAAATCACCGGCATTTCGGAAAAAGGCAATATTTGGCTGGATAATGACGAAACCCGTCGCGTGGATATCAAGACTCTGGATTTTACTCGTGAAACCCGGCTCCAATCCGACTCGCAGACCGCATGGGAATTTTTTTTTGACGGTTTCCTTTTTACGGCCCTGCCCGGAAGCGCCATTCATTTCACTCCGCAGACCAGGGAACTGATCCTGGAAAAGGGGGAATTTTTCTGGGAAAAAAAGCGGGCCGTTCAAAAAGTCGAAATTTCTCTGTTCAAGGCCGGTAACATTTTCCGGCTTTCCGCTGCCGGCCGAATTCATCTGGGCGTCAACTCGCTCGAAATCTGGAATTATTCCGGCCAGCTCGATTTTGATTATAATGGCAAATTCTTTCTTTTGAAGGAATTGCAGTACCTCGATACCCAAAATGGCAACAAACTGCCGCCAGCCGATCTATTCCCTGCCCCGCCGTTCGTTTCACCCGAAGCTGAGACCATCGCCCTGACCCGTCCCAACGATACCATTGTCCAGTTCAAGTGGAAAAATGTCCAGGGAGCAAGGAATTATTTGCTGAAACTCTATCCTTCGGCTTTGCGGGACAATCTTCTGCTGAGCAAGGTTGTGGCCGGCAATTCCATCATGCTGGACATCATGTCTTTCACTGAATACAATGAACTGTACTGGGAAGTGGCCGCTTTCGATATGGTGCGAAGAATCGAATCCGCGCCTTCCCGAATGGGCGTAATCAGGATCAGCAGCTCGCTTCTGAAAAAAGGGCTGCTGCCCCAGCCGCCGCGAATCGAGGTCAGCTCTTTGTCGGTCAGCGGCAACATGGTGTTGATCAAGGGCAGCGCCGATCCTCATGCCCAGCTATCCATTGACGGAATTGCCGTTAAGCTGGATGGTGAAGGGAAATTCATCCATACGATTTCCTATAAACTCATCGGGGTCAAAGACATCATTTTTAGGGCGGTTGCGCCATCGGGGCTGGAATCGATTTTAAAAAAGCAGGTAACCATTTTTGAGGAATAAAATCAAGTACGATCGGAGTTATTTTAAGGAGTGTAACCATGGGGCTTTTTACGAACGTGTACAACTATTTTTCTTCCGATCTAGCGATCGATCTGGGCACGGCCAACACGCTGGTATATATCCGGGGCAGGGGGATCGTCCTGCGGGAACCTTCCATTGTGGTGGTGGATGACCGCAACGGCCGGATCCAGGCGGTCGGGATGGAAGCCAAAGACATGCTGGGCAAAACTCCGGCCAATATCCGCGTCATCAGGCCCATGAAGGACGGGGTGATCGCCGACTTTGAAACCACCGAAAAAATGCTGCAATATTTTATAAAAAAGACGCGGACCGGGAATCAGTTCCTGAAGCCGCGCATCGTGATCGGCATTCCTTCTGAAATCACCCAGGTGGAGCGGCGGGCCGTGCGCGATGCCGCCCTGCGCGCCCGGGCCAATGAGGTTTTTCTGATCGAGCAGGCCATGGCCGCCGCCATCGGCGCCGATCTGCCGATCACCGAACCCGGGGGCAATATGATCGTGGATATCGGCGGCGGCACAACGGATGTCGCGGTCATCTCCCTCTCCGGAGTTGTGATCTCCAAGACGATCCGCATTGCCAGCAACGAAATGGACGAAGCCATCATCCAATACATCAAAAAGAAGTACAACATGCTGATCGGCGAGAGGACGGCCGAACAGATAAAAATCAAGATTGGATCGGCTTTTCCGCTGGATGAGTCTTTGGAAATGGAAATCAAGGGCCGGGATCTGACTTACGGGATTCCCAAAACGCTCAATGTCAATGACAGCGAGATTCGTGAAGCGCTGGAAGGGGTTGTGCAGACGCTGATTGAAGTGGTAAAAAATACCTTGGAGAAGACCCCGCCGGAATTGGCGGCCGATATTGTCGACCGCGGCATCATCCTTTGCGGCGGCGGAGCATTGCTCAAAAACATGGACAAGCGCCTGCGGGAAGAGACCTCACTGCCGATCTTCATTGCCGATGACCCGCTGTCTTCCGTGGTTTTGGGAGCCGGAAAAATTCTTGAAAATTTGCCGCTACTGGAAAAAATCGGCAATGCCTTATAACAGAGTCAGGGGCGAACTAAGTACTGAAAAAAAGTCGGCGGTCCTGGTTTTGGTGCTGTTCGTCAACTTGATCCTGATCTCTTCCCAGATCATTTTGAAGAACCGCCAGTCGTTGCTGCAGGCGGCCGTTGCCAACGCGATCATGCCCCTGCAGCTTACGTTTCAGAAATCATCCGATTTCGTCATCGGCGAGCTGGACCGGTACTTTTTTCTGCGGAACATATTTAAAAAATACCAAGTGCTGAAAAGACAGTACCTGGACCTGCGGCTTGAAAATTATGCGTTGAAAAGAGACCTGCGCGATCTGAACGTTCTGGACCGGGTCAAGAAAAAATTCGGCAAATTTCTTTTGGCGACCGTAATTTCGGTTGACATCAATTTCCCTTATGCCCAGGTCATGATCGATCGGGGATCGCACTCCGGATTGGCGGAAAATGACGTGGTGCTGAACACCGATGCCGAATTGGTCGGAAAAATCGTCAAGCCGCTGACCGCTTTTTCGGCCCAGGTGCGCCTGATCACCAGCGCCATCGGCGGTACCGGGGCTTATATCGAGAGCAACATGCTGGAGGGCCTGCTCAAGGGCGAAAACCGGGAGGAATGTGGCTTCCAATATCTCCTGGCCAACAAGCCCGTAAGCATCGGCGACCCGGTGATCACGTCTGGCAGTGATTTGATCTATCCCAACTACCTGCCAATCGGAAAGGTGACGGGAATCGAAAAGGATTATTTGACCCAAAAAATTTCCGTCCGGCCATTTTTTGTCGATAAACCGCTGAAAAAACTGGTGATCATGCTCCATGAATAACCGTTTCCGCAATATTCTGTTCGTCATCCTGGTCATCGGCCAGGTCGCCATTTCCCGCTATTACCATTCCTGGCGCTTTAATGTCGATCTTTTGTACCTGATCATTTTTTATATCGCCATCAAATCGGGATTCCTGCCCGGCATCCTCACCGCCACTTTTATCGGCCTGTGTTCCGACTATTTGTCTGGGGGCATCATTGGGGTTTTTTCTTTTTCGCGCACCCTGGCCGCTTATCTTCTAAACGTCCTGGCTCGTTTCCTGGACTTGAAAAAAAATGTTTTTGTTTTTTTGCTGATTTTTGTTTCCTTATTCCTGTCCAATCTGCTGGCCTTTCTTTTTTATGTTTTGATCTTTCGTTTGCGGATCACGGCCAGCCTCCTGCTTTTTCAGCCGTTGTCCACCGCCATCGTCGGCACGATCATTCTGGGATTCAAGAAAGTGAAATCCCTGCTCGATGTATCTTAGCAAAAGGAAGCTGACCTCCGAGTACGTTAAAAAAGCGGTCGTGCTCTCGACCATTTTCCTGATCGTCATTTTTGCCGGAATTTTCCTGGCATTTTGGAACATCCAGATACTGCAAAATGAAAGCTACAACCGGCTGGCCATTAAAAATATCACCCGCCTGATCGAGTTGCCGGCGCCGCGGGGGCTTGTCGTGGACCGTCACGGGACGGTGCTTGCAGAAAACAAGATCAATTTCACCCTTTACCTGGTCCGGGAGAATGTGGGAAGCTTGGAAAAAGCCGTTCAAATGGCCAGTTTTTTTTCCGGCAAAAACACCGCGGCCATCCGCCGGATCATTGACAAATTCAAAAGGCATGCCAATTTCTACCGCATTCCGATCAAAAGCAACCTGCCGCGGAGCACGGTCATTTTCATCCAGAGCCGCCAGGACGAATTCCCTGAGTTTGAGATCGGCATGGAACCCAGCCGGACCTATCCCCTGGGCGATCACGCCGCCCATGTGCTGGGCCAGATTTCGGAAATCGGCGACGCGGAACTCAATGCCGGTGCGGCCGCGGCTTACGGCCTGGGTGACCTGATCGGCCGCAGCGGGATCGAAAAACAATATGAGCCGTTCTTGAGAGGAACGAAGGGCAGCCAGACCGTGATCAAGAACAATGTGGAAAGGATCCAGCAAATCCGTTCCGAAATCACCCCGATTATTGGAGACACCGTGGTCCTCACCCTGGATCTCCAGTTGCAGGAATTCATTGAGAATTTGCTGGCCGGCGAGAACGGCGCCGTCGGTGTCCTGGATCTGAAAACCGGCGGTCTTCTGGCCCTGGTCAGCAAACCTGAGTTTGATCCCGAAGTCTTTTCACGGGAAATGGGCTGGGAGGAGTGGCAGGCGATCAGCAACGATCCGCAAAAGCCGCTGCAGAACAAATTCTTGCAGGGGATCTATTCGCCCGGCTCCGTTTTTAAGATCATCATGGCCCTGGCCGGCCTGCAGGAAAAGATCATCACGCCGGCCACAACGGTTTTTTGTTCGGGCAGCCAGGTTTTTTACGACCGCGTGTTTCACTGCTGGAATCCCAGCGGTCACGGCCCGGTGAACATTTTTTCGGCGCTGCAAAATTCCTGCAATATTTATTTTTACAACCTGGGCAAAAAGCTGAATATCGATACCATCGCCCGCTATGCCCGGATCCTGGGCCTGGGGAGCCAAAGCGGCATCGACCTGCCCAATGAGAATTCCGGGCTGGTGCCCGACAGCGCCTGGAAGATGAATGCGTTTCACCAGAGGTGGTTCCCGGGCGAAACCATATCGGTGGCCATCGGCCACGGCAGCCTGAATGTCACCCCGGTGCAATTGCTCAAAATGATCGCCACCGTGGCCCTGCGCGGGCGCACGCCGAAATTGCACCTGCTGCAAAGAATTGAAAAACAGGGGAAAATCATCAAGGAATTCACCCCGGAGTTTACCCGAGTCCCCATCGCCAAGGAAAATTTCGATCTGGTCTGTGAAGGCCTGTTCCGCGTGGTCAACGACGAAGGAACCGGCCGGGCGGCAAAAATACAAGGGTTGGATATATGCGGCAAAACTGGAACTGGCCAGATCCTTGCCAAAGAAAACCCCCGCTATAAAATATTGACCCAGGAAAAAAGATTCATGCCCAATTCCTGGTTCGTTTCTTTCGCACCCAGGAAAGACCCGCGCCTGGCTATTGTGGTTCTGGTGGAGAACGGCGGAGATGCGGGCGCCATCGCTGCGCCGCTGGCGGCCCAGATATACAAAAAATATTTTGAAAATGAAGGACTACTTTAAATATTTCGACAAGCTCACATTTGCCTTGCTGCTGCTGCTGGCCATAATCGGGATATTCCTGGTTTACAGCGCCGGTTACTCGACGCAGGAAGTTTATTTTCTGAAGCAATCGGCGTGGCTGGTCTTTTCTCTGCTGGTCTTTTTTATCGTTTTTGCGCTCAAGACCGATTTCATTTTTCGCAAGGCCATCGCGGTCTACCTGGCGTTGCTCGTCATCCTGGCCCTGCAAATCGCTATTGGGGGAACCGTGGCCAGGACCAAAAGCTGGTTCCGCCTCTGGGGGATCGGCTTCCAGTTTTCGGAATTCGTCAAGATCCCCCTGGCGCTGGTTCTGGCCAAGATATTGACCCAATTCGAAGTGATCAATGGCAGGGCCTTCATCAAAGCGATCGTGGTCATCGCCGTTCCCATGGCTTTGATCATCCTTCAGCCCGATATGGGGGTTTCCTTCATCCTCTGTGCCTTCGTGCCGCTGGTGATCTTGTTGAAAAAGATCAAACCGGCGGTACTGGTGGTGTCTCTCCTGCTGGTGTTCTTAGGCGGCATCGTCGGCTGGTATTCCGTTTTGAAACCGTACCAGAAGAACCGCATTATTTCTTTCCTGAATCCCTCCGAATTCAAAACATCGACCGGTTATCATGTCATTCAGTCCAAGATCGCCATCGGCTCGGGCGGTCTGGCCGGCAAAGGTTATCTCAAGGGCTCCCAGTCACAGTACCAGTTCCTGCCTGCCCGGCACACGGATTTCATTGTTTCGGTTATCGGCGAGGAATTCGGTTTCATTAATACCAGCATTCTGTTTTTCATTTTCTTCCTGGTCTTCTACCGCCAGTTCAAGTTCACTTTTCAAAATGACGAGGAATTCTATTTCGTCTACCTTTTCAATGGCCTGATCCTGTTCCAATTCGTGATCAATGTGTCCATGGCCATCGGTTTCTTCCCGGTATTGGGGATATCCCTGCCCTTTGTCTCCTACGGCGGTTCATCGCTTTTGTCATTCTTCATCGGTGAAGCCATCATCTTCCGCATCAAGATCAATAATTTCTTGGCATGAGCATGGGCGTGTTCCTCGACCTCATCAAAAATCCCCAGGCCTACGTTGGCAGGGAGATCAATTCCAACCGCCGGGGATTCAACCGCAGCAACATCAACATCTGCCTGGTTTTTCCCGATACCTACGCCATTGGCATGAGCCATTCCGGGATTAAAATCCTTTATCATCTGCTCAATGGCCTGGACGGCGTGCATGCTGAAAGGGCTTTTGTGCCTGAACCGGAGAATATCCCGATTTTCAAGGAAAACAACATGCCGCTGTTTTCGCTGGAAAACAAGATACCTCTCGCACGATTCGATCTGATCGGTTTCTCCCTGCTTAGCGAACTGAATTCCACCAACGTGTTGCAGGTCCTGGAAATGAGCGGCTTGCCCCTGTTCTCCGCCCAGCGGGGCGAGAGTGATCCCTGGGTGGCCGCCGGGGGGATCGCCGCAGCCAATCCCGAGCCCATGCGGGCATTCATCGATCTTTTCGCCTTCGGCGACGGAGAAGCCGTTTTCCCTGATCTGGTCGCGGTTTTGAAAGCGGCGCGTCGCGAAAAAAGGGTACGGGCCGAAGTCTTGAAGGATTTTGACCGCGTGGATGGGGTTTATGTCCCCAGCCTGTATGCATTGAAAAAAACGGGCCCCTATCTGGTTCCCGACCTCGGGGACAAGCGGATCAAAAAGCGGGTATGCCCGGACCTGAACCGCATCCCGGCCGAACCGGCGGAGATTGTGCCTATTTGCGATGTGGTCTTCAATCGTCTGAACATTGAGATCGCCCGCGGCTGTCCCCAGAATTGCCGTTTCTGCCAGGCCAAATCCTATTATGCTCCCTTCCGCACCAGGGAACCCGGGCCTACCCTTGATTTCATTAAGGAATCCCTGGCCGCGACCGGCTATGAGTCCTTTTCACTGGCTTCGCTTAGTTCGGGTGACTACCCCGGCCTGCCGGAACTGCTGCGGCGGATCCCGACAATCGTGCCACCCGATATTTCTTTTTCCATCCCCTCTCTGCGCCCTTCGACCCTGAGCGACGAAATGCTTGCCACCCTGGCCATGTTCCGCAAAACAGGAATCACCATCGTCCCGGAAGCCGGCAGTGAGCGCCTGCGCCGGGCCATCAATAAAAATGTCACTGATGCCGAAATTTTTCAGGCCCTGGATATCGCCTGGCGACATCGCTGGCAGAAAATAAAAATGTATTTCATGCTCGGCTTGCCCGGCGAGACCATGGAAGACATCGAAGCCATTATCCTGTTGCTGGAAAAAGTGCTGGCCATGGCCAGAACCCGGCAGGCTCGGGTCAGTATCCACGCTTCGTTCTCATCCTTCGTGCCCAAACCGCATACCCCGCTGCAATGGGCGGCCAGGGCCGCTGTAGAAGAACTTGAAGAAAAAATGGCTGTGATAAAAAACCGGCTGAAGCGCCATAAAAACCTTGACTTGGATTTTCATTCGGCCCCCCGGGGCATGATCGAAACCATTTTGGCGCGCGGCGATGCCCGAGTCGGCGACATTTTGCTGCAGGTCTTCCGGCGTGGCGAGATCTTTTCCGCCTGGGACGCCCATTTCCATTTGCCGGTTTGGGAGGAATGGATCCGGCAGACGGGTGGAGAGATTTTTCTGTCCGAGTTCCCGCTTGCGGCCGAACTTCCCTGGGACTTTGTTGAATTGAATTACCGCAAACCGTATCTGGCCGAGGAGTACAGGCGAAGCCGGGCGGCAGAGCCGACACCGCCTTGCGCTGCGGAGGATTGCGCTGCCTGCGGGGGCTGCCGGTTCGGCCGGAAGGAATTTCCCTCCCCGCTCTGGGCAGGCGCAGCGGGACCGACGCTCGCCCCCCCTGCCGCGTACCGGCGGCTGCGCCTGCGCTACGAGAAAAAAGACGACCTGCGTTTTTTATCGCATTTGGCGATGATGCAATACCTGGAGCGGCTTTTACGGAAATCAGGGCTGTTTTTCAAATACAGCGAAGGGTTTCATCCACGCATCAAAATGGCCGCGCTGCCGCCGCTGCCCGTTGGCGCGCAAGGATTCGCCGAGGTGATCGAGGTCCATGTGGCAGGCGACCTGGGGGATAAGGAAGTGCTGGAAGCGCTGAACCGGCCGCTGCCGGACTTTCAGTTCAAAAAGGCCCTTTTTGTCGGTGCCGATGCCTCGTTCCACAAGGATCTGCAGTTCATTGAATTTTTCTTTGCCCGGAGCGAAGCAATGCCCGCCGACGGGAAGGTCGCGGCCCTGATGTTTGCCGGCGACAGTTTTTCGCTCAGCGAAGAGGGGCTGTCTTTGAAAATGGATTACGCCCATGGCGGTCAGGAACGTTTCGCCCGCATTTACAAAATACTCGACCCGGAGCGAAAATGGACATCCCGTTTGAGCCGAACCGCGGTCAGTTTTAAAAATGAAAATTGAAATCCATTCCCGCGCCAACCCCCGCCTTAAAGAATTGCTGGCCGCAAAGGAAAAATTGTTCTTTTTTGAAGGGGAAAAATTGGTCTGCGACATTCTGACCCGCAAACTCACGGTAAAGCAACTGCTGGTGAGCGCGGAAGGAGAAAGCTGCCTGCCCGAGATCGCGGCCACGGTCGAGGAGTACTGGCGGGTCAGCAGCCAGGTGCTGGGGAAAGTATCCGAACTGAAAAGCCGGCCGCAGATGGTCGCCGTGCTGGACGTTGCGGACGGAGAAATTGATTTCAGCCGGCAAAAGATCGCGCTGGGTTTGGTCGGCGTCCAGGACCCGGGCAACCTGGGAACGGTGTTCCGTTGTGCTTCGGCCTTTGGCGTGTCGGCTTTGGCCCTGGCCGGCGGCTGCGTGCGCGCCAACCATCCCAAGGTGATCCGCAGCGCCCAGACGGCCCTTTTGGATGTCCCTTTCCAGGTTTTTCCTACCGTGGATGCCTTGATCGCCAAAGCCCGGGCCCGGAAAGCCCATGTGTATGTGACCGGCTCGCATCTTGGCGGATCCTCCTTGCCTGTGTCGCGCATGGAATTCCCCTGCCTGCTGCTTTTTGGCAACGAGGGCCGAGGGTTGGAAATGCGGCTGCTTGAGCGTTTCCCCATGATCCGCCTCGAGCAGAAAGAGCGCATCGATTCGCTCAATGTCGCCGTCAGCGCCTGCATCCTGATGCATGACCTGCAAAGACTTTGCGGCCTGTGAAACAAAAGCTTTTGCTTCATGTATGCTGCGGACCCTGTTCGCTGCACGTACTGCAAAAGCTGCAGGCGGATTACGCCGCCAGCGGTTTTTTTTGCAATCCCAATATCCAGCCTTTTCGGGAATTTGAATTCCGCCGCCTGGAACTGGCAAAAATTGCGGAGAAATTCGCCTGGCCCATGGTCTACGCCGCTTACGACACGCGGGAATGGTTTGCCGCCATCCGTGGACTGGAATGGGAACCCGAACGGGGCAGGCGCTGTCCGGTATGCTTCCGCTTCCGGCTGGAAAAAACATTTCTTTACGCCCGGGAGCACGGGTTCGATGTCGTGGCCTCCACTCTGTCGATCAGCCCTTACAAAGTGACGGCTCAGATCAATGAACAGGGCTTGCTGCTGGCTGAAAAGTACGGCATAGCCTTTTTGCCGGAGAACTTCAAAAAAAACAACGGTTTTCTCATCTCCCGCCGCCAGGCGGAGGCCTTGGGGGTCAAGCATCAGGATTACTGCGGCTGCGTCTATTCAAAAACGGAAAAGCTGCTGCGCCTGCGCAAAATGACCAAGTAACGGCGGCTTTTCCCTCCTGAACGGTTTGCATTTATGGTACCGATATGGTAAATTAAGGCCCTGATGAACAAAAAAGTGTTGCTGGCCGGGAAAATTGCCGGAATTATCCTTGGTTATTTTTTGGTTTTTTTTCTGGCTGTTTTTTCGACCGTCAGCCTGCTGGTCAAGGGCGATGAGGTCATGGCACCCGATCTGCTCGGCAAACCGCTCCGGGAAGCGTATGCCATCGCCGCCAAAAAGGGGATCTATTTGAAAAAAGTCGTCGGCGATTTCGGTGGCACCTATATTCCGAATACCGTGGTCAACCAGTTCCCGGCTCCGGAGACCAGTGTCAAGGTGAAATCGATAGTGAAGATCTTCGTGGCATCGGAAGTCGGGCAGACGGTGGTGCCACGGCTGGTCGCACTGGGCCAGAAGGAATGTGAAGCGCTGCTGAAGAAAAGCAAGTTGAAAAAAGGCCATAGCGCTTTCATCACTGCCGCTGATGTTTTGCCGGACTGCGTCATCAGCCAGTCGCTTCCGGCCGGCAGCCGTATGGCCGAAGGTTCGGCCATTGATCTGCTCATTTCCAAGGGCGGAGAAAGCCGTTCTTTTGTCATGCCCGATCTGATCGGCAACGAAGCGGCCAAGGTCCTGGTCTTCTTTGAGAGCCGTGGTTTGAAAATAGCGAAGATCGAAGAGGTACCCTATTTCGGGTTGAAGCCGGGCGTCATCCTCAAGCAATTCCCTTCTCCGGGGTTCGAAATCAGCTCAAAGAATCTGATCGGAATTCAGATCAGCAAATGAACCCCATTTTCCCCTCTATCCTGTCCACCAATTTTTTTAATTTGCAGGATAAATTGCGCGAATTTGAAAAAAGCCGCATCGATTTCATTCACCTGGACATCATGGATGGACATTTCGTCGATACCATCTCCTTCGGCCCCGGGTTGGCGCGGGCGCTCAAGGAGAAGTTTTCCTTCCGACTTGACGCCCACCTGATGGTCAGCAACCCGGCCAAAATGATCCCGCATTTCATCAAGGCCGGAGTGGATTGGCTTTCTGTTCATGTTGAAACCGCCGGTGATACGCCCGGCCTGCTGCAAATGATCCGGGACGGCAACTGCCGCGCCGGCCTGGCGCTGAATCCCGACACTTCCCTGGAGAAGGTGCGGCCCTTTTTAGGCATGGCCGATTATGTCCTGCTGATGAGTGTTTTCCCCGGGTATGGCGGCCAGAAATTCATTGCCGCTTCCCTGGAGCGGGCGGCGCAGTTGAAAAGGGAGATCGTTGGCCAGAAAAGTCACTGCCTGCTGCAGGTCGATGGCGGCATCAATGCCGCCAATGCCGTGCTCCTGAAGGAGGCCGGCGCCGACTTGTTCGTAGTGGGAACATCCTTGTTCAATGCCGAAAACATAGAAGAAACAATCAAGAAATTTTTAAATCAAATGCAATGGAGTCAATCATGAAAAAAACCATTTTGCCGCTTTTGCTCATACTGTTGGTTGGTGCCGCCGGCTGTCGCTCCAAGAAAGGCATCAGCATTGACCCGAGCGAAAAGGGCTCGGACAAAAAAATGTATGAAAGCGCCTTGAAATACATGAAAAAGGACCCTGAAAAGTCCCGCTTGCTCTTCAAGGAGGTCGCGCAGCTGTATCCCGATTCCATTTACGCCAACAAATCGAAGCTGGGCATCGGCGATGCGTATTTCCGGGAACGAGATTCCGCTTCGCTGATCATGGCGGCAGCCGAATACCAGGAATACGTCAACCTCTACCCCTACTCTCCCGACGCGGTGTATGCCAAGTATCAGATCGGCTTGTGCTATTTCCAGCAGGTCAGAAAGCCGGAACGCGATCAAACCAACACGTTCACCGCCATCAAGGCCTTCGAAGGGGTGATCCAGCAGTATCCCGGAACTCCCGAGGCCGAGCAGGCCCAAAAGAAAATCGACGGCTGCCGGCAGAACCTGGCCCGGCATTATTACCTGATCGGTTATTACAATTTTGTCATGAAATCCTTCTCCGGGGCCATCGCCCGCTTCAAGCAGGTCATGGACGAATATCCGGATTTCGCCGCCAACGACAAGCTTTTTTATTATACCGGCAAAACCTATGCGGCCATGAAAGACTACGATTCGGCGCTTTCGTTTTTCCAGCGTGTGGTCGGCAGCCACGCCAAGTCCAAATATGCCAAAAAGTCGCTGCGCCAAATCAGCAAGATCAGCCGTCTGGCGGAAAAATCCAAAAAAACCGCCCCGGGTGCTGAAAAATAACCACGATCTTCCGGAGCGTCCGGGGATCTATATTTTTCGAACCGCGGCCGGCAAAGCGCTCTATATCGGCAAGGCGGTCAATTTAAAAAAGCGCGTCGCCCAGTATTTTCAGAAAAAGGACAACCCGATGATCCGCAGCCTGCTGGAACGGTCGGCTGTCCTGGATTTCATCGTCACCGATGATGAGGCCGATGCCTTGCTGCTGGAAAGCGATCTGGTGCACAGCTATCAGCCCCCTTTCAACATCCGGCTCAAGGATGACAAGAGTTTTCCGTCAATTGAGATCACCCTGGCCGAGGATTTTCCCGCCATCGGCTATTCCCGGAAAATCAAGGCCGGGAATTTCGCCTTGGGGCCGCTGGTTAACGCCAGGAAAGCAAAGAATCTCATTGATACCGTCACCCGGCTTTTTCGCCTGCGCACCTGCGGCAATGCGCTTTTTAATAGAGGAACGCCCTGCCTGTATTACCATATCGAGCGCTGCTCGGCGCCATGCGCCGGAAAGATCGAACGTTCTCTCTACCGCCAGCAGGTGGAATATGCCCTTGATTTTCTGAAAGGTCGCAAGGGGAGGATCGCGACCAAGCTTGGCGAGCGCATGCATCGTCTGGCCGCTGACCTGAATTTCGAACAGGCGCAAAAAATCAAGGAAGACCTGGAACTGATGAAAAATTATTCGCTGCGGTCCTATATCTCCACCCGTTCGCGCGGTGATTTTGACGTGCTGGCCGCCTGCGTCCTGGGGCGGGATGCTTTTTTCGTCCATTTCGCGATTGCAGGCGGCCGGGTGAGCCAGAGCGGTTATTTCAACTTGCAGACCCTCCACGATGCCGAGGATGAGGTCTTAAGGGAATTCATGATCGATTTTTACCGGCGCCGGCCTTTGCCGGCGGAGATCATTGTCGCGCGCCTGCCGGCCCAGAGCGAGGGGCTGTCCGGCCTGTTTTCCGTCCAGGCGGGCCACCGGGTCGGCATTCGGACCGTCCGTCAGGGGAAAAAGAGACAGGTTTTGGACCTGGCACTGAAAAACCTGGCCCTTTTCGTTCAGAAAAGCGATTATCGCGCCCTGGGCACAGAGATCGAAAGGCTATTGCGCCTGCGGCATTTCCCTGCCCATATCGAAGGGTTCGACATTTCCCATCTGGGCGAAAAGCACCGCGTGGGCGCGCAAGTGGTTTTCAAGAACGGCCGACCGGAAAAGCGGCTGTACCGCAGCTACATCATCCGCGCCGCCGCCGCCGGCGATACCGAGGCCCTGAAGGAAGTGCTGACCCGGCGTTTTCGCCGGCAGCCTTCCCCCCCCGACCTGCTGCTCATCGACGGCGGCCTGCCGCAGCTGGGGGCGGCCGTTCAGGTCAAGAAAGAACTGGGGTTGTCCTGCGACCTGCTGGCGCTGGCCAAGGGGGAGGAACGGATTTTCATGGAGGATGGATCTTCCCTGATACTGGAACCCGGGACCCTGCCCAGGCTCCTGCTGCAGAACATCCGTGACGAGGTCCACCGCCGGGCGATTTCCCATCATCGCCGGCGCCGGGAGAAGTTGCCGAAATGAAATAGGCGCCGCGACGTAACCGGCACGCGGCATCTTTTTAACAACTAACGTGAGCGCGACTTGAGTCGCCGGTGGCGTTAGTGCCCGCCAGCGCCGAGAGAAGTTGCCGAAATGAAATAGGCGCCGCGACGTAACCGGCCGCCAGCGCCGGGAAAAAATCTAAACAATCTATAGTGTTAGTGATAGTGTTACTGTTAGCAGAGCCAGCTTATGAATATGACGAGTTATGAAAGAAATAAGCAATAGGCCGATCGATGGCTGTTGCGAATCACGATAGATCGTTTTATGCTGCTGCCGTAAGCCGTCTGCCGTACGCCGTAAGCCGAGTGCTTCGAACCTAGTCTGTCTCCGCCGCGGAGAGCAGGGAATTGAACATGATCTTGTAAGTTCCCTCTCCGTGGGTGCGATGAATAATATCGGGGCCGATGAGAATGATCCTGCCCTTGTTCTTGCGGAAATCGACCAGCAGGGATTTGCGCACCAGCTGTCCCTCGCCCTCCAACCAGCCGGAGAGCAACAGGTCCCGTTCGCCAAAAACCAAGGGGGTAGTGCGGCTTTCATCGGCCGCCTTGGGAAGATACGTCTCGAAAGTCGGCGTATCCCTGAAAAAAACGGCGGCGGTCGCGCCCAGGCCCGCGGTCAATTCGGAATTTTTGACCTCCGCCCTCAAGTAGGAACCAGGGCAGACCACTTTGCTGTTTTCCTCCATGATGTTGGTCACCGGCATTTTAAACTTATTGATGGCGTAATTGCACGATTCATCCATGAAAATAAGAGTTTTGCCGTTTTTGACCATTTCCTTGAGCAGTTTTTCCCCTTTTTCATTGATGCCGCCGGAGAATTCGGCGGGGGCCGGGGTTGCCCATTTTTCCCATTTCTTCGGCGGCTTGCCGCTTTCGATCTCGCTTTCCGAGGCACCGGCAAATACCATGATATCAAACTTGCTGGCGAAGTCCTTTTTGGCCACGTCCCTGGGATGCACCGTTTCGTAGGGGATTTTGTATTCATCGAAGACATAGCGCAGCCAGCCCTCGCTCATGTTGTGTCCCCAGTTTTGATAAAGTCCCGCTTTGAAGGGCCGCAGGCGGCGGAACTGCTGCAGCGGCAATTCTTTTCTGGAAGTCAGCGTCAGGGGGGCTTCGGCATGGACTTTCCTCAAAATTTCCATTGCTTCGCTTTTCCTGACCATGAAGGAGCCGGCTGGGAAATCGGGGCAGTGTGAGTTGCGGTAAACCGTTTTGCCCCTGCCCAGCAGCTCAAAGGCGGCCCGGTAAGAATGGTTATGGCGGGAATCGAGGATGACATATTCTTCAAGCTCTTCCGGGAACTGGCTTTTGAGGAGCTGCTCCATGGCCACCGGTTCCATCAGCGCTTTCAGCGGCTCATTGACCGCAACGGTCTTGACTCCCATGCCGATCGGCAGCGTCCAGGCCGCCATGTCGTAGGGCAGCTCGGGCTCGGCCTTGAGATTTTTGCGTATGTCGGGGTAGTGCTGATTCTCAAATATATTCTTGACGAAAGCGCGGTAAGGCTGGGCCAACGGAACGGCAAAGGATTTTTTGTCAAACATGATGTCGCCGACGCGCGCCGGGTGGGTGAGTTGGAAGACGCGAATGTTCGATTTGAGCAGGGCCTTGATGAAGCGTTCGGCCACCGCCGGGTCGTGCTGCTGGCGTGGGACGATAAAGGCGTAGGGCGCTTCGCTTTCGCCCCGGGCGATGTTTTCGCGGGCGATCTGGTAGGTGTCCAGAAGCACTTCCTTTCTCTGGCGGACGGCGGTGTTCAGCACCGAAAGCGTGGCCTGCAGGTCGTAGGTCACCAGGTCGGAAAGACGCCACCAGCCTCCTTTCCATGGATTGGGGCTGAAAACGCGTTCCTCGTTTTTAAAGCTTTCGGCGCTTTCCACTTCTTCGGGTTCGATGAAGATCGGTGTGGCCAGGCCCACGGAAGCCCCCTCGAACAGAATGCCCGGAATGTTGTGGAACCAGGCCGAATCGTCCAGGGCGCCGATCCACCAGCCGGTGAAAAATCCGCGCGAGGCCACGCCCTTGAGGTCCAACTTTTCCAGGTCATAGCCGATGCGCGAACCGATGAGATTGATGCTCCGCCAGACCAGGGGATGGACGCCCGGTGTCGGCGGATCCTGGTAAGGAGGAACGAAAAAGCGGTCACCGCTGCTGCCCATTTGGTGTTCGTCGACGACAATCTGCGGGAACCACTTATGGTAGATTTCCTTGACAATCAATTCGGTTTCTTTCAGGCTGATCTTGAACCAGTCGCGGTTGTTATCGTGACCGGCATACCAGTGATAAAGGTAGGGGACGCCCGAGCCTTCATATTCCGTGCCCTTGGTTTTGTTGTACCATTCCACTTCCATGATCTGCCCGTCGGGATTGACCGAGGGAAAAAGCACCAGGATGACGTTTTGCAAAATATCCTGAATGCCGGCCGTCGCCCCGGCAGCCAATCGATAGGCCAGTTCCATGGCCATTTGCGAGGAGGCGATCTCGGTGGCATGCAGGCTGCAGGTGACGAAAACGATGGCTTTGCCGTCGGCGGCCAGCTGCTCGGCCGCGGCCGGTTCTATTTCGCCCTGGGCCAGCTTGCGGGTGATCTGGGTATATTTTTCAAGTTCGTTGAGATTGGCTTCGTCGGAAATTACCGCCATGAACAGATCGTTGCCCTGGGTGGTTTTTCCCAAAGTGAATGTCTTTAGCCGCGGCGATTCCCGGCTCAACAATTCGAAATAGGCCTTGATCTGGTTGTAATGGGCTAAATTGCGGTCGCTGCCCAGCTTGAAGCCCAGGAATTGGTCGGGGGTCGGCAGCGGCCAGGCCAGGGCGGTCAACATGAACACGATCGCGACGAAAAATAATTGTTTTTTCATCCTGCCTCCTGCAAGAGCGAATTATAGCCCTGGGCAGAGGTGATTTGCAATCAAAATTTAATTTTTGGACGGGGCGGCGGCCCGGTTGACAAAGCAGGCGCCGCTATCTATAATGTCACCTGATACTGGCCGGAGTGGCGGAATTGGCAGACGCATCAGACTCAAAATCTGACGGGGTTTATCCTTGTGAGGGTTCGATTCCCTCCTCCGGCATTTTTTTCTTCCGCAGCGAACTCAATCCAGGTTGCGCTGCTCCACGATCCCTCTTTCCTGATAAAAGACAGAGATGATGGTGTATGGCACGTTTTTATCGCCCACCATGGCGCTCACCGTGCTCTGGGTGACGTGCAGCAAGTCGAGGTTGGGCCTGAGCCATTCGTTGATCTTTTTTTCCAGCTCGGCTCCCTGCCCGGAAAATAGTTTGTATTTCATGGCGCACCCCCGTTGCCCTTGCCGGGAATTATACCACAGCCGCAAGGATCAAGAAATGATTTTCAACGCCCGCGGGGCCGAGGCGAATTCAAGTTTGCGGAATTGGCGGGAGCGACCCTCTTCGCTCAGGACTTCGCCGTCGATCTGCACGGCGAAAGGCTTGTCGGAGCTGACCACGAATTTCGGGGCCTGGATGGAAACCGCTTCCTTTTTGTCGGCGTAAGCCGCGGGCGGGGTCAGAAACGTAATATAGGCCAAACGGGAAAACGAGCATTTTTTTACCAGGAACGCGTCCAGCAGGCCGTCGTCGGTGCGCGCCCGCGGCGAGGCCATTTTCCCGGCCGCGTAATAACGGATGTTGTTGAACACCGCCAGCATGAATTCGCCGCTGACGCGGCCTTTTTCAAATTCCACGTCCAGCTTGATCGGGACTTCGGCTGAGCGGAAAGCCTGCCAGCCGCCGCGGATGCCGGAAAGGGTCTGGTACTTGCCCAGGCGCGGACTGCGCCTGACCACCCGCTCGACGTACTGGTTGATCAACACGGCCAGCCCGATGGATGCCTGTCCAGGGTAGTAGCGCAGAATCTTTCTGCCCTCGCGGACCATGCCCAGGTCGATCTGCCGCGAACGATTGCGGCGGATGGCCTGGCATGCTTTTTTCAGGGAGTGGAGTTCGAATTCCTTGACCACGTCGTTGCAGGAACCCAGGCCGATCATGCCCAGGGTGTTGGCGGATTTCAGGCGCATCAGTTCGTTGATCACGATCAGCAAGGTGGTATCGCCGCCGGCGGCCACCAGGGTCGGGTAGTCCGCGGCGGTCACTTTGACCAGGTCGCGCAGGTCGTCTTCGTGGCGCGACTCGAACCAGTCGCAGGCGATCCCCTCTTCCTTGAGGCATTTTTGCAGAGCTCGGCGTTTTTGGCCGGCCCGGCCCTTGCCGGCGCTGGGATTGAAGAGAATGGCGATTTTTTCCATCAATCCGCACCCAGTTCCGCCAGCACGTTGCCGGCTCGATTGGCCTGGTCGGCGACAAACAGGATGTAGCGGATATCGACATGAACGGAGCGGGTGAGGTCCGGCTGGTAAAAGAAATCGCTGCCCAGCGCTTCGTAATTGCCGTCGAAGAGCACGCCGACCAGCTCGCCACGGCCATTGAGCACCGGGCTGCCCGAGTTGCCGCCGGTGGAGTCGTTGCTGGTCAGGAAATTGACCGGGACGTCGCCCAAAACCGGATCGCTGTAGCGGGCGCGGCCCTGGCCGCTGGCCGCGGCGATCATCTTGGCGTCGAGATCAAAAGGGGATTTGCCGCTGTTTTTGGCCAGCACTCCGGCCAGGGTAGTGAACGGGGCGTAAATGACGGCGTCGCGCGGCGAATATCCTTCCACCCGGCCGTAGTTGAAGCGCAGGGTGGAATTCGCGTCGGGATAGCAGAGCGCTTGCGGGCGCAGCCTCATGATGGCCTCGACATACAAGGGCTTAAGCTGGAGCCAACTGCCGGCAATGGCGTTTTTGCGGCGGTTGAAGGCATCGATATCGGGCTGGATCCTCGCGGCCAGGGAGAGGAACGCGTCCTGCGGGGCCGCGACCGGGGATTGGACGTCAGCGGCGAACATTTTCAGCTTGAATTCCAGATCGCCCAATCGCGTGTGGCCGAAGAGCGCGTCGACAAAAGCGGCGATCTTTTCGCCGCGCCCGTTCCCGGCTGCCTGCTGGATTTCCTTGGCCAGGTTCTTGAAGGCGCCCGCTTTGTCGGCCGCCAAAAGTTCATTCAGGAAAAAGGCGAGGGCCGCCTTGTCGGTGGCCAGGTCCAGATTCCTCTGGCTAACCGGCAGCTTTTCTTTTTTGACGGCCATGTCGCGTTCCATGAAGCCGGGTTCGCGGTCCAGGTCCCTCTTGGTTTTCTCGCGGCCCCACCGGTTCAGGGTCAGCGCCCAGTCAAAGAGACGGCAGCCGCTGGTCAATCTGCTATAAATTATATCCAGCGAAGCGATCTCCCGCTCAGCAGCGGCCAGGCGCTGGATGTCGCCCAGAAGCCGGCCGAATTTGCCCTGCAGCTCGGGTTTGGCCGCGATGAATGCGGCCAGCTGTTTTTCCTCTGCCAGCTTGAATTCGTGAACCCGGTTTCTTCGCAGCCCGGCGAGCAGGCCGCGGTTGTTCTTGATCGAATTGTAGAGCCCCTTCAAAACGGCGGCGTTCTTGATCGTCACCGTTTCGTCCGCCGCCGAAACTTTTTCGAGCAGTTCGATGTAGCGGGCCAGCAAGGTGATGCGTTCGGGATAGTTGGCCTGAACTTCGCTGCCGATCTCGGCGGCCGTGGCCCAGCGTTTGCTGGTGCCGGGATAGCCCAGGATCATGGTGAAATCGCCTGGACGCAAAGCGGTCTTGGCGATGCGGAAATAGTGCTGCGGCCGGAATGGAATGTTGTCCTTGGCCCAACCGGCCGGGCGGCCGTCCTTGCCCACGTAGGCGCGCAGGAAGGAAAAATCGCCGCAGTGGCGCGGCCACATCCAGTTGTCGATTTCGCCGCCGTACTCGCCGATGGATCGGGCCGGCACGTAGACCACGCGCATGTCCCGTATCTTGAAGTACGTGACCAGGTAGAATTCCCTGCCGCCATAGAAGCGGGCGACCGAGCATTCGTTGCCAGGGATCTTTTCACCGGCGCGGATCAACTCCCGGGAAATATTTTCGATCAGACGGTAGCGTTTCTGCGGATCCAATCCCGGGCGGAGGGCGGATTGAAACCGGGGGGTGACGTTCTCAAAGCCGCTCATGACCTTGACGCCGTAGCCGGGGGCCGGCATCTCCTCGCTGCGGCTGCTGGCCAGAAAGCCGTCGCGGATGTAGTTGCACTGTGGAGAAGACAGGCTTTGCACGGCGTTAAAGGCCACATGGTGGTTGGTGAGAATCAGGCCGTCGGAGGAGACGAACGAGCCGGTGCCGCCGCCCATGTTGAGCACGGCCATGGCCAGGCACTTGTTTCCCGGCCGCCAAATATCGGCCGGATCAAGCTGGCAGCCCATGGCCTTCATATCGCGGGCCATGGTTGGCGTGATGTCGTCCAGGCGGAACATTCCCTCCTTGGCGGTCAAGTTCGGAGTACTGAAGAAGAGAAGGATCAGGATGATTTTTGCTCGCATGCGCGGCTCCTTTTTCGGCCCGGGGAATGAATGCGAATTATACCTTGTTCGGGTTGGAATTACAACCGGTCCTGCTTGCGGCAGCGAAAAATTGCAAACGATTTCCGCTTGTGCTATGAAATGTCAAGGTGGGAAAGGCAAGCCCGCCTGAGAGAAGGAATTTAATATTGAAGTAGCCCGGTTTTTATGAAAAACTGCGAGGAGAAGTCATGAAAGAGAAACTGAAAACATTGGCTCAGCACTGGATGAGCGAGTTGTGGCAAAAAGGGAACGCTGCGGCGGTCGCTGAAATGCATGCTGCCCATTTCATTGATTGGGCGCCGGGCAGGCGCAAGGGGGACCGTGAGGGTTTCGCCGCCGGCGTAAAGGATTTTTATAAGGCCTTCCCGGATTTCTACGCGGCCGTGGAGGAAATCCTGATCGATGAAGCGCTGGGCCAAGTGGCCATCCGCTGGGCCGGAACCGGCACCCATCTGGGCGCCTATCTCGGGATCGAGCCGACCGGGAAGCGCATTACCTTTCGCGGCATCGAGATCCTGACCGTCAGCATGGGCAAGATCAGCGAGCGCTGGGGGGAATGGGACGGCATGGACCTGCTGCGCCAGCTGGGCATATGGAAGGGATAAGGTCAAGCGGCGAAAGGTGTACGTTTTTCGGTATAAGGTGAAGAGAATGAAGCGAACGAAATCGGATCAAGGCGGCAGTTTTACGGTTATGTGCTGCCAGGGCGACCAATGACGAAATCAGGGATCGCTTTCGTGATCTGTTTTCTCCTTGGGGATTGGGTCATGGCGGCCGAAGATCCGGGAGTTCAAGAAATAAAAAAACTGTACGCGGAAACCGCGGCGGCGATCGTCCTGGCGCAAAAGGGCGAAGCCGGCGGCCTGTATTGCAATGAGCTGACGGTCAACGGCCGCGGCGGTTCCTGGCGGGCGGTGGGCAACTATTTGAAAAAGGCCGCTTTCTGGTACGGCGACCAGCCTGAATTCGCAGCGGCCGAAGGCCGGAGGGCCGAATCGGTGCTGGCCAAGGTCGAGGTCCGCGAAACGGCTGCCGCGGCTTCCCTGTACCGCGAATTCTATTTTGCCGGCGGTGATCTTGTGTTTTTTTTCCGCAGTGAAAAAATGGGCGACGGCACGGCCGGCGAAGAAAGGATCTATTTCAAAGACGGCAGACCGCTGCTGCGTTTGCCGGGGACGGAAAAAGCTGCCGGAAAGATTGCAACGGCGGCCGTTTTTCGTGAAGCCGCTTATTGGCAGAAGTTGTTTCTGCTGACCTTTGGCGATTGAATTCTGTTGGATCTTGGATGCCGGGTTGCCCGCTCCCGCGGCTTCCGCTACAATGAGGGCATGAAAAAAACGCTTTTATTCACCTGGGCGCTGTGGGCGGTCTGCCTGCCGCTTCAGAGCGCCGGCAGCGCGGCCAAACATCCCATTGATGACTGGCTGACCGGCTGCATGGAAAAAGATCCATCCACCCGGGGCATGAACAATTGCCTGGGACAGGCCTATGAAAAATGGGATCTGGAACTGAACCGCGTCTACCAGGATCTGAGCGGCCGGCTGGGCGTCGAAGCCAGGAGCGTTTTGCGCGAAGCGCAGCGGGCCTGGATCGCATTCCGTGACCGGGAACTGGCATGGCTGGCCAGATTCTATGGCGGCTTGGATGGCACGATGTACGCCAACATGCTGGCCGCCGACCGGGTGGACCTGGTTAAACGGCGCGTTTTGGAGCTGGCTTCATACCTGGACGTCCTAAATCAGCAATGAACTGCTGAACGTGAGCGGCCGAACCGGGGAATCCCTTCTTGGGACTTGAAAAATGTTTTTTTCTGTGTTAAAACAAATAAAGTTGGAGGTTTACTATGAAAAAAATTATACTGCTACTTTCGGTTATACTGATTCTTTCAGCTTGCATCTGTAAGCCAGTGATCGGCGGTCTGCCCGAAGGCCGAAAAGTCAAGGTCTTCATTCAGGACAAGACTTTCAAAGGCGAACTGCTTTCGGTAACTCCCGAACTGATCATCGTCCGTTTCCGTGATGAAGAAAAGAAAAAAGACATCATCCTGGGTTTCCCGGTGCCCGAAACCGAAGTATGCAAAGTGCAGAAGGGCTGCGGTCCGATCGGCAATCTCTTTGCCAAAGGCAGGAAATTTACTTTCAAAGGAAACACCCAGATCAAGATCAATAAAAATGTCGTCGAACTTTCCCACGATGCCCTTTACGCATCCAAGATCCCCGATTATGTCAAGGAGCAGATGAAGCTGTTCGGCCAGATCTGAAGACGACGTCCTTGTCCTGCACAACCTCTTCCCGGCCGTGATGCGCTATTTTATTCTCGGGCTGAATCTCTCCGTAGTTGTTTTTTCCTTGTGGGTCCACGATAAATCCCGCGTCTGGATGGCCCGCCGTCTCGGCGACACGGAAGCCGCCTCCAGGCAGCGGGCGGCCGACAATCCTTTCGCCCGGGTCGACTGGATCGGCAGCGTGCTGCTGCCGCTTTTCCTGCTCTTCCGCGGACTGCCGGTCCTGGGCTGGACCAAGCCTCTGGAAATCAACCTCGACAACCTGCGCCGCCCCTGCCGCGACGGCCTGCTGATCGCCGCCGCCGGCCCCGTGGTCAACCTGCTGCTGGCCCTGGCCGGCATCGGCCTCATCCTGGGCCTGGGAAGCGCCGGCTGGCTGTCGTCGCCGCTGCTGCTTCAGATCCTGATTTCCTTCTGTTTGAGCAATGCTTGTCTCTGCGCCTTTAACCTGCTGCCCATCCCGCCGCTGGCCGGCGCCGGCGCCGCCGAGCTTTTTTTGAACGGCGACGCCCTGTCGGCTTTCGAAGACATTAAGCCTTATGGCTTTATCCTGCTTTTGGCCGGGGCTTATTTCAATTTTTTCGATTTTCTTACCCTGCCGCTGACGCGGCTGGTCATGGCCGCCCTGAATTTGTAGATGCGCTTAGGCCGGATCGGCCTTTTTCCCCTGGCTTTGCGGCGCCGCCATCTGGCTGCGCAGCAGCGTCTGGTAATATTCGCATGTTTTCAGCAATTCATCATGGCTGCCGGCCCCGACCAGCCCCTTGTCGTTGAAGCACAGGATGCGGTCGGCCTGGCGGATGGTGATCAGGCGGTGGGCGATGATGAACAGCGTCTTGCCGCTCACCATTTTGGGCAGCGAGGCGAAGATCGATTCTTCGGTCAGCGCATCCAGGGACGAGGTTGGTTCGTCCAATACCAGGATGTCCGGATCCTTGACCAGGGCGCGGGCGATGGCCAGGCGCTGCTTCTGTCCCTCGGAAAAATTGACGCCGCGCTCGCCGACCAGAGACTGGTAGCCCTGGGGGAGAGCGGCGACGAAATCGTGGATGCCCGCGGCCCGCGCCGCTTTTTCGATCTGGGCTTCGCTTGCCTCGGGATCGCCGTAGCGCAGGTTTTCCGCGATGGTGCCGGAAAGCAGCGTCGGCGACTGCGGCACGTAGCCGATGCGCCGGCGTAAAGAAGTCAACTCGTATTCCTCCGCCGGCCGGCCGTCGATAAGGATCCGCCCCTGCTGCGGACGGTAGAATTGCAGGAGCAGACTGACCAGAGTCGTCTTGCCCACGCCGCTGGGGCCGACCACGGCCATGTGCTCGCCCGCCCGGACGCTGAAGGAAATGTCCTGCAAGACCGTGTCCAGGCCGTTGTAGGAGAAAGAGACGTTTTGGAATTCCACTTCTCCCCGCAGCTGCTCGGCGTTCACTCCCACGCCGGCGTGCTCTTCGGGCACCACGTCGAACAGGGCCGATACCCGCTCCAGCGAGGCCACGGCGTTCTGCCACTGGAAGTTGGCCTGGGCCAGGAACTGGGCCGGCCCGTAGACGAAGCCGACGTAGGATTGAAAGGCCAGCAGCGAGCCCACGCTCCATTCCCCGCGGATGACCAGGAACGCGCCGCCGGCCATGACGATCAAATGGGCCAGATCGGGGGCCAGGCCGATGGCCAGGTTGGCCACGGAGCTCAGCGTGTGCTGCTCCATGCCCACCTGCAGCGAGGCGCGCAGCTTGCCCATCAGGGAGTTCAGCGTATGCTTTTCGGTGGCGAAGGCCTTGATCAGGGAGGTCTGGGCCAGCGATTCCTGCACCGACTGGTAGACTTCGGCCTGGCGCTCCATGCCATGATGGCTCAACACGCGCAGCCTGCCGCCGAAAAAGCGCACCGAGGCGAACATCAGGGGCAGCACCACCAGCACGGCCAGGGCCAGGCGCCAGTTGAGATAGATCAGGAAAACGGCGCCGCCGGCAAAGCGCAGGACGGAACTGAACATGTAGACCAGGGACGAAGAGAAAAACCAGCGCAGGCCGTTGACGTCGCCCAGCAGGCGCGACATCAGGTAGCCGGTCTCCTTGGCGTCGAAGAAGGATTTGGGCAGGCGCAGGGTGCGGTCGAACAGGGTCTGCTGGATCTCCAGCAGCACTTCCTGCTCGAAGCGGGTGAAAAAATACTGCTGCAGCAGGCCGAAAAGGACGCCGGCCGCTTTGGTGCCGGCCAGGAGCAGGATCGCTCCCAGCAGCAGGGAGAGCTGCTTGCCCAGGATGACCTTGTCGATCAGGTAGCGGGTGATGAGCGGGCCGGGAAAGGCCAGCAGCGAGGTCAGCAGGATGAGCAGCACTCCCAGGGCGCCCTTGCGCCAGTGGCGCTTGGCGAAAGGCAGCAGGTTTTTCAGATTGGCGCGCAGCCGGTCGGTCTTTTGCCCGGCGGCCAGCTTGTCGTCGGGCAGGCGGCGGCTCAGTGCACCTTTCAGGTATGCGAGCCAGGATTTCATTACTTGGAATTATAATCCAATTTCCCTTAGAATAAAATTAAATGTTCCTCTGAATTATTCAATAGCTGGAAAAACAAATTTTTTGGTATAATGCTAAAATGAATATCAAGGCAAATATTATTATTAATCCGGATTTGCTTGTTGAAAACTTCAATAACGGCTCTTTGGTATTGAATGTAAAAACAAGGGAAATGGTCGAAATTTCTTACGAAGAATATTGGTTACTGGAGCAAATAAAAAAAAAGAACACAAAAGACGAAATCAAAAAAAATTACGTTAAGGAAGTAAAATCTCCGCAAAAAAATATTGATAAACATATTGAATGGATGTATAATAGTCTTTTAAAAAAAGAATTAATTTTTGATTGTGGGGAATTCATGAAAAACAAATACATGCAAAATCCGGCTGTCAATTTGCGGGAAGAAGATGAAGATGGCGCGCTCCTTTTTAATCCTGACAGCAATCGCATTCAATTGCTGAACAACACCGGTTTTTTCATTTGGAAACTGTGTGCTGAAGAAAAAACTTCGCTTGATATTTCCGAAGCCGTCAAGCGGGAGTTCAGTGATGTCCCCGAAGTGCAGGTGAACGAGGACGTAA
>JADFDP010000110.1 GCA_018262835.1 Candidatus Aminicenantota bacterium
GAAAAAAAGCAGGGGCGGGCCGCACCCTTCGGGGCGAAACCCGCCCGTACCTAACAGCCAGAAGATTTATACCCTCCCACATAGGGGGTTGTAAATAAAAATCAAAAAGGTTTGACTTTGGCGGGTGGAAAATGTATAAAACTGAAAAAGGAGACGCCATGGACCGGCACAACAGGACCCGGACAAGCGAATGGCAGGCGCTGCGCCAACACGCAAAAAAAAATGCCAAGCTGCACCTGAGCGACCTTTTCGCCGCCGATCCCGAGCGCGGCCGCCGATTCTCAGTTACAGCCGAAGGCATTCACCTGGATTATTCCAAGCATCCCGTCACTTCAGAAACCATGGAACTGCTGTTCCGGCTGGCTCGCGCCTGCGGTCTGGAAAGCGAGATCGATCGGATGTTCGGGGCGGAGAAAATCAATGAGACCGAAAACCGCCCGGTGCTGCATTGGGCGTTGCGCGATTTTTCCGGCAAAGCGGTTCGGGTTGATGGAGCCGACGTCTCGCCGGCCATCCGCCAGGTCAGGGAGCGCATGACCGCGGCCGCTGAAAAAATAAGATCGAGCCGCTGGCTGAGCCCTGGCGGCCGGCCGCTGACCCATATTGTCAACCTGGGCATCGGCGGCAGCGACCTGGGGCCGCAGATGGCCTGCCAGGCACTGCGTTTTTACTCCCGGCGTGACCTGCATTTTTATTTCGTATCCAACCTCGATCCCACGCACCTGGCCGAAACCTTGCGGCCGTTGTCGCCGGAAAACACTCTTTTCGTCATCGCCTCCAAGACGTTCACCACCCAGGAGACCATGGCCAACGCCGCCGGCGCCCGCTCCTGGCTCCTGGAACATTCCGTTCCTCAGGCTGCACTTTCCGGTCACTTCGCGGCCGCGACCGCCAATCCGCAGGCGGCCCTGGCTTTCGGTGTCGCCCCTGAAAACATCTTCGAATTCTGGGAGTGGGTGGGCGGCCGCTATTCCCTTGCGTCAGCGGTCGGTCTTCCGGTCATGATGGCGATCGGTCCCGAGCGCTTCACGGAAATGCTACGCGGCTATTGGAACATGGACAACCATTTCCGCTCATCGCCCTGGCAGACGAACCTGCCGGTGCTGTTGGCCCTGCTCGGCATCTGGCAGGTCAATTTTCATGACGCCCACACCCATGCCGTTTTCCCCTACGATCAGTACTTGCGCCGCTTCCCCGCTTTCCTGCAGCAATTGGAAATGGAATCAAACGGCAAATGCGTCGACCGCGCTGGACGGGCGACCCGTTATTCGACCGGACCGGTGCTGTGGGGTGAGCCGGGAACCAATGGTCAGCATGCTTTTTTTCAAATGCTGCATCAGGGCACCCAGGCGGTGCCCTGCGATTTCATCGGCTTTTGCCGTTCCCTGAACCCATACAAGGATCACCATGAACAAATGCTGGCCAACATGTTTGCCCAGAGCCGGGCCCTGGCCTTCGGCAGGTCCCGGGCCGGGCTAGCAGGTGAAGGCATTCCCGAGACCCTGCTGCCTTTTCGCGAATTTCCGGGCAATCGTCCCAGCAATACCATCTTGGCTGAAGAACTCACTCCCGAAGTGCTGGGCAAATTGATCGCCCTGTATGAGCACAAGGTATTCGTCCAGGGGGTGCTGTGGAATATCTTTTCCTTCGATCAGTGGGGAGTGGAGCTGGGAAAAAGCCTGGCAAAAAAAATTTTGCCCCGGCTGGCGGGGAATGCCGAAACGGCGCCTGACGAAGACAGTTCCACCCGGGAGCTGATCACTTATTGCCGCTGCCGCCGCAGGCAATGAGAAAGTCCTTTCTTTGTTCGCTGCTGGCCGGGCTGGTGCTGCTTGCCGGTCCGCTTCGGTCCCCGGTGGCTGCCGCCGATGGGAAGGTCACGGTTTCGGTCTTTTCACGGTTGCAGCCCCGGAGTGCCCGCGTCATGGCCGCAAAAGGGATGATCGTCTGTTCGGCCGGAACTGCAAAAAACATTTGCCCGGATGTGCGCATTGCCTGGCGGTCGCCTCAGCGGCTGCAATGCCGCTGGCCTGGGGCAAAAGCCGTAGACTGCGCCCAGGTGCTGATCCAACCCGAGATTCCCGGCGTTGCCCTGCGCATCCAAGTGCCCGATTTCCCGGCCAGGGAATTCAGGGGAACATTTTCCGTCAGCGCCCATAACGGGTCATTGCAGCTGCTGAATTCGCTGGCTTTGGATGAATATCTCTATGGGGTCATCGGCAGTGAAATGGCCGCGAGCGGCGAAGCCCTGAAGTGCCAGGCGCTGGTCAGCCGGACGTATACGCTGGCCAATGCCGGCCGCCACCGCAGCCAAGGTTATGATTTTTGTGACACCACCCACTGTCAGTATTACCGCGGCCTGTCCGGGGAAAATCCGGAAATCCTCGCCGTGATCGATCAGACAAAAGGACTGGTGCTTTATTTCAGGGGAAAACTGGCCAAGGTGTTCTGCCATTCCACCTGCGGCGGCATGACCAGTGCCGCAGACGCGACCTGGGGCGGGAAAGCGCTGCCCTACCTGCAGCCCAAGGACGACGGCGGCGCTTGCCGCTTTTCCCCGCATTACCGCTGGCAGTCCCAGGTGGGCGCGGCTGAGCTGATCCGTATTTTATCGGCCGCGTCCAGGCTTCAGGTAAGCGGATTCCGAATCGAAAAAACCATGTCCGGGGGCTGGGTGCGGACCCTGGTTCTGAACTGCGCCGGGGGGCATGAATTTGAGGTTAGCGGCGAATGGTTCCACCTGGCGCTGGGCCGGCAACTGGGATGGAATACTTTTAAAAGCGCCAATTTTACCGTTGAAAGGTCTGGCGATATGTGGTTATTTTCCGGGCGCGGGCTGGGCCACGGTGTCGGCTTATGCCAGTTCGGAGCCATGCAGCTTGCCCGGCAGGGGATGGACTTCCGTCAGATCGCCCGGTTTTATTTTCCTGGGACCGAAATAGCCGTAATTCGTAATTGGTAATTCGTAATTCGACAAGGCGATATAAAGAAGTTGTTTAATTCATTTTTCTTCCGACTCACGACGAACGAATTACAAATCACGAAGTTCGTTGGATTGCATTTATTCCCCAGTCATTGGTATAATAAAAAAATGGCAATGCTGAAAAATATCCTGATTTCCATGCGTGTCAAGCAATGGGTCAAAAACGTCTTTATCTTCGCTCCCATGATATTTTCCCTGCACATGTTCCAGCCCGACTATATCTGCAGAAGCCTGCTGGCTTTTTTTCTCTTCAGCCTGGTCACCGGCGGGATATACATCTTCAACGACATTATGGATCGCACAAAAGACAGGCTGCACCCGGTTAAAATGAACCGCCCCATCGCTTCGGGCCGCCTGGGCGTGCGGGCCGCGGCTGCGGTGACCGCGGTACTCCTGGCCGGGGTGATGCTGCTGATCGCAACTTTCAACCGCGAATTTTTCCTGATGGCCTCTTTTTATATCGGCTTGAACGTCTTCTATACCCTGGTATTAAAAAGCGTGGTCATCATTGACACCATGGTCATCGCCCTGGGTTTCGTACTGCGGGTCATGATCGGGGCGGCCGTCAACCAGATTGTCCTCTACCCCTGGATCCTGATCAGCACTTTCCTGCTGGCCATTTTCCTGGCCCTGATCAAGCGCCGGCAGGAATTTCTCAAAATCCAGGACCTGCATCCCGAGCAGGTCACCCGCAAAACCCTGCAGAGCTACAACCTGGGCATGCTGGACCAGATGATCAGCATCGCCACGGCGACCACGCTGATCTCCTACATCATGTACGCCCTTTCCCCCGATGTCCAGCTGAAATTCCATACCACCAAGCTTTACTACACGGTCCCGTTCGTCATCTTCGGCATCTTCCGCTATTTGTTTCTCGCCTATTCCAAAGGGCAGGGGGAAAGCCCTGCCGATATAATCTATAGCGACCTGCCTTTCACGCTGAATATCATCATTTGGGTCAGTGTTTTCATTTTGCTGGTGAATCATTGAAGCGGCTTTGCATACCTTAAACATCATCAAGAGACTGCAGACCGCCGGGATCAGCCAGGAGGAATTGGAAGAAATCTACCGAAAGCACAAAAACGAATACCGCATTTTGCTGCACCTGGCCCAGCATCCCAAATTCCCCCAGAGCATTTCCCTGGGCATCATCAGCAAGCTGTTCGCCGCCGACCTGGTGCGGGTCATCAAGAATGTCAAAACCAATCCCTTTATCCGCAAGAAGGCCGAGCTGGAGTTCAGCCAGCGCTATAAAAGGCTTGCTTCGGGCGAAAAGATCTCCCTTTTGAAAATAGCGCCCAATTCGCTGCTGCTCTCTTTCATTGAAGAGAACCAGCCGCAACTGATCCAGACCATCCTGCAGAACGGCAATTGCAGCGAAGACGTCGTGCTGCGCTTCATCAACCGCGCCGCTGAGCGCTTCAATTTCTACATGGCTCTGGATGCGACCCAGTGGCATCAGAACCCAGCCGTGGCCGAAGCCGTCGCCCATGACCGGGATGCCCCCATTAAAATCCTTATGAAGATCATTCCTTTCCTGAGCCTGTCGGGCTTGCAGAATCTGTTCCGTGATGAATACACGCACCAGGCCGTGCGCGATCAAATCAAAATTTATCTTGCTAGAAGAAATGCCGGGGCTTGAGCGCCATCGGCCCCTTGCCTTGATAAGCATTCCGGTATAAAATTCCCTCTTTATGAGAGCATTACTCGTAATCTTCTTGATCGCCATCGCTGCGATGAATTTGCAGCTGGGGCAGGAATACGAAACAAAATACGTCTGGCCGCTGGCCATACATAACGGCATCAGTTCGGCCTTTCAGGAATTCAGGTCCAATCATTTCCATGCCGGCATCGATCTGCGGACTTTCCAGCGAACCGGTTTTCCGGTCCTGGCTGTCGCCGACGGAGTGATCGAGCGGATCTTCATGTCCGATCGGGGTTATGGTCGCTGCCTGGTCCTGCGCCATGCGGGCGGCATAAGTTCCCTTTACGGCCATTTGGAAAAATTCCGTGCTGACATCGAAGTCGTCGTTTCGCAAGTGCAACTTGGCCGCGGCGAAAAGTATTTCGGCGCCTATGACTTGCCGAAGCCTCTGGCGGTGCGCAAGGGCGAGGTCATTGCTTTCAGCGGTGAAAGCGGTGCCGGCTTTGCCCACCTGCACCTGGAACTGCGAGATCCGTTTGATCGGGCGCTCAATCCGCTGTCGCTGATCGGCAACCTGCGGCCGGATGTGCACGAGCCGCTGATGAAGGGGATCCTGCTGCGCAGCCGCGGGCCGTCTCTAATCAACGGTGACTGCGGTGAATTTTATTTCAAATTACGGAAGGTCGGAGCGGTGTACACTCCGGCGGAATCCTTGACGGTCACCGGCCCGTTCGACCTGTCCCTGCATGCTTTGGATCTCTCCGATGGGCGCCATATCATCGCTCCCTACAGTGTGGAAGCCTTCTTGGATGGGCAGCCGGTCTTTCATGTCGCCTTTGACCTTTTGACGCGCGACGACAACAACCAGTTGGGCATGCTTTATGACATGGCCTTCTCGACCCCTGGAGTTTATTTCATCAACATCGGCCACCAGAGCGGTTTTGCCCTGGAAAAAACCGGTGTACGCCTGGCCGAGATGTTGCGGCAAATGCCTCTCGGCCGGCATGAGATCAAGATCATCGTCAAAGACCGGCAGCAGAACCAGGCGCTCGCCCTGATCCCTTTGCTCAAGGCGCTAACCCATGAATCCTCCCGGGCGCAAAAGGAATACCCGGCAATGGCAACAGACAATGGCCTGCTGCAGAGAACCGAATTCTCGACCTATGTCAACCACGATGACATAGTGCTCAAGATCAGGGATCTCCCCGTTCCGGCCGCCCGGATGAAATTAAGGATCACCCAGGGCGGCCTTG
>JADFDP010000111.1 GCA_018262835.1 Candidatus Aminicenantota bacterium
CAAGTTTGCTTAATGGTAATATGGAGGGTGAACCATGCTGACAACCAATGAATTTGTACTGAAAAGGACCATGCTGGGCGTTTTTTTGACGGCCGGCCTGCTGCTGTACAGCGCCTATCCCGCAGCGAACACGGCAGCCGAGGGGAAAAAGCCGACCTGGGACCAGAGCCAATCCGTCAGCCATCGCCGTATCCGGCCTGTGGAGCCGGCCGCCAGAATTGACTGGGAAGGGAGAATTTCCCGCCTGCTCCATGAGGAGCCCGGTGACATCGTCATCACCTGCGTCGGCGACATGATTTTCAACGAACAGATCAGCCAACTGCGCGAGCCGGACCATCGGCAGCTCTTGCGCCTCATGCAGGAGGCGGATATCGCCTACGGCAATCTCGAATTCTCCATCAACGACCACCCCGAACTCCAGCGGCCGTTCTACAACTTCCGCACGCCCACCGCCTTCGCCTGGGAAGTCGCCGCCATCGGCATCAACCTGGTGAGCATGGCCAACAATCACGCCCTTGACTTCGGGCCCGAGGGGCTCGCGGACTGCCTGCGGGCCCTGGACCGCGCCGCCATCACCCATGCCGGCGCCGGCCTGACGCTGGCCGCGGCGCATGAGCCGGGCACGATGAAGGTTCAGAGCCGCAAAACGCGCTTCGCGCTTCTCTCCTACATGCGTTACTGGACGATGAAATATCGCAGCCGCGACGCCGGCGCCCCCAGCCTGGCCACGATCGATCCGGCCGTGATTCTGGTTGCCGGAGCGAACGGCCAGACCGAGGCGCTGGAGGGGCCGCTCGAAAGCGACGTGAAAACCATGGAGGATGATATCGTTCTGGCCAAGCGGCACAACGATGTCGTCATCGTGGCGCTGCACAATCACGACCTCAGCCATCATCGGGCCTTCGGCATCCAGGATCAAACGCCGCCCAACGACCAGATCATGTACCGCCGGGCCATCGATGCCGGCGCGGACATGGTCATCGGCAGCGGGCCGCATGTTTTGCGCGCGATCGAATTTTACAAGGGCAAGCCCATCTTCTTCAGCCTGAGCAACTTCATCTACCAGTACCGCACCCCCGACAGGATCCCGGTCGACCTGATCCATCAGCGTGACGGAGAAATCGAGCGGCCGGCCAACGTATCCGTGTGGGACCGCCGCGACCCCCCGCAGATATTTGAGGGTGTCATGCTGCGCCTGACCATCAACGGCGAAAAGCTCAAGCGCATCGAGCTCATCCCGTTCACCATCGACGACGAAGGGCCCTTGTACGGCGTGCCGCGGCTGGCCGGCGAAAAAAGGGGCGGCGAAATCATCGCCACGCTGCGCCGGCTCTCGCTGCCGGCCAATACCCACATCGTTTCCAAGGGCTGGTATGCCGAGGTGGAGTTCTGAACCCCCGGATCCGGCAGCGGTGCCGGCCGTTGCGGTTTCATCCCTTGAGATGATATAATTTTTCCAGGAGGTCCAGATAAAAAAAACGCCCTCGAAGTCGAAGTTCTTTTATATATCTATTTTTATAGGAGCGGTTTCCCTGCTTTTTCCCGGCCCGGCCAAAAGTCGGCAATCCGCCTTCAATGTGCTGCTGATCACCGTCGACACACTTCGTTTCGACCGGGTCGGCATTCTGGATCCCCGGCATGCCAAGACCCCGAATATGGACGAGTTGGCCAAAAGGTCCATGGTTTTTACCCGTGCGTTTGCCCACAACCCGGTCACGCTGCCCTCGCACGCCAATATCCTGACCGGAGCCACTCCCCTATACCACGGCATCAGCGACAACACCGGCTACAAGCTGGGCAAGAGATTCCTGACCATGCCGCAATACTTGCAGGGCCGCGGCTACCGCACAGCCGCCTTCATCGGCGCCTTTCCCCTGGATTCCCGTTTCGGACTGGACCGGGGTTTCGATCTCTACGATGATCACTACGGCACCCGCAACGAGCGCGAGTTTTTCTTCGTGGAAAGGCCGGCGGAAAAAGTGATCGCGCCGGCCATGGCCTGGATCGGCAAGCAGTCGCAGAAATGGTTCGGCTGGATCCACCTGTTCGATCCCCATCAGCCCTATCTGCCGCCCTCCCCTTTCAAGGAAGCATACGCCGGCGATCCCTATTCGGGAGAAGTGGCCTACGTGGACTCTCAACTGGGCGTGCTTTTTGATTTTTTGCGCAAAAAGCGCCTGCTGGAAAACACCGTGGTCATCCTGACCGCCGATCATGGCGAAGCCCTGGGCGAGAAGGGCGAGGATACGCATTCCTATTTCGCCTACAACAACACCATCCATGTCCCCCTGTTCATTCATGTTCCCGGCCGCCGGCCGGAAACAGTTGCCCATAACGTCTGCCACGCGGATATTTTCCCGACCCTCTGCGCGGTCCTGGGCCTGGAGATCCCGCCCCATCTGCAGGGCGAATCCCTGCTGGCCGTGATGGCGGCCGGGAAACGGAAAACACCGGAAATCTATTTTGAATCCCTGACCGCCTTTTTGAACCGCGACTGGGCGCCCCTGCGCGGGATGATCTCCGCAAGCAGCAAATTCATCGATTTGCCCCTCAAGGAAGTGTATGACCTGGAGAAGGATTTCAACGAAGAGCGCAACCTGGCCGCCGGCAGCAAGATCGGCCCCTTGAAGGACTCGCTGAACCGGCTGATCAACAAACTGAAAAACCCGCAGGCCCCCGGCCGGGAAAATCGCTTGGATCCGGAAACGCAAAAGCGGCTGAAATCGCTGGGATACATTTCCGAAAACCAGTACGGGCAGCGGAAAAAGCAATACACGGAACAGGACGATCTGAAAACCCTGTTGCCGCTGCAGAGCCAGCTGCTTGACGGGGTCGCCCAGTTCCAGTCCGGCGATTTCCCCGGCGCGGAAAAGTCGATCCGCGCCGTGTTCAATGCCAGCCCGGGCTTTATCCTGGCCTACACCCATTTGGCTTCCATGTACAAGGAAATGGGGAAAAGCGCTGCGGCCGTCCAGGTTTTGGAGCAGGGGCTGGCGAAAAATCCGGGCAATATCCTCCTGCTGACGAAACTGGGGATCGTGCTGGCCGACAGCGGCGGCTGGCAGCGGGCCATCCCCATTCTCGAGCTGTGCGTCAGCAAAGAGGATTTCGATCCGGAAAAATTCAATTTCCTCGGCATCGCCTATTACCATGGCGGAGATTTCTCCAGGGCGCTGCAGAGTTACAGCCGCGCCCTGGAGCTTGACCCCGACAACGCCTCGGTTCTCAACAACATCGGCGGCGTCCATCTTGCGCTTTTCCTGCGCAGCCGTCAGGAACAGGAGCTCATCCAGGCCGAGCGCAATTTTAAAAAAGCCCTGGAGATCGATCCCCGGTTGTTTTCCGCCTGCAACGGACTGGGAATCGCCTTCAGGAAAAGCGGCCGCAAGGCCGAGGCCATCGCCTGCTGGCGGAAAGCCCTGGCCATCAAGCCCGATTTCGATCTGGCGCTCATCAACCTGGGCATCACCCTGCTCGAGGAGGGCCGCGCCGGCGAAGCCCTGGATTGTTTCTTGCATTACCGCGAAAAGTTCTATGACAAAATCCCCCAAAGCGAGAAAGAGCGCATCGACCGCCTGATCGCCGAGACCCGGGCCCAATAGGTCCTGATTGACAAAAGAAACTAAATATTTTATTTTTATAGGCATGCACAACCTGAGGACGCGCCAAAACGATGAATAGAAATTTGCGGGACGAAATAAAACAAAGCATTACAAAATTTTCCCGGGTTCAGAAGCGGCTGGCAAATTTTCTCGTCGACAACTGGAATGAAATCCCCATGCTGTCCATCGAAATGATTGCCAAAAAATCGGGCGTCAGCATGGCCTCGATCACCCGCTTTACCCGGAAATTATCCTGCCAGGGATTTTATGATTTCAAAAACCAGGTAAAAAGCGAGCACATGAAAAATATCGCCAACCCGATAGAGCGATTTTTTTCGATTCCCACCGACGTCAGGGGGAAGAAATCGTTGATCAAGGCCGCCCGCCAGGATGTCAAAAATATCAACCGCCTGCTGGCCACCATCAGCGAAGAAACTTTCCTGCGCCTGGTGGATATGATTGAAAAGGCAAACCGGGTTTTCACATTCGGCATCGGCATTTCTTCGATATTTTCGAATTTGATCGCTTACACGTTCAATCAGATTCAAAAAAAGACCAACAGCCTGGAAGAAGGCAGCACGCCGGTCGAAGAAAAAATTTACGAAATCGGCAAAGACGACCTGGTTATCTTTTCTTCTTTTTTCCCTTATTCCAAAAGTACCGCTGAATTTGCCAAACTGGCCCAGGAACGGGAACTGACCATCGTGGTTTTCACCGACAACGAATATTCGCCTCTGTCGCGCTATGCCTCCCTGATATTGAAGGTCCCCCGCGAGAACATTCTTTTTACCACTTCCATATCGGCGTTGACGGTACTGTTGAACGCCATTGCCACCGAAATCGCCCTGAAAAAAATGGATGCCCTCAGTCGATCCCTGAAGGACATGGATCGGAAATTGCGCGCTTTTTATCTGTAGCCCTTTGCCTGGATTGTGCGTTGGCCATCGGCGCGGCGACTTCAATCGGCTTTTTTCCGCCAATCCACCAATCCGCCGGCCAGGCAAATCGTGATATAATGGGGACGTGAAAAAAAAGTCCTTGCTGCTCATCCTGATTTTTTTTGCCGTGGCCGCCGGGTTGTTTTTCCTGCTGCGCCAAGGGAAAAAGGATTTTAAACCGAATGTGCTGATCATCACCCTCGATACCACCCGGGCCGACCACATCGGCGCCTACGGCTACAAGTCCGCGCAAACACCGCATATCGATCGCCTGGCCGTAGAGGGGACCGTTTTCCGCAATTGCTACGCCCAGTTGCCCCTGACCCTGCCCTCGCACTGCACGTTGTTTACCGGCCGCTACCCCCTGGCCCACAACGTCAGGAACAATGCCAAATACTTCCTCAACGACAGTGAATTCACCCTGGCTGAGGCGTTGCGAGCCCATCATTATCAAACCTACGCGGTGATCGCCGCCTTTGTCTTGCTGTCCAAATTCGGCCTGCAGCAGGGATTTGATTTTTATGATGACATGCTCAATCCCCACGAGCTGGCGCACAATTTCAAATCGGAAATTCCAGCCCGGAAGGTTTATGAAAAATTCAGCGGCTGGCTGGCCAAGAACCCCTCGCGAAAATTTTTCGCCTGGGTGCACTTCTACGATGCCCACGATCCCTACAA
The DNA here is from genome assembly GCA_018262835.1 of Candidatus Aminicenantota bacterium. Classification (GTDB taxonomy): domain Bacteria; phylum Acidobacteriota; class Aminicenantia; order UBA2199; family UBA2199; genus UBA2199. The sequence goes on from JADFDP010000111.1 coordinate 5,219, forward strand.
TCCGCCCGCCGCCTTTGCCAAACGTTTTGCCGATAATCCGTCGGGCCGCTATGACGGCGAGATCGCCTATGTGGACCTGTACGTCGGAAAAATCATTGACGATCTGCGGATCAGGGGACTTCTTGAAAAAACACTGCTGCTCATCGTCGGCGACCACGGGGAGGCCTTCGGCGAGCATCAGGAGCACGGCCATGCCATTTTTTGCTATGAAGAAAATCTCAAAGTGCCGTTGATTTTCCACTGCCCCGCCTTGATCAAAAAAAACAGGAGCGTGGACGAGCGGGTAAGCTTGGTGGATGTCATGCCGACGGTTTTGGACATCCTGGAAATACCGATTCCTGGAACGGTTCAGGGAAAGAGTTTCATGGACCTGCTGCGCGGCCGCAAGGAAAAGGAGCCCAGGAGCATTTATTTTGAGAGCATGTACGGCAAGGAAGAAATGAATTGGGCGCCGCTGACCGGAATCATTGATAAAAATTACAAGTACATTTCCCTGCCCGATCCCGAACTTTACGATTTGCGGAACGACCGCCGGGAAAAAGAGAACCTGTTCAAGAAGAAAAATATTGCGGCCAGAGAGTTGGACAAGCGCTTGGGCAATTTTATGGCCGGCTATTCTCAACGCGGGGGTGAAACCCGGCGCGAACTGAGCGAACG
>JADFDP010000112.1 GCA_018262835.1 Candidatus Aminicenantota bacterium
CCGGCTTTTCATCATGGGTCTTGCTCTTGTCGACCCCCTGGCGCATCTCGATATTGCCCTCGAAAAAGCCGCTGTCGGCGATCACTACCCGCGGTGACTGGATGTTGCCGTGCAGGGTGCCGGCCGGAACGATCTCCACTCGCTGGCTGCCTTTGACATTGCCGGTCACCTTGCCCTTGATGACCACTTCCCGGGCATCGATATCGGCCTCCACATCGCCTTCACGGCCGATAACCACCCGGTTCTTGACCGAGATATTGCCCTGGATCTTGCCTTCGATAAGTATCTCGTCAGTAGAAAATATCTCGCCTTTGATGATCAGGGTCTTGCCGACAACGGTAGACTGGCTGCCGGCGGCAGTCGCCGGGGCAGGAGTCACCGGAAGCGGGGGTTTTTTCTGGTTAAATACTGCCATGGTTTCTCCTTGGAATCAGTTCTTCGAATTTAAAAAGCGGGCAACGGGATTTGAACCCGCAACACCAAGCTTGGGAAGCTTGTACTCTACCATTGAGCTATGCCCGCTTCCACATTACGCTTTGGCCGTTTTTTTGTCCTTCTTCTTCTTTTCCTTGGGAACAAACTGGAAATCTACGAATTCGATGATCGCGGTCTCGGCGCCATCTCCCTTGCGGAAGTCGCCGCGGATGATGCGCGTATAGCCACCCTGGCGGTCCATGAAGCGCGGCGCCACTTCATCGAACAGCTTCTGCACCGTCTGGCGCTTGAAAAAATAAGCCAAGGCTCGGCGCTTATCGGCCAGCGTGCCCGCCTTGCCCAGGCCGACCATCTTTTCTACGATGGGTTGAACAGCCTTGGCTTTGGCCAGAGTGGTGGTCACGCGATTCTTTTCCACCACACTGGCGGTCAGGTTGCGCAGCAGGGCGCGGCGGTGGGCCGGATTGCGCCGCAGCTTGTATCCGTCTTTGGCATGTCTCATGATGCTAGTCCTCCATAACCTCGAAGTTGCTTTCTTTCTTCTGGTATCTTTCTTTGTATTCCTGGCGCAGCGGTTCGGGCAGTCTCTGGCCCAGTCCCAGATCGTATTCGATCAGCTTGCTGATGATCTCCTCCAGGGATTTCTTTCCGAAATTCTTGGAGTTGAGCAGCTCGTGCTCGGTTTTTTCCACCAGCTCGAAAATATAGTCCACGCCCAGTCGCTTCAGGCATTTCAACGCGCGTACCGAAAGGCCCATGGATTCCACGGTCTTTTCCAGGTATTCGGTCTTGCTTTCAATATTGGCCCCGGCTTCGGCTTCGCCCCCGGTTTTCAGCTTATCCTTGTCCTGGTAATCGATGAAGACCACCAGGTGGTCGCGGAGGATCTTCCCGGCCCGGGTCAGCGTGTCCTTGGGCGAGATGCTGCCGTTGGTCCAGATCTCAATGACCAGCTTTTCATAATCCGTGGTCTTGCCCACGCGCGAGGGTGTGATGGTGTAGTTGACCTTCTCCACCGGGTTGAAATTGGAATCCACCGGGATGTAATCCACGCTAAGGGTCTCATCGAAATTCTGGTCGGAAAGCTTGAAACCTATGCCGCGCTTGACGACCATTTCGGCCTGAAACTTGGCGCCTTCTTCCATGTAGGCCAGGTGGATGTTTTTATCAAGGATCTCCACGCTGTTGTCGGTGATAATGTCTCCTGAGAGGATCTCCCCCGGACCGGTCTTGTCGATGCGCACCACCTGGGTTTCATCGCCGTTCAGCTTGAGGGGAACGGTCTTCATATTCAGAATGATATTCAACACGTCTTCATAAATTCCCGGGATGATGGAAAATTCGTGCAGAACCCCATCGATGCGGATGGCGGTAATGGCCGCACCCTCGATCAAGGAGAGCAGGACCCGGCGCAGGCCGATGCCGATGGTCATGCCGTAACCCCGTTCGAACGGTTCGGCCATGAAGCGGCCGTAATTCGGGGTCAACTCCTCGATATCCAACTTCCGGGGTCGCTGGTATTTAAAATTCATGATTCCCTCCTTATTTCGAATACAACTCAACGATGAGGCGTTCTTCGATCTCCTTCAGGGAAACGTCGTCGCGATTGGGCAGGGCGTTGATCTTGCCGATGAAATTGGCGCTATCCATGACCACCCAGCCCGGTACTTCGACCAGACCCTTGACGTCTTCCAGCATGGCCTTCACGTTTTCAGCAGCGCGCTTCTTCTCGCGGAAAGAGACCTCATCGTTCAGGGCGACGATATAGGAAGGGATGCTGACTTTTTTGCCGTTCACGGCGAAAAACCCGTGGCGGATCATCTGCCGTGCATGGTTGCGCGAATAGGCAAAGTTCATCCGGTAGACCACATTGTCCAGGCGCAGTTCAAGGGTTTTCAGCAGGTTCTCGCCCGTGATGCCCTTGCCCTGGGCGGAAGCGATGAAAACGTTGCGGAACTGCTTTTCGCCCACTCCGTAAAACCTTTTCACCTTCTGCTTCTCGCGCAGCTGGTTTTTATAATGGGACTTGCGGAAATTGACCCGTGACCCCTTCATGCCGGGAGGGTAATTCTTTTTTTCCACAGCGCATTTATCGCTCAGGCAGCGTTTGCCTTTCAAAAACAGTTTTTTGCCTTCGGTCCGGCACAAACGACATGAAGATCCTGTATATTTTCCCACTTTTTCTCCTCCTTAAACGCGTCTCTTTTTCGGCGGCCGGCATCCATTATGGGGAATTGGCGTGACATCCTTAATGGACCGCACCTGCAGCGGCGTGCCGCCGATGGAGCGTATGGCGCTTTCGCGGCCGGCACCCGGACCCTTGACCCGGACGTCCAGGGTGCGCAGGCCGAAATTTTCCGCATCCTTGAGCGCCTTCTCAGCGGCCAGTTGGGCTGCGAAAGGGGTGGACTTCCTGGAGCCCTTGAAGCCGACCATGCCCCCCGAGGCCCAGGTCAACACCTTGCCTTCGGTATCGGTGATCGTAATGATGGTATTGTTGAAAGTCGAATGGATGAACATGATCCCGTGCGAAATGATCTTCTTGTCTTTCTTTTTTGTCTTGCTGCTGCTTTTTCTTTGAGCCATCGGCTGCCTCCCTTATTTCTTCTTCTTGATCATCGAGCCGCGCGGCCCTTTCCGCGTCCTCGCATTGGTTTTGGTCCTCTGGCCCCTGACCGGCAGGCCCTTTTTGTGCCTGCGACCGCGGTAGCAGTTGATGTCCATCAGACGCTTGATATCGGTGTTGACCTTCTTTTTCAGGTCACCTTCGACCATTTCATCCGATTCAATATGCTTGCGGATCCGACTCAGCTCTTCAGCGGACAGATCTTTGATTTTCTTGTTCAAATCGACCTTGACACGATCCAGGATCATCCTGGATTTCTGACGGCCGATGCCGTAAATGTAGGTCAGACCGACTTCCACCCGTTTGTGATTGGGGATTTCAATTCCGGCGATTCTAGCCACTTTGCCTCCTTATCCTTGCCTTTGCTTGTGCTTGGGATCTTTGCAGATCACCCGCACCACGCCTTTGCGCTTGATAACCTTGCATTTATTGCAAATCTTCTTGACAGATGCTCTTACTTTCATCTGCGCCTCCTATTTGAATCTATAGATTATTCTGCCCCTGGTGATATCGTAGGGCGATATTTCCAGGAGGATCTTGTCTCCGGGCAGAATGCGAATGTTGTTCTTGCGCATCTTGCCCGAGGGATGGGCGGTGATGCGGTGGTGGGATGTTTCCAATTCCACCAGGAACATGGCGTTGGGCAGCGATTCCAGGATGACGCCCTTGACCTCGATGACATCTTTCTCCTTGTTGGCCATCAACACCTCGTCAAAATTTCGGTGCCATTGTCTGTCAGGGCAACCGTATGCTCATAATGGGCGGAAAGGCTGCCGTCGCAGGTGACCACCGTCCAGTCGTCATCCATGGTGCGCACTTCATAAGTGCCGGCATTGATCATGGGCTCGATGGCCAGGGTCATGCGGCTTTTCAACTTGGCGCCTCGCCGGCCATCGTAATAATTCAGGATCTGCGGATCCTCGTGCAGGCTGCGGCCGATGCCATGGCCCGACAGGTCGCGCACCACGGCAAATCCCGCAGTACGCACGCAGCCGTCGATGGCCTTGGCGATGTCACCCAGGTGGTTGCCGGACCGGGCCTGTTCGATGCCCAGCAGCAGCGCTTTCTGGCAAGTATCCATCAGGGCGTGCGCTTTTGCGGAAACGCTGCCCACGGCGTAGGTATAGGCGCCATCTCCGTAATAGCCTTCATAGATGACGCCGACATCCACGCCGATGATATCCCCTTCCTGCAGAACGCGTTTCAGAGAAGGGATGCCGTGCACCACTTCCTGGTTGACCGAAGTGCACAGGGTGGCCGGGAAGGGGGGCGCACCGTTCCTGCCCCCATAGCCCTTGAAACCGGGCTTGCCTTTGAGGCCGAGTATTCGCTGTTCCGCCCACTGGTCGAGTTCCAGGGTGGTCACGCCGGGTTTGACCCTTTCTCCCAGTTCGCTCAGGACCTGGGCCACGATGCGGTTGGCTGCGCGCATCAGGGCGAGTTCCCGGTCTGTTTTCAGCAGGATCATGCGATCAACCCTTTTATCCTTAAATAGACCTGGGCGGCAGCCCCGCCGCCGTCCACGCGCGCCAGCACGTTCTTGCGGCCGTAGTATTCGATCACCGGCATGGTACGCTCGGCATATACGCGGAACCGCTGCCGGACCGCTTCCTCGGTGTCATCCGTGCGCCGGACCACGCGGCCGCGGCAGATATCGCAAATCCCGTCTTTTTGGGGCGGCTTGGTCAACTGGTTGTAGATGGCGCCGCAATCGCTGCAGGTCAGCCGCGAAAGCAGGCGCGCAACGGCTTCAGCTTCCATGACTTCGATAAAAACGGCTTTTTCACTATCGCTGGCGATGAGCGAAAGGGCTTGGGCCTGGGCCAGGGTGCGCGGATAACCGTCCATGACGTAACCGCCGTTCAAGTCACCTCGGCTCAGGCGCAGGCGCACCAGTTCGATCACCAGCTTGTCCGGGACCAGTCCGCCGGATTCCATGAAGGCCCTGGCCCGGCGGCCTTCGGCCGTGTCCTGCTGGATGGCGCTGCGCAGGATGTCGCCGGTGGAAATTTTGACAAGGTGGAAATCACGCTGGATGAGATCACCCATGGTCCCCTTGCCGGAACCGGGCGCGCCGAACAGGATCAAACGCTTCATCCGCGACGTCCTCTGATCCGTCCCTTGCGCGAAAAAGAGTCATAGTTGCGCATGGTGAGCTGGGCTTCGATTTGCTGAACGGTATCCATGGCCACGCCGACCACAATCAGGATCGAAGTGCCGCCGAAATAAAACTTCACATTGAAACCCTCGTAAAACCAGCGAGGCAGGTTCGCTTCCAGGAAATCGCCGATAAAAGGCAATGCTCCGACCTTGAAGCCGGTCATTAAAAATTCCGGCAGCAGGGCGACCAGGGCCAGGTAAATGGCGCCGATGAAGGTCAATTTGGAAAGCACGCCGTCGATGTAATCGGCGGTGTTCTTGCCGGCGCGGATGCCCGGAATGAAGCCGCCGTACTTCTGCAGGTTGTTGGACACGTCCTGGGGGTTGAAAATGATGGAAATATAGAAATAAGTGAAAAAGATGATCGAGGTGATGTAGAGCAGGTTGTATAAAGGCATGCCCCAGGTCAGCTGCGTCGTGATCTTCTGGGCGATGGGGTGCTTGATGAACTGCAGGATGGTGGCCGGGAAGGTGATGACCGAGGAGGCGAAAATGATGGGTATAACTCCGCCGGTATTGACCTTCAGGGGCAGGAAGGTGCTTTGGCCTCCCATCATCTTGCGGCCCTGGATGCGCTTGGCATAGGTGACGGGAATGCGGCGCTGGCCCATTTCCACATAACAGATGAAGGCGATGACCGCCAC
>JADFDP010000113.1 GCA_018262835.1 Candidatus Aminicenantota bacterium
GAAATGAGCGCATAGTGGACGTGCTGGGCGCCTTTGGGCTTGCCGGTGGTGCCGGAAGTATAGTGCAGGACCGAGGGGGTTTCGGCTTTGGCGGGAAAGACGGGGAAATTTTCCACCCGCGCTTCCTTTTCCATGTGCAGGGCGACCTCCCTTTCGCGCAGGGGCTTGTTTTCATCGTCATCGACGATGACGATATGACGCAGACCGGGCATATCGTTGAGCAGGACGCGCACCTTGGCCACGTGTTTTTTCTGGGTGATGATGGCCGCGGTTCCGGCGTCGGCCAGGCGGGTGAGCAGCGATTCGGCGCCGAACGCCGAAAAAAGCGGCTGGGCGATGCCGCCCATTTTCAGGATGCCCAGGAACCCGAAATAGAGTTCCGGCACCTTGTCCATGAACAGGCAGACGCGTTCTCCGGGCTTCAAGCCGAGGTTGACCAGGTACTGGGCGATGGTGTTGGTCAGCAGGCGCATGTCGTTGAAGGTGTACTTCTTGACTTCACCGGCGTGGCCCTCCCAGATCAGGGCCAGCTTATCGCCCTTGCCCTGGCTGCAGATGCGGTCGCTGCAGTAGGCGCCGATGTTGATGACGTCGCCCGGTTTGTAGCCGAGCTCATGCTCCGAGATGCCCCAGTTGAAGTCCCTGAGTTCTTCCTCATATGTGCGCATGTTGGTCATATTCATCCTCCGGTCGATTTTGTTTATCGAATTTCGATTAAATGCAAACGCTTTTATAAATTATATGCCATCTTTTGTCAAGGGAGTTAGATGGCTTACTGAAATCGGTTTACGGTTGATGGTTTACAGTATACGGTTTAAGAAGAGACAACAGTAAAACTAAAATTCCAAATCACAAATCCCAAATTTCAAATAAATTCCAAGTTCCAAATTCCAATGTCCCAAACGAAAGCCCATCCATTGCTCGTTTTGACCTTTGTTTTGGTCATTGGGTCATTGGATTTTGGTGCTTGTTTGGAATTTGGTGCTTGGGATTTGGGATTTTAGTCTTACTAGCTCAAGTGCTTTAGTTCATTGACACGATCTGCTTTGAGTCCTACAATCATAGCCATGCCCGGCCCCAAACCCTCGTATCAAAACATGGAGCGCTTTTTCATCCGCCTCAAGGCCGGGCAGGCCATGACCCTGGCTGATACGCTGCAGCTCCATTTGCGGGCCACCTCCGAGCAGGCGCGGCAGCTGATCCTCCAGGGCAGTGTCTGGGACGGGGAACGCAAAGTGCGTTTGCAAGACGAAAACATGACCATCACCCGCCAGCTGCTGCGCGTGGACCGTCCGAAATTCACCATCCGTGAATACGTACTGTTACCGCAAGACATCAAATACGAGGACGAGGATCTGCTGATCGTTTTCAAAAGGGGAGGCGTGCCAGTGCAGCCCACGCCCTACAGCGACATCGACAACCTGCTGCACGGGGTGCAAAAATACTACGATGAAAAAGGCGTCCGATACCGGGCGGCGCCGATCAACCGCCTCGACCTGCCGGCCCAGGGGCTGGTCTTTTTCGCCAAGAACAAAAGGAGCGAGATCGCCCTGAACCGGCAGTTCCAGGAGCGGAAAATCCGCAAGCGCTACCTGGCCGTCACCGAGGCCTTCGCCGGCGTGAAGCCTTCCTACATCATCCGCTCGCGGCTGGAGTGGCAGGGGAAAAGCCGGGAAGCGTTGACCTACGTGCGCTTTTGCCGGGCGAAGGACGGCCGCTTCTATTTCCTGGTCTTCCCCCAGAGCGGGCGCACCCACCAGATCCGCCGCCATTTCCAGGAGCAGGTGGCGCCGCTGGTCGGTGACATCCGCTACGGAGGGGCCGCAGACGGTGCCGAGCTGGGGCTTCTGTGCTTCCAGTACGCGTTCCCGCACCCGGTTGGCGGCCGCACGGTCAGGGTGCGCTACCTGCCGGAGGCCTGGCGGGAAGCCATGGGGCTGGCTGATTGAGCGTTCAGTAACGGATCGTAACCCGTCACTTTAAATTCAGGTATTGCTTGTTTTCCATGAACACCATGCCTTTTTTAGGGAACTCACCCCCCGGCCCCCTCTCTTCGAAAGAGAGGGGGCTTTAGCCGCTTTACCCCTTCTCTTCTCAAGAGAAGGGGGTGGGGGATGAGTTTAAGAAAAGGAAATTCGTGATGGTTGACAAACATAAAAACATATGTTAATATGATTATATGATAAGAGACGTGCGTATCCTGAAGGTGCTGGCCGATGAAAGCCGCCTGCGCCTGCTGCTGCTTCTGCGGCAGCGCGAACTGTTCGTCTGCCAGCTGATGGCCGTTCTGAAATTGTCGCAGCCCCTGGTCTCGCGCAACCTGGCCCTGCTGGAGCGGGAAGGGCTGCTTTCTTCGCGGCGCCAGGGCAAGCATGTTTTTTACCGCCTGGAAAAAAATCTGCCGCATTTGGCCGCGGCCCTGCTGGACATCACGGCCGCGGACGGTCTTTTTGACGGCGATCGGCAAAACATGGAATTGTTCTGCCGCCGCTTCCTGCGCGACGCCGAGTGCGACATGACAGCGGTCAAGGCTTTCATGGAATTCCGGAGCAAAAATAAAAACAGAGGAGCCAACAATGGAAAAACTGGACAAAAAAGCGTTCACTGAGAAGATATTCGACTTTGAAAACGAGAAGGAATGGCAATACCGGGGCGGCCTCCCGGCCATCGTCGATTTCTATGCCGACTGGTGCGGGCCGTGCAAAATGGTGACACCCATCCTGGAAAAGCTTTCAGCCGAATATGAGGGAAAGATTAACATCTATAAAGTTGACACCGACAAGGAGCAGGAATTGGCCCAGGCTTTCGGCATCATGACTATTCCCAGCCTGCTCTTTATCCCCCAGAAAGGCGAGCCGCAGATGGCTCGCGGCGCTCTGAGCCGCGAGGCCTTCGAAAAAGCGATCACGGAGATCCTGGGGGTGAAGAAGGACGAGCCGCAGCCTCAGTGACAAGTAACAAGTGACAAGTAACGAGGAACAGCGTGGGTTCGAAATAGGAAAAAAGATTTTTTCTTCCTTGTCACCCGTCACTAGTTGCTTGCTACTGCAGTTCGATTAGTGGTTTTTTCTTCCTTGTCACTCGTCACTAGTCACTTGTCATTGTAGTTCGTTTTAGCTCTGGTTTACTATTCCCGCCGTTTGTGTTATTTTTCTGCCCATGGACAGCGGCAAGAATATCCGGGTCGAGCAGGCGCTGAAGGAGCTTTTCCAGCTGCGCAACGATGTCGAGACCGAACTGCGCCTGATCAAGATCGACCCTTTCAGCGGCGAGTTCGTCGATTTTCCCGGGCAGTTGGCCCCGGAGATCGTCGCCATCTACAAAAAACGCGGCATCGAGCGCCTCTTTGCCCACCAGGCCGAAGCTCTGGAGAACATCCTGCAGGGGCGGCACACGGTAGTGGCCACGCCGACCGCTTCAGGCAAAACGCTCATCTACAACGCCGCCGCCCTGGACGCCCTGGCCCGCGATCCCCAGGCCAAATCCCTGTACCTGTTCCCGACCAAGGCCCTTTCCCAGGATCAGTTGGCCGAACTATTCGACCTGAACAAGGCCATGGGCGACAAGCTGGGCCTTTACACCTATGACGGCGACACGCCGACCAGCATGCGCCAGGCCATCCGCAAGCAGGCGCAGATCGTCATTTCCAACCCCTACATGCTGCACTCCGGCATCCTGCCGCACCACACCAAGTGGGCCAGCCTTTTCGAAAACCTGAAGTATGTGGTCATCGACGAACTCCATTATTACACCGGCGTCTTCGGTTCGCACGTGGCCAATGTCATGCGTCGCCTGAAAAGGGTCTGCGCTTTCTACGGTACGCGGCCGGTGTTCATCATGAGTTCGGCCACCATCGCCAATCCGGCCGACCTGGCCGCCAGGCTGATCGAGGAGGAAGTGACCCTGGTCGACCGCAACGGCGCCCCGCGCGGGGCGAAATTCCTGGTATTTTTCAACCCGCCGGTGGTGAACAAGCAGTTGGGCATCCGCCGCTCCTACGTATCCATGACCCGCGAGATCGCCGGCATCCTGCTTAAAGCAGGCCTGCAGGTGATCACCTTCGCCAATTCGCGGCTGATCACCGAGATCCTGGTCAAGTACCTGAAAAACGACTTTGAAAAAAGCGTGCAGGACCGCGACACGGTGCGCGGCTACCGCGGCGGCTACCTGCCCAAGCTGCGGCGCGAGATCGAGAAGGGGCTGCGCGACGGCAAGATCAAGGCCGTGGTCTCGACCAACGCCCTGGAACTGGGCATCGACATCGGCTCGCTCGACGCCGTGGTGCTGGCATCCTACCCGGGCTCGATCTCCTCGACCTGGCAGCGCATCGGCCGGGCCGGGCGGCGCAGCAGCCAGTCCCTGGGCGTGCTGGTCGCCTCTTCCATGCCCATCGACCAATATATCGTCAGCCACCCCGAATATTTTTCGGGCCAGTCGCCGGAAATGGGGCGCATCAACGCCGACAACCTGACCGTGCTCATCGACCATGTCAAGTGCGCCGCCTTTGAGCTGCCGTTCGCCAAGGGCGACAAATTCGGCAGCGAAGACCTGCAGGAAATCCTGGGTTATTTGGCCGAAAACCAGGTGCTTTTGCGCAAGGATGACAAGTGGTTCTGGACCGAGGAGGGCTACCCGGCCGACGCCGTCAGCCTGACCCGCGTCACCTCCGACAATTTCGTGGTCGTCGACCGCACGGAAGGCGAGCGGGTCATCGCCGAGGTCGGGTTTTCCGATGCCCTGGAGACGCTGCACCCCAAGGCCATCTACATCCTCGAGGGCGAGCAGTACGTGGTCGAGGAGCTGGACTACGAGAACCGCAAGGCCTTCCTGACCCGCTCCAACGCCGACTATTATACCGACTCCATCACCTACACCAAGATCAAGGTACTGGACATATTCGACGAAACGCGCAAGAAGAACATGAACTTTTCCTACGGCGACGTCCACGTGTTTTCCCAGGTCGTGGGCTTCAAGAAATTGAAATTTTTCACCATGGAGAACGTCGGCGCCGGCGAACTGCAGCTGCCGCAGCAGGAGATGCACACCACCGGCTTCTGGCTGACCGTCAAAAACGACGTGCTGCAAAGCCTGGATTTCTCCAACGAGGAGAAGATCGAAGCCGTGGCCGGCATCGCCTTCCTGATGAAGCAGATCAGCCCGGTCATCCTGCTCTGCGATACCCGCGACGTGGGCGTGGCCATCGAGGACAACCTGACCAAGGATCCGCTGCATCCCGGTGCGCTGAAGAGCATGCTGCGCGGCCAGGTTGACATGACGTTCGCCGACCGCTTCGAGCCCAACATTTTCATTTTCGACAAGTATCCGGGCGGAGTCGGATTTTCAGAGACGCTTTACGAAAAAGGCGGCCTGCTTTTGGAAAAGGCTTTGGAGATCATCGAAAACTGCCCCTGCCCCAGCGGCTGTCCTTCCTGCGTCAGCCCGGCCATCCGCGCCGGAGGAAACCACAAGGCCGCGGCCCGCTTCATCCTCAAGCTCCTGCTGGAACGGCTGGACAATTGACTGGTAGCCGCGATTTTAATTTGATAAAATTGGCAGTTTTTGATAAATATATTTGCTTTTTTATTTATTGTTTTATAAAATGACAAAGTAATTATCAGGAGGACCTATGAAAAAAGTGTTGATAATGTTATGCGGTTTGCTGCTGGTTTCCGGGGTCTACGGCGCGGGCAGCCAGATGAATTTTGGGCTCAATTTCGGCATCATAACCGACGATGACTTCTCGTTCAGCCCCCTATGGTGGACGGCTGGAGCCGAGTTTGATTTCCAATTCGGCGACTACCTGATGCTCAGCCCCGAGGTGACCCTGGTCGGCAATGGCTTCAAGTTCAAGGAATTC
>JADFDP010000114.1 GCA_018262835.1 Candidatus Aminicenantota bacterium
TCCTGGTCGATCTGTCCTATCCGTTCATTAATCCCAGAATCGGCCATGATTCGGATTGACAAGAAAAACCTCCAACTCCGACTGGGCATCATCATTTTTGCCGGACTGGGCATCGTGCTGGCCGGCCTGGCCGTGGTCCAGGGGATCGGTTTGCAGCTGCATCTGGACCAGCGATTAAGCCCTCCTTCGAGAGTCCACATTTTTGGCACAGATGCTTTGGGAAGAGATATGCTTTCCTGTCTGGCATTCGGCACTTTGGTCTCTTTGATCATCGGCCTGGCTGCTGTCCTTATCGCTGCCGCCATCGGAGCCGGCCTTGGGTTTTTGGCCGGCTGGCATGGCGGCCTGCTTAACCTGTGCATCATGCGCAGCGCCGATTTCATCCTGGCCTTCCCGGGCATCCTGCTGGCCTTGGCCCTGATCGCTTTTTTGGGCCAGGGTGTCATCAATCTCATTTTCGCGCTGGTGGTCAGCGGCTGGGTGGGCTACGCCCGCCTGGTGCGCGGCGAAATCCTGAAAATCAAGGACCAGGAATTCATCATGGCCGCCCGCGGCTTCAACGCCTCTTCCTGGCAGATCGCCACGGGCCACATGCTGCCGTTGATCCTCCCCCTGCTGCTGACCCAAGCCGTTTCAGGTATCGCGGCGGCAATCCTGGCCGAATCCAGCTTAAATTTTCTGGGGCTTGGCCTGGACCCGAGGCTGCCGACCCTGGGCGGCATGATTGACGCCGGCCGCGGCCACCTGTTCGACAAGCCGATGATGGTCATTCTCCCCGGCGCCTGCCTGACTCTGCTGGTCACCGGATTTCTGCTCATGGCCGAGGGTTTGAAAATGCAGCCGCAGGCTATTGCTTTTGGAAAAAATATGAAATAGGTTTATAATGGCACCAGGTAACGTTTCACGTTGACAGTAGAGATGGGGAGGTCGCCATGGAAAAAAGGAAAGAAATGCGCATTCGCAAGAGGATGCTCTCCAGCCTGGAAAACAAACCCGCGATCGTGGTTGACATGTCCCAAAACGGGATCAAGATATCCATGAGCCGGCCGCCGCAAAGCCAGACGGTCGACATCAGGCTGCAGATCGGCGGCAAAGTCATCAGCCTGAAGGGCGACATCCGCTGGATCAGCCGAATGGTCTCCAACCAGGCCTCCAACAATATTGGCATTGCCATCCGCGAAGCACCCCCCGAATATTACGAAATGTTGACCATTTCCGACTGAAGGAATCCGTTCCAGAAACAAAGCGGCCTTGAAAATTTACGGCTATTCTTCCTTGGCGCCGGCCAGCAATGGCTCAGCCGAAAGAGCGGCCGTTGCCGGTTCGGGAATGATCTCGATCTCATCATCATGCAGCCGGCAGATCAGGAAGCGGGCGTCATCCCACTCTTTTTCCAGCGACAGATAAGCAATCTTTTCCAAAAGCTCTTTTTTCAGTACCCGGGTCAGGTTGCGCGCACCGTATTCAAGTGAATACCCCTTGGCGGCGATGTGGGCCAGCACATCGTCCCTGACGACCAGCTCTTTGCCTTGCTTTTCCAGGTCGCGGCGCACCTCCTGCAAATGGATGTCGATAATGGCTTTGATGTCGGCGTCATGCAGATGGCGAAAAACGATGATTTCATCGATGCGGTTGAGGAATTCCGGGGAAAAATACTTTTTCAGCGACTTGATCAGGGTGGCCCGGGAAACCTGCGTTCCTTCCTGGCTGTTTTTGTAACCCATGTTGGCTTTTGAAAACAGGGAAGTGCCGATATTGGAGGTCATGACAATGGTGGTTTTAGAAAAATCGATTACGTTGCCTCGGGCATCGGTGAGGCGACCGGCATCGAAAACCTGAAGGAAAATATTCAACAGTTGCGCGTCGGCCTTTTCAATCTCATCAAGGAGAATGATTGAATAGGGATTTTGCCGAACCTTGTCGGTCAGCTGGTTGGAGTCATAGTACCCCACATACCCGGGCGCCGCACCGACAAAGCGAGAATAGGTGAATTTTTCCATGTATTCGGACATATCAATGCGAATCAGGTAATCCTGGCTGCCGTAAAGGGCTTCGCTCAGGGCGATGGCGGTTTCGGTTTTGCCGACCCCGGTCGGTCCGATGAACATGAACACGCCGTCCGGCCGATTTTTTTTGATGTCGTATCCCAGTTTGGAAGTGATCACCGACGAAACCATCTTGGCCACCGCTTCGTCCTGGCCGACGATTCTCTTTAAAATATTGGCCCGCAGCGCGGTCAGGCGGCTCTTTAAAGAAATCGAGATGTTGGTTTCAGGAAGATTTCCGATATCGGCCAATACTTCAACCACATCGGATTCTTCGACCTTCAGCGGCCCGGCCTGAATGGAAATGTTTTTCAGTTTGACCTTGGCGATGCACCGTTCCAGAAGCATAATGGCCGAATCGGGCAGTTTCCTTTCCCGGATATCCCTTTTGGCGCTTTCGACGATGTCTTCCACGATCTCGTTGGGGACCAGCAGGTTATCGGTGGCGACCATCTGGCTTACTAAATTCTTAAGAATTTTCCGCGTGCCCTCGGGGGACAGCTCGTTGACAATTATTTTTTGGAAGTAACCCAACAGCGAATTGTCCTTTTCAATGGTGTTTTTGTATTCCTCATAATCGGTACTGGCAATGACCTGAATGGAATTGTCACGCAGGAAATTCTTGAGGATATTGACCAGGTCCAGCGAGGTACCCCGGGCGGCCCCGGTGGACATCATCAAATGCATGTCTTCCAGCACCAGGATGGCGTTCTGCGATTTGAATTCCTGCAGGAGTTTCAAGACCTTTTCCTCGAACTGGCCGCGATATTTCGAGCCGGTGAGCAAAGTGACAAAATTGATTTCCTTGATCTTTTTTCCCTTCAATGCGGGCGGCGCTTCCTCGAAAATGATTTTCTGGGCCAGCAGTCGGATCAGGGCCGACTTGCCTACCCCGCGCTCGCCTATCAGCAGCAGGTTTCTCTTCGAATTGGATATGAGAATCTCGATCATTTGCCGGAGTTCCTTGCCGCGGCCGATGATCCTCTCCTCATTCTGGATCACGGCTTCGGTGATATCAAAAAAAGCGTCATTTTTCTGGACTTCGGGCTTGCTTTTGTTTTTATCGATGCTTTCCCTGATCTTTTTGATCTTATCGCCCAGGCCTTTGCTCTGGGCAATCAAAAGCGCCTTTTCATAAAAATTCAGGGCCAGTTCGATGTTTTCTTCCTTGGCATACACGTCCCCCATCATCTCGTGCCCTTCGGCGTAAAAGGGATAAAAAAGCAAAAATTTCTGCAGCAACCGCTTCATTTCCAGGGCCCGGTTCAAATTGGCAAGATTCCTGATCTGCAAGAGATAAATCAGGGGCATGTTGAAATCTTCGAAAGCAATTTCTTCAAGCTGCATCAGGCTTTCAGTGAACAGCTTCAGTTGCTGGTTGCGATAGGCGGAGGCCACTTCCCGCCATTTGCCCAAAAAACCGCCGGCGTCTTTCAACCCTTGCGGCTGGATCCGCTCCAATTCGGCAAAACAAAAATTGGCCAGATAAAATTCCAATATTTTTTGCCGAACGCTTTCCGCGTTCAGGCCGATCTCCAACCCGCTGCTGATATTGCAGAAAACCACCTCTTTTTCGGCCGGCTGCGACAAAAAAAAGACCTGCTCGTTTTGAAAGATCACAAAGGGAAAAAGGCTGAAATTCAACGTGGCGTTGCCATAGATCAGCTCGCTATTCAGCACGTCCTGAGGAGGCAAAAGGTTTTTTGCGGGCAATCTTTTACTGGCCGTTACCGCGCCGCTGATCTTCTGGTCGAAAAGCTTGAACAGATTTTCGATCCAGAATTTAAAGTCGGCGAACAGATTCTTCTTCTCCCTGTCCTCGGCCTGGAGGCGGCTGTTTCTCAGGTAGTCTGACAAATTTTCTAAAATGAACACCAGCGTCTGCCTTTCTGTTTTGCTCATGCTCAACACCTGGGTATTGAACGTCTGCAAATAGACGATGATGTTTGCCAAGGTGTGCAGGACATCGTTGCCGAAAAACACTTTTTCGGCCGGGAGCTGAAGATTTTTTTTGCGGGCCAGGTTTTCCGCCTTGAATAGGGCATCCAAAACGCTGACAATGTAATAAATCAGTTGATCCGAATTTTCTTTATTGAATTCACGTTTCTCAAACTTGAAATCGGGCAGAAAAATTGACAAAAACAAACCCATTCTTCCAAATTGGCCGAAATGAGGGTCCATTTTGCGCTCCAGTCGCTTTCGCTAGCAACGATTATATTTGCTATATATGTGAATGTCAATTTGCAATTGCTTTTTCGGCCAAGGTTTGCTATACTTTTTTCTGCAAACATGGATGAAATACTGAGTTTTATCAACAGCAACCCCTGGACAAAACTGATCATCATCGTCGGCGCCATGGTGCTGATTTTGAAGGTCATCTATCAGGTTCTCAAAACCGCCAAAGTGTCCGCTTTTCAAAACAAATCGTTTTTTGAATCATTTTTTTACTTGCTGGCCAAAAAGGCCTACATGGAGCGGGACGCCAAAAGAGCCCGCAAACAGAACATGTTCCTTAAGGCCGGCAAAATCTACGAAGAAATCGGCGAATTCAAAAAAGCCCTGCAGACCTATAATGAAGGCCAGGAATACGACGTCATGGGCGAATTGCTGGAGAAACTTAACAAGGAAAGCGAAGCCATCGAAATATACAAAAAAAGCGGCAATAGCGACAACCTGGTCAAGCTGCTGCTCAAGCGCAAAAACATCGAAGCCGCCGGAATCGTTCTGGAAAACAGCAACCGCTTCCAGGAGGCGGCCGAATTATACTACAATCATGAAAGGTATGAAAAGGCCGCCCAGATTTATGAAAAAAAAGGATTTTATAAAAAAGCGGCATATATATATGAAAAGGGCGGCAATCTTAAAAAAGCCGCCGGTAATTTTGAAAAATGGTTTATCACCAGTTTTGACACCACGGTAGGCTACCAGAATTCCAAGCAATTGGAGCAGGAACTGCTCAAAGCCGTTGATCTGTATACCCAGCTTGACGAATTGGAAAAAGCGTACGACCTGCTGATCAAATACGGAAAATTCGAAAAGGCCGCTGAGCTCGCGATCAAAATGAACAAGATCTCCGATGCTGCCAAGAACTTTGAAAGGGCCCAGCTGCCCCTTAAGGCCGCCGAAATGTACGAACAGTTGAACCAGCCCAAGATCGCCTATCTTTTGCGCGGCGAAAACGCCTTTGCCAAGGGCAACACCCTGGAGGCGGCCGAATGGTTTTTAAAAGGGGAGGACTATACCCGGGCGGCCGAGCTCTTCGAATGGGATAAAAAATTCGCCAAGGCGGCCCACTGCTATTTCATGAACCAGAATTTTTTGGGAGCGGCCGAAAACTACTTAAAGGACAATAACGAAGAGGAAGCTGCCAAGATGTTCGAGATGGGCCGGGAATGGAAGCAAGCGGCCAACATATCACTCAAATACGGGAAATTCCAAAAAGCCGGCGAATTATACGAAAATGCGCAGGAATACTTCAAGGCCGGGGCTTCGTTCATCAAAGTGGATGACGACCGCCGCGCCTTGTCCAATTTCCAGCTTGTTCCCTTCGATTCGCCCGATTTTAACACCGCCATCACCAACATGGCGAATATTTTTTTAAAAAACCGCAAGCCCCAGCTGGTGATCGAAAAAATCGAAAAATTGCTCGGCGAAAACCAGATCGACAAAGCCAACATAGAGTGGTTTTACGTCCTGGGGCAGGCCTACGAAAACGCGGGGAATTTCAAAAAGGCCTTTGAAATCTACCAAATGAT
>JADFDP010000115.1 GCA_018262835.1 Candidatus Aminicenantota bacterium
CCGCGTGGGAAAAGCCGAAATCGCCTTTCAAGCCGTAGCTGAAAAAGTCCTTCAGGGGGATCATTCCCTTTTCCGAGGTCATGAACTTGTTGCTGACGGCGCGGGAAATGGTCGATTCATTGAGGTTGATCTCCCGGGCCACGTCCTTCATGGTCAGGGGCTTTTTCCATTTTTCCCCGAAATCCAGGTAATCTTTCTGCGCTTTGACCAGGAATTCGGCGATGCGCAGGATGGTCTTCTTGCGTAGTTCGATGCTCTCGATGAAGAACTGGGCGTCGCGGTAGCGGCTTTTCAGGTAGGAGACGGTTTTTTTGTCCTTGGTCTTTTCCAGCATCTCCTGGTAATATTTTGAAAGCGTCAGACGCGGGATCCCTTCCTCAAGATACATGACCCGGTATTCGCCGTTTTCCTTGATCAGCATCAGGTCCACTTCGGCGTACTCGATTTCTTCTCTGTCGAAAGCCTCAGCCGGGCGGGGATTCAGCCGCTTCAGCCGGGAGACCAGCGGCATCAGCTCGTCCATGCCGACGCCCAGGCGGCGGCCGATGATCTCATAATTGGAGCGCGACAGATCTTCGAGATGGTCCCGGATCAACAAGCGCAATTTTTCGTCCTGGGCATCTTCGCCGACCTGAGCCAACAGGCATTCCGGCAGGGACTTGCTGGCGCAGCCGGGCGGGTCAAAGAGGGTGATGAGGCGGCGCACGCGTTCGATCTCCGCAGGCGTGGCCTGGATCAGCGAGGCGATGGATTCGATCTCAATTTTCAGGTAGCCGTCGCCGTCCAGGTTGTAGATGATCTGCTTGGCGATCTCGATCTCGTTCTGGCCGCTGAAAGTGACCATGGCCTGCTCCAGTAAATGGTCGGCCAAACTGACGTTGGATGGAGTGAGCACTTCCAGGGCCTTGTTCTTGTCAATATCGTCCGGGTTTTTTCTTAAGAAACCGTGGTCTTCGTAGGGGGTCATGAAGGATACGTCGGCGCGCTCGATCCTTTTCTGATAATCGTTGGCATCATTTTCGCTGATAATTTTTTCCTGGGTTTCGATCTCGAGCATGGGATTGGCTTCCACTTCGTTTTGCAGGGTTTCCAGCAATTCCAGATGATTGTCGGCGAGCAACTGGATAAAATAGTGCATGACCGGGGTGATGGTCAGTTGTTGGGTGCCGCGGAGCTGCATTTTAATGGTCATCTAATTCCACCTGAATTCTTTGCCCAGGTACTCTTTTTTGACCCTTTCATCAGCGATCAGTTCCTCCGACCGGCCTTCGAAAATGACTTGGCCAGAGTGAATGATATAAGATCGGTCGGTTATTTTCAAGATTTCGCGCACGTTGTGATCGGTGATGATGATGCCCATGTTCCTTTGCTTGAAAGAGCGGATCAATTCCTGCAATTCCACGATCTGGATCGGGTCAATGCCGGCGAAGGGCTCATCCAGCAGCAGGAAATCCGGGGCCAGGATCAGGGAACGGGCGATCTCCAGCCGCCGTCTTTCGCCGCCGGACAGCATGTAGGCCTTGCGCGCACGGATGGCCGCCAGTCCCAGGTCGGCAAGGATCTTTTCTATGAGCTTTGTGTTTACGCCGCCGGACATCTGGGCGATGGCTCTAATATTGTCCTCGACGCTCAAGCCCCGAAAAACCGATGGTTCCTGGGGCAGGAAACTGATGCCCAGGCGCGAGCGGCTGTATACCGGAAAACGGGTGATATCGCGGCCGTTGAGCAGGATCTCGCCGCGGTCCGGGCGGTGCAGGCCCAGGATCATCAGGAAGGTGGTGGTCTTGCCTGCTCCGTTCGGGCCCAGCAGGCCGACGATCTCCCCGGCCCTGACGTCCAAGCTTACGCCGTCGACCACCGTCCTTTGGCGGAAGGTTTTGCGGATATGATTTACTTCCAGTTGTTTCATGGCTTGTTTTTGGCTGAATACCCCGAATAATTGTAGCATGTCAACAGGGGGGTGTCAAAGCGAAACGAGCCATAGTGACAAGTGACAAGGAGCAGCAAGAGCTCGAATTCGTGCTGCTTTCTTCCCCGTCACTCGTCACTGGTTACTTGTCACCTGTTCGTGTTGGGACTACTTCTCTGGTTTGGTGCCGATGATCAGCTTTTTAACGCCGCCGCGTTTTGCCAGATCCATGACGCGCACGACCAGGCCGTGGGAAATTTCCTGGTCGGCCTTGAGCACCAGGGCGCCTTCCTTCATTTTCGGCAGGGCTTTTCTGATCTCCGCTTCCAGCGCGGCCAGGGCCACGGGCTGGCGGTTCAAAAACAGTTCGCCTTTTTTGTCGACGGTCAGGACATACTCCTGTGGTTCGGAAGGGGCGGAGGTTTTTGCGGTCGGCAGTTCGAGCTTGATCCCGGGCTGCTCCAAAAAAGTAGATGTGATCATGAAAAATAGAAGGAGCATGAAGATGACGTCGATCAGCGAGGTGATGTTGATGGCCACTTTGCGGCGTGGCCGGGCTTGCAGCTGCATGGCCTCACCCAACCGGCGCGGTCGGGAAAGCGCCGATCTTGTTGAGCAGGCGGTTGGAATATTTCTCGATCTCCAGCACCAGCGTTTCGGTCCGGCTGGTGAAGTAATTGTAGGCCACCAGCGCCGGGATGCCGATAAAAAGCCCGGCGATGGTGGTGATCAGGGCTTCGGAAATCCCGCCGGCCAGCGCCGTCGCCTGGCCGACGCCCATGACCGAGATGACCTTAAAGACCTTCAGGATGCCGAGCACCGTGCCCAGCAGTCCCAGCAGCGGCGCAATGCCGGCGACCGTTTCCAGCACCCCCAGCCCCCTTTCCAACTGGTGGACCTCCTGGCGCCCCTGGTCCAGAAGGGTCTCCTTGATTTCTTCGCGCGGCAGGTCGTGGTTTTCCAGAAGGATGCGGATGATGTTGGCGAAGGGACCGTTGTGTTTTTCGCAGATGGAAACGGCAAGGCTGAAATCGTTCGCGGATTTGACGTTTTCCAGTACGCTGACCACTTCCGGAACGATGACCTTGCGGCGGCGCAGGGAAACGAACTTTTCGATGACGATGGCCAGTCCGGTGATCGAGCACAGGAACAGGGGAACCATGATGATGCCGCCCTTGGCCAGAAAATCCCAAATATTTTTCATGTCGTGCCTCGCTTATTTTTTTACAAAATATGAAAATTTGGCCGTGACTTCCAGGTAGGATTTGGGAAAGTCCACCGGCAGGTTCGGAAATGGCGCCGATGCCGTGACGGCGAAGCGGCTGGTATCCATCAGCGAGCGGTGGCCGGTGTAGGCGAGCAATTCCAGGTCGCCCAGCCGGCCGTCGGGATAGATCTTGAAGCGCAGCAGCGTATCACCGTCGATCATGCCCAGCTTGGAAAAAGCCAGGGGCGGGAAGATGTTGCGGCCGATGCGCTCTTTCAGCGCTAGCATGTATGGGGCAAAATCCCAGTTGTAGGTGTTGAACGACAGGCCGCCGTCCGGGTCGGCGCGCGCATCCAATTGCCGGTGCAGGACTCCCGGCAGATCGAGCTGGAACGGCTTTTTTGCCTGGGTGCCCGCCTTGGGTTTCTCTGGGCTGGCGGCCAGGGCAGTTTCGTCGTTTGCCAAGTCGGATGAGCTGGCTTCCCGGCTTTTTTCATTTTCCGCCGGATTTTCTTGGGGTTTGACGTCGGCAGTTTCCTTTTCCGGGTTGGGGGGCCTGGGTAACGGGTCATGGGATTCGAGATCACCCCGGCTGAAAGGAGAATCCGTCAGGGGAACATGGAGTGGCGCCGGTTCCTGGTTGCGGGCCAGGGCGTTCTTGTCGGAGAGAAAATCGGCTTTTTGCGGCCTGGGGGTAATCGCAGCGTCGGCCGGGGTGGCGATCACTTCCCGGGGTGGTTCAGGCTGCTGCAGGTCGAACACCAGGGGCGGGCTTTGCGGCTCTGCCGGAGCGGCCAGCGGGCGGGAGAAATCGAGTTTGAAGGCGCTTTCCCAAAAAGAGAGGAACAGGAGGTGCAACAGGATGGAAAGCAGGACGATCTGTCTTTTAACTTTGGCATTCATGGCGCGTATGAATTATAACATTGTTGCGGCGGTTTTCTTGCATGGCTCTTTTTAAGACGGCGCGCGAGCGAATAAAGTTTCCGAGGTCGAGGTTATTGGGACTCGGTGAAGGTGCAATGCATCAGGGGGAAGGGAAGAAGATCGGCACTTGGCGTTGGCTAAGAAACTAAATTTAAAAATCCAAACATCCAATTCCGAATAAGCTCCAAGCACCAATGGACCAATGACCCAAACAAAGAAAGTGTTAGTGGTCGAGCTTAGTAATAATCGAAATAAATCTTGGCTTTAGTGTTAGTCAATGCATTGAAAATGAATCATAATTTCGAAAAT
The DNA here is from genome assembly GCA_018262835.1 of Candidatus Aminicenantota bacterium. Taxonomy (GTDB): domain Bacteria; phylum Acidobacteriota; class Aminicenantia; order UBA2199; family UBA2199; genus UBA2199. The sequence continues at coordinate 4,350 of JADFDP010000115.1, forward strand.
TTACTTTACTGACACTATCACAAACACGAACACTGTTTTTGTTTAGGACATTGGAATTCGGAACTTGGAATTTAATTGGAATTTGGTGCTTGAGATTTGGAATTTCAGTTTTCCTTGTCACTCAGTCCAGATGGTTCTTCCACATCGAACTTCGAACCTTTTCGATCAAAAGATTTGGTTCCCGGAGCGTTTTGTAATATAATGCAAGGGACTTGCATAAGAGGTGTCACGTCCATGAATACGAAAAAGAAGCGTTTTCTCGCGGTTGGCCGGGCCTGGCTATTCGTTTGCGTACTGATGATCCCGCTGGCCGGTTGCAATTTTTTCGGCCTGCCGGAATATGAATTGTCGGTTACGATTGAGCCCGGCGTGCAGGGAACGCCTTTGAGCGGCCCGCAGGTGTTGGCCGACCTCGCCGAGGTCGAGTTCAACTACACGCCGCTTAATTCCCTGCATACGGTCGAAGTCCTTGTCGATGGCGGCAGGGTGGCGGCGTCGGGTACCGTTACCATGTACAAGAACATTACGCTGGTCGCCCGGCTGGTGGATATCCGCGCCGTCTGGAACGTAAACCTGAACAAGTCGGACGGCACCAGCCTCAGCACCAGCAAGGTCACTTTTTCCGGCAGCGACATCCTCGGCGGCACATTCAGCGACAGCCGCGGCTATGCCGGCACCTGGAACGGCGCCAGCAACAAGATCACCATCACTTTCGGCAACTGGGAAAAATACATATTGACCGGGACGCTTTTCAGCATGTCCGGCACCTGGAGCAACGGTACCGTGACCGGCAGCTGGAGCGCGTCCCGAGAGTAGGCCCGAAATTTTCGTAACGCCTGACAGGCAAGAACGGATCGTTTTTTGAAGAAACGCGGAATTCGGAAAAGATTCATCGCATAGGACCTTTACGGCGGGATAAAGGCGTTTGTTTTTATAAGGGGCTTATAAGCTGGCCGCCATGATGGCTCGATTGGGAAATTCAGGCGTTGCCGATTTCCGGCTGCCCTTTTTTAGCGAGTTTGCCAATCCACTAGGGTTTTATTCCTTTCATTTTTTTTATCGAGAAGCATGGACAATGGTGGTTCAAGGCGATGAGCTTTAAGAAGCAATTCGTCACCCAAAATTTCAGCGCGTGGACCATCGGCGAAAACACAGCCATGGTCCATAATGGCCACCCGACTGCAAAGTTCGTAGGCCAGATCCATATCGTGGGTGGCGATAACCTTGGCTTGCGGCAAGGCCCTGACCCTTTCAATGAAGTCACGCCGGCTGGCGGGATCGAGTCCGGCCGAAGGCTCATCGAAAGCCAAGAGCT
>JADFDP010000116.1 GCA_018262835.1 Candidatus Aminicenantota bacterium
TTCTCATTTCCAAATGTCAATAATTTCGAGAAACGCAGAGTTCGCATCCCTTTTCACCCTGCCACGTGCCTTCCACAGATCCAGGTAATTTGCCGCGCAGCAATCGAACAGGAGACCGCATCGTCGGATTCAATGCCATGCCTTCTAAAAACATATGAACAAGCACTGTCCCCAGAAGCCCCACCATGGGCAAAAGTCCAATCTATCTATTATGGACGCGTACATTGACTGGCCTTCATTCTCCATTTGGATTATAGTGATCGTAATAGGAAATTGCAGATAACCACCAACTTATTTTAAAAGGAGGGGAAAAAATGTCTAACGATTCCAGGATCCGCTGGGGTTGGCTCAGGGCGATGTATATCTACACCATTGTCGGAGCCGGGGGATTTGGCTTGGGCATGATCATCGTGCCGGAATTGATGAAAAAGACGTTCGCCTGGCCCGCCAATGAGCCCGTCGCTTTTGGCATTCTTGGCAGCATCTTCGTGGCTTCTGGGTTGCTGTCCATATTGGGCCTGCGCTCGCCCCTGAAATTCGTGCCTGTTTTTTTGTTTCAGCTTTTCTACAAGTCAGTGTGGTTCATCGCTGTGGCCTTGCCCCTTTTGCTCACCGGCCGTTTCCCGGCCTATGCCCTGCCTTTTGTTTTGATATTTGCATCCTATATCGTCGGAGACCTGATCGCCATACCTTTTCACTATATCTTTGCCAAAGAGTCAAAGCAGAACTGACCCACTTTTTCCGTCACATCGGGCAGTTTTGGGGTTTCGGTCCGGGAGCATAGGTCTTCCATCCCGGATTGGACGGCAGCCAATGGGCCTTGGTCCAGGCATCTTCCTGCAGCCAGCGCTCGAGCGTCCGCATGGCCCCGGGCCGCAGCTGGTCGATTTCTCTTATGTTCTGGATCGCCTTTCTTACTCCCCATTCCCGGCAGCGGAGCATGGCGGTGGCGGCGTTTTGTTCAACCGGCATCAGGCAGTCAAAAAAATTGGAGCTTTTGTTGAAGTAGCTCAATGTAGTGGTTCCCGATTCCCAGGTGGACGCTTCCAGTTCGCGGAAGGCGGTGCAGGCCGCGTCGATCTGCGCCACGTTCATGCTGTAGGTCCTCTGATACTGGACCAGATGCACTATTTCATGCCCGATCGACTGCATGAGCATGGCGGGCGAAAGCCAGAAGAGATCATCGCTCACCACCAGGGGATATTTCCCCGCGCTGTTTTTCTGGTTGAGTATATTGGCCCAGTCGCCGGTGTTTGTAGGGCCGATCGAGATCTCGACATATCTTGCCGTATAGGGCGCATAATAGTAGTTCATGATCATGGCCGCAAGCCCGGGCTTGAGTAATGAGGTCCGCCCGACACTGGCCGGCCCCATGGAGATCCCGAAAAGGGCCTGGTTGTACTGGGCGACCAGGGTTCTTCTCTGGTCCGGAGTCAGATTGGCCATGGCCGCGCACTGGGGAGAGAGGGTGCAGCGCCACCAGCGGCTTCCCTGGCTGTCCTGCATGCATAAGGCCGGGAGTTCATATCTCTGCTCGCGGGCCGGGCCGTTTGTCTTGTAGCCTTTGATGTCCTGGGTCGCGCCCACGGGAGTTGATGGCATGAGACAAAAAAAGAGCGCGCCGAGAACAAAAAGCGCTGCGGAACTGAAGCGGCTTGAAATTAATTGCCTGGGCATGTTCACCTCGCCAATCCGTTATGTTAATAATAAATTACGGGTCATTTTTTCAAGCAAATTCACTTTCAGGAAAATCATTCCCGCTGATAACAGGATGGTAGAGGAGATTTATTGAAATTTCAATAGACGGGCATTATTCGAGCATCGGTTCGGCCCTGCGGAAAGATGAAAAAATCAATGCCCGACCTGGCATTTCAAGACCTGACCCTGATCGCTTTTCAATTTTCAATTTTGAGACCTGGCCCCGATATCTTCCAATTACATAATTACAAGCAACGTCCCGGGAGAGACCCTTTGGCTTTTTTCGCCGCCAATGAGATTTTTTCCCCGTTTGTCGTATTAAACGATCAAAGAGCCAACCAGGGAGAAAAGAGAATGAAAGAGACCACGATTTTGGCCATGGCACTCGTCATGGCCGCCTTTCTGGCCGCCGAAGTCCCCAAGGCGCCCGGCCCGCCTCTGGCCAACAGCCACGTGGTCCAGGACGGCCTGCTCGGCACCTGGAGGATGTTCGACCTCGAGACGCAGACTTTCGTCCCCAGGATACCCGGGGCGTCCGACCTGACCTTCAAGGCCGCCGGGCTGTATCGCGACGAGATCAAGATGCTTCCCAACGGGGAGCACAGCTTTTTCTACGCCAGCAGCGGCAAGATCGGCGAGAACACCGATCTCTTCTACCTGCCGCTGTGGTTTTACACGCTGGACGGGGACTTTCTCGTGATCGCCGACGAGCCTGCGCCCGCGCTCACGACGAAGGGCGCCGCCGTCTTCAAAAAAATCAGCGGCGCGTCCGAGGACAAATAGGGGGACTGGGGACGGCGCCGGGAAAGAGGATCGGGAGCGCGCAGCCGGCTTCTTGACAATCCAGGGACGGCTGTGTACAATCCGGTTACATGGTCCTTGTTCGTTAACTTTTCATCTGTCCGCAGCGCCTGATCGAAAGACGGGCGACATTCCATCCAACCGACAATTATGGAAAAGGAGCAACGAAATTGAACGAACAAGAGACAATAGTGAAATTGAAAAAACTGGGATTCGACGACTGGTTCGCCGCGCATTGCGCCCAGATGCCGGCCGGGGCAGGCTCCATCGCGCGCGTCTCGGCGGTCGACCGCGGCACGGTTCTCATCATGAACGGGGCCGCCGAGCTGCCGGCCGAGCTCGCGGGCAGGTTCCGCTTCGCTGCCGCGTCGGCGGCGGACCTGCCGTGCGTGGGCGATTGGGCCCTCGTCCAGTACCATCACCGGGAAACGAAGGCCGTCATCCACGGCATCCTGCCGAGAAGGACCTTCCTGCGCCGCAAAACCGCCGGCAGGGACGTGGACCCGCAGATGATCGCGGCGAACATCGACACCGCCTTCATCGTCCTGTCGTGCCACTATGACTTCAATCTGCACCGGCTGGACCGCTACCTGGTCATGGCCGGCGACGGGGGCATCGAGCCGGTGCTGGTCCTGACCAAGACCGACCTGGTCACCCCGGAAGAGCTGGAAAAAACGGTCGCGGCCATCCGCCAGGCCGGCATCACGGCCAGGATACTGCCATTGAGCAATGCCACCCTTGCCGGAATGGCTGGCTTCCGGAAGTTTCTGATCCCGGGCAGGACCTACTGCCTGCTCGGTTCGTCGGGCGTGGGCAAGACCACGCTCATCAACCGCCTGCTCGGCCGCGAGGCGTTCGCCACCAGGGCCACCAGCGCCACGGGGCATGGGACGCACGCCACCTCACGCCGCCAGCTGATCGTCCTCGAGCAGGGGGCGCTGCTGGTCGACACGCCGGGAATGAGGGAACTGGGCATGCTGGGGGCGGGCGCGGCGCTGGACGACAGCTTCGGGGAGATCCGCGGCCTCTCCCGCGCGTGCCGTTTTGCCGACTGCCGCCACGCCGGTGAACCGGGCTGCGCCGTGCGCACGGCGATCGAGCGCGGGGAGCTGGCCGCTGACCGCTATGAGAGCTATGCCAAGCTGAAAAAGGAAGCGGAGCACCACGAGATGTCCCTGGTGGAGAAACGCAGGAAGGACAAGGCCTTCGGTAATTTCCTCAAAACGGCGAAGAAGCAGCTGCGAAAAAAATAACCAGCAGGGGGACCGGCGGCGAGGCACTCTTTGCCAACTTGCTGTCCCCTATTCCGCTTTGCCGCTGGCGGCGCCAATGGGCGTCACATAATTCCCCTAGGCAAATTCTTGCGTATAAACCCCGTTCAATTGCCTCATGCCACGACTCAGGTTGGCTTCAAGGGTTTCGCTAAGCAACATCTCCCGATCTCGGTCATTCAAAAAGATCTTCTTGCGCTCATTTTCAGTCTTTTGAGGAGAAAAGCAGGATCACTTTTTTCCAATCGGAATGGACACTCCGATCATGTACGAAATTCCACGGCTGTAAATGGATTCAGAATGATCACCTTCCAGTTCCACGTTATCGATATTGGTCAGTCCATGAAGGTATTGTATCTGCCCGTACAAAGATACTTTGTCCAACAAGATCTGAATGCCCCCGCCAACACCAAGGGAAAGTTCAACCGCTTTTGAATCATTCTTGGCGTCCTCGTATTCCTCGGGGATAAAGGATGCCATGTGTTTGGCGCTTAGAAGAAAACCGATGCTTGGACCCGCGAAGTAATAGGGCCGGACTTTTCCGAAATTGAATGTATAGCGGAGGAAAACGGGGAATTCGAGATATTCCGCCACGGTTTTTACGTCTTCATCGAATCCGACAATGCGCAAATCGGAACCCTTCCTGAGATACATCCCTTGAATTTGCACACTTAAGCATTTGTGGAAAGGGACATTAAAAAAGAGTCCGGCGCCAAATTCGGTTCTGGTTTTTTCCTCGAAGCCGGGATCCGGAACTATGATGTGCGTTGTGTTGTGAATTCCGCCTATCACGCCAAGATCAACTTTTGCAAAAGCAGTAACCGTTACCAACAAGATCGTCAAGAATGTCAAAAGAATGACTTGTCTTTTCATTTCATTTTCTCCTTAAACGTGATTTCCTATCACGTTTTTATACAAAAGCGTAAGCATTAGATCTGCCAAATTCTGACAGCAACCAATTTTGATCTGCCACATCTTTATGGGCACTGACTTTCGAGGTTGTATTTGGTTTTTTACTTCAGGCAAATCAACAGGTTTAATATAGAAAATGCATTAATGTTCTTACAGGTTTGATTGGTTGAATATGCAAATTGCGGGGAAAGATGAATTGGGGACGGAAGATGAATTGGGGACGGTGCTTTACTTTATTAATTTAGCAGTCATTTTGCTGCAAGCCGCTTTCTAGCATCCATATATAGCTTGGCAAGCGAATTTTGCTTGATGGCTGAGAATTCAGGCAATTGCGCGATCTCTCTATAAGTGAGCCCCGCCAATTCTTTCAATCGCACCAACAGCTCCCCCCGCAAGCGCTTGCCGGCCAGTGTTCCATAATCAAGTTTGTTGAACTTTACACCATTCTTTTTTTCCAACTCCCAGTATACCTTTCCCACCGGTTCGAAATAGCTGTCTTCTTTTCGCCTTTTTTCAATTGATTTTTCAGCAACCCGCCGGTCATGCTTCTCTAAAGCTTGACCAAGGAATTCAAGCTCCCCCAAAATATCGCCATGATCGCTTTTTATTGTCGGAAGTTCAGCGATTCTCTCCCCAATAATTTCTTTAGACAATACTTTCATTCCGCCCCATAACTCATGAACGAACCGAATGTCCGCTATCGGGCACTTGGATTTCCCCAGATACTCTTTCGCGCTCGACCAGGGGTATTCCACGACGTTCGATACGAGGCCGGCGCGCACTGGATTTTGCAGCAAATAGAGAATGGCCAGCCGCAGATAGGAATCATC
>JADFDP010000117.1 GCA_018262835.1 Candidatus Aminicenantota bacterium
ACCGGCAATGGACAAAATACCGGATCGACAAAGAGTATTGCGCGGCTTGTGAGCTTAGAAGCCAGTGTACTAATGACAAAAACGGGCGGTCCATTAATCGTTTGCCTGGAGATGATCTGATCGCGGCCGGCCGGCAAGACGCGGCCAGTGAAGAAGGGATGAAAGATTTAAAAAGGCGGCAGCATCTGATGGAGCGAAGTTACGCCTACGGAAAGCGATTTGGATATAAGCGGGCTCGCTGGCGGGCATTGTGGCGCGTCAGCATTCAGCAGCTGCTGGTGGCGACGGTACAAAACCTGATGAAAATCGCTAAGCATGGGGACCAATTTGGGCAATTATGTTCGAATTTATTCTGTATGTATCGCGGCACCAGATATATTTTGAACTTTAGTTTGGTCTAGAATGGCAACAATTATTTTCCCCGTTTGGGCAACAGCCCGTCGATATTAGACATTTAGGAAATTTAGAATTGTGAGTCTGGGGACGGTGCCTGACTTTGTGAATCCGAGAATGCGACGATCGAAAAGTTGAGAGAAAAATGGCGTATGAACTGAGGACGATCAATTTGCTGGGCGTGAACTGCTACCTGCTCAAAGCCGGAAGCGGCTTCGTCCTGATCGACACCGGGTTTAAAAGCAAGCGAACCATGCTTGACAAAGAATTGGCGAGCGCGGGGTGCAGGCCGGGAGACCTGAAGCTTATTATCCTGACCCACGGAGACTCCGACCACGCCGACAATTGCGCCTACCTGCGCGAAAAGTACGGGGCGAAAATCGCCATGCACAAGGACGACGCGGGCATGGTCGAGAAAGGCGACATGGGCTGGAATCGCAAGGCCAAGGCCGACCATATGTCACCGCTCTTCAAGATCATGTCGCGTGTCGTGAAGCCCGGCAGATTCGAAAAATTCAAGCCCGATTTTTATATCGACGAGAGTTTCGATCTATCCGCCTACAGGCTCGACGCCCAGGTCCTGCATCTGCCCGGCCACTCCAAGGGCTCGATCGGCGTCCTGACCGTCGAGGGGGAATTGTTCTGCGGCGACCTGCTCTACAATTTCTTCGGCCGGCCGAACAGCCAGTTCATCGACGACCTGTCGGCCTTCAACGACAGCATCGGCAAGATAAAAATGCTGAACGTCAAGACCGTCTACCCAGGCCACGGCAAGCCGTTCCCGCTGGCACGCTTCGTAAAAACATTTTGAAGCGGATAAGACACATGAGTGAAACCAGACTCGATGGCTACTGCGGGCCCAAGCGTAAATTCAATCGGCCGGGCGGCAATATGGAAGCCGGATGAAAAGAATATTTCAATCCATTGGCTGGATATTTTTGATCCTGGGTTTATTGCTCGATCTTTTGGGCGTGCTGGCTTTGCCCGACGGGGGATTGATGTTTGCCATGCCTTATTTTTTTTTAATTCCAGGGATCGCGCTCACGGCCAGCGGCGGTTTCATGATATTATGGGCCCGGTTTTTTAATAAAACCAGAGATGAGCGAAGTGACGTGGCAAAGCAAATGAATTCAGGAGGCCGCCAATGAAAGCCATCGTAGTTGAAAAATACGGATCGCCGGATGTTCTCAAGCTCGCGGAGGCGGACAAGCCCGCTCCCAGGGCGAATGAAGTATTGATCAAGGTCCGGGCGGCCTCCCTGAACGCCTTTGACTGGCACATGCTGCTGCCCGACCCGTTCATGGTCCGCCTCATGGGCGGCGGGCTGCTGAAGCCGAAGAACAGGATCCTCGGGACCGACATGGCCGGTCGGGTGGAGGCGGTCGGCGGAAACACGGCGCAGTTCAAGCCGGGCGACGAGGTGTACGGGGACCTGGCCCGCTGGGGCTGCGGCGCCTGTGCCGAATATGCCTGCGCTCCCGAAGAAGCGCTGGCGACCAAGCCCAAAAACATGTCCTTCGAGCAGGCGGCGGCCGCGCCCATGGCGGCGCTCACCGCATTGCAGGGGCTGCGCGACAAGGGACATATCCGGGCGGGGCAGAAGGTGCTGATCAACGGCGCGTCCGGCGGCGTGGGCACGTTCGCGGTGCAGCTCGCCAAATTCTTCGCAGCCGAGGTCACCGCGGTTTGCAGCACCGGCAACATGGACATGGCGCGTTCGCTCGGCGCCGACCATGTCATTGACTACACCCAAGAGGATTTCACCCGCAGCGGGCGGCAATACGACCTGATCCTGGCCGCCAACGGCTTCCATCCGCTCGCCGATTACAAGCGGGCGCTGGCTCCCGGAGGGAGCTACGTCATGACCGGGGGCTCGATGAGGCAGATTTTCCACGCCATGCTCCTGGCGCCGTGGTACTCCATGACCGGCGGCAAAAAAATGGGCGGCATCACCGCCCATGCCAACCAGAAAGACCTGGTTTTTGTAAAAGAGCTCATGGAGACGGGCAAGGTGGTCCCGGTGATCGACAGGGTGTATCCGCTGACCGAAGTTCCCGAGGCCCTCCGCTATCTTCTCGCCGGACACGCCAGGGGGAAAGTGGTCATCAATGTGGAGGATCCCGCCTAAAGGGGCAGTCCTGAGAATCCATGCCCTGGACGATCCCGGTCCGCCCGTTGCCGGGGCGCGAATGATCTTGGAAAGGATAGCGCACAGTGAACTCGTGACTTTTGCCAAGGGCGGGCACCTGATTTTGCACCATGAAGGCAAGATAAAGAAGAGGATCCGCGAATTCATATTGAAAATATCGGGCGTTCGTGATATTCCCGACGCAAGGAGCATGAGATGAAGATTGCCTTGAATAGCAAGCAAGCCCGCTGTCATGTTTGGAAAATGGTTGTTTGCGGATTGGGCATCGTCTGCATGGGCGTGCCGGCCGCGTTCGGGCGGGCCGCCGAGCCGCCGGCGCCAAAGCCCATGACCATGGCCGAGATCGTGGCCGCGGCCAAGCCGGATGACTGGCGGGCCCTGGATCCGGAGAACGCGCTCTATATGGAACTGGCCGGCGGCCGGGTGGTCATCGAGCTGGCGCCGGCCTTTGCCCCGCGGCATGCGGCCAACGTCAAGGCGCTGGCCCGCGAGCATTACTTTGACGGGCTGGCCATCCTCCGCGTCCAGGACAACTACGTGACGCAATGGGGGGATCCCGGGGCGGATAACCCGCCGTCGGCCCGCAAGATCCACAAGGCCCAGGCAACCCTGCCGGCGGAGTTCGATCGCGCCATCGACGCCAAAATTCCCTTCGCCTTGCTGCCGGACGGGGACGTCTATGCCGGAGAGGTCGGCTTTTCCGACGGCTTCCCGGCTGCCCGGGACAAGCGCAGCGGCAGGATGTGGCTCACCCACTGCTACGGGATGGTCGGGGCCGGCCGCGGCAATGCCAGCGACAGCGGCGGGGGCACGGACATTTACGTGGTGATCGGGCAGGCCCCGCGCCATCTGGATCGCAATTGCACCCTGTTCGGGCGGGTGGTCCAGGGGATGGAGCTGCTGTCCTCGCTGCCCCGCGGCAGCGGCCCCATGGGTTTCTATGAAAAACCGGAGCAGCTGGTTCCGATCCAATCCATTCGCGTCGCCGCCGACGTGCCTCCGGCCGAACGCACCGACCTGGAGATCATGCGCACCGACAGCGACACGTTCCGGCGGCTGGTCGAATCGCGCCGCAATCGCCCCGACGAATGGTTTCTGTTCAAGGCCGGCTGCGTTGAGCTCTGCAACGTCCCCGTCCCGCTGCGAAAAAAAAGTGCCCCTGCAAGCCAATAGAAGCATGGGGTGAGCGGTCTTGAATTTTTACGAGCCGACTTTGGAAGACCATGAAATAATTGTTAGCAAGAAGGAGCGGAGTAAAGATGATCCATGAATTGCGTATCTATGAATGCGTGCCGGGGAAGCTGCCGGCCTTGCATCGGCGTTTCGAGATGATCACCCTGAAAATCTGGCAGAAGCACGGCATCCGCCAGGCGGGCTTCTGGACCACGCTCATCGGCGAGAGCAACCAGAATCTCTACTATCTCCTCGAGTGGCAGGACCTGGCCGAGCGCGAGCGCAAGTGGAACGCCTTCGTGCAGGACCCCGAGTGGCAGAAGGCGCGCGCCGAGACCGAGAAGGACGGTCCGATCGTGGCCAAGGTGACCAACTATATATTGGCGCCCACGCCGTATTCCAGCGTGCGCTGACCTGACCCCCATGCCCCATCCCGGGGGAAGGCCTTGTTTATGGCGTGCCGATTGCCGGAGGGATGAATGAGACTGGCAGAACTGACCTGGAAGGAAGTCGCGGAACATCTCAAAAAAAACAAGCAATTGATCGTGCCGATCGGCACATGCGAACAGCACGGGCCGCATTTGCCGCTGAATACCGATATCCTGGTGGCGGAGAAGGTGGCAGAATTCCTTTCGGCCGAGACGGGCATCCTCGTGGCTCCGACGCTGAACTACGGCGTCAACCTGCCGTGCGACCGAGGGTATGCCGGGACCTGCTCGACCACCAGGGAGCTCTTACGCGGTTTTTTGGGCTCGATTCTGGCGTGGTGGAAGGAGCAGGGGTTTGCGCGATTCTATTTGCTGTCGGCTCATGGAGATCCGCACCATATCGATGCGCTGGAAACGATCGATCCGGCCTCGGTGAGCGCATTGGAGCTGTATGATTTTGACATGACGGCCGTCCTGGAAAAGCAGCAGGGACCCAAGCATGCCTGCGAAGCGGAAACCTCGGTGATGCTGCACCTGTATGCGGAGAAGGTCAGAAGGTCGGAGATGCGGGATTTCGAAATCCCCTTCGAGGAATTCCAGCCGTATCTCCGGCATGAGAAGACGGAAGCCATCGCGGGGTCGCCGGGGAATCAGGGGTATCCGACTTATGCCAGCGCCGAGAAAGGGGAAAAAATATTCGCCCTCATGAAGCAGCAGGCGCTGGCATGGATGCAGAAGAAGGGTGGGAATTGACTGCCAAAGGCGATCCGTTGTGGAATCAGGAGGCGAGATGCCGAAAACAAGACTGGTCGACGTAACGGCCGCCAACATCGAGGATCATCCCCAGGCCATCTGCTTCATCAATCCCCAGCATGAGCATTTCCGCCACAAGGTCGAATGGCAGGGGGAGTCCAGGGATGGTGCCTGACTTTGTGACTTTGTTAAAAGCAAAAATAGGGAAGAAGCCAGAACTCCCGCGGGCAGGTCTCGGTGGGGATCCGCTTTATTCTGAATTCCCGCCGAGATAGCGGCTTGCGAAGTCATATATATTGACCTGATGCCCGGCGCGGGTCCGCCGGGCGAACCATGGAGGTGCCCATGCGCGCAAAACCGGTCTTGTTTCTTTTTGTTTTCATCGCCGTCACCCTGGCGGTTTTTCCGATCCAGGCTTTCAAGGTAACGGGAGTGTCGGTCTCCGTCTCGGAGGCTGAATACACCGGGTTCTGCCCCCACAAGTTCACGTTCACCGGCAGGATCACCACCAACCGCGAGGGCACGGTGCGCTATACCTG
>JADFDP010000118.1 GCA_018262835.1 Candidatus Aminicenantota bacterium
TCCCTCCAGGGGCTTCACCGTGGAAATATCCGTCCAGGTGGTGAAATCTGCGATATTCGTCTGTCTTTGGATCTTGTAGGATACGCCGTCCGCGTTGAACATTATGGCAAAATAGCGGTTTTCCTTGGCCGCCGACTGCTTGATCGAAGACACATCGGAAACAAACGTGTTGATCGCGCTGACGGATGAGGTTCTTTGGATGACGCTTCTGCCTATTTGTATGGATACCACCGCCATGACACCTATAATGGCCGTGACGACCAGCACCTCGATCAAGGAGAAGCCGTGTGTTTTTGAGTTCATGTTCACTCCTATTTTATCCATGCACTTTTGATGCCAAATACGTATCAAAGCAAAAAGATTTTATTCTGCCAGTCGGAATAAAAAGCACCGCCGGCAAAAGCATGCTTTGACGGGATGAAACGGGAGATTTTAATCAAAAAAAACAGGATCAATTAATTAATTATAAAAAGTTATTTAAAAAAACGTCGTTTTCGAATTGTTGATTTTTATGTATAATAATTACCCGCTTGTTACTTGTGCTTCCCAATTTTTTTGCGTTTTTTTTAAGAACCTGTGAGGGATTTTATGGATTATTTTTAGCAATTCAAACAATTTCATTGTGAAAATTGCAAAAAATTGAATAAATAGTTATAATTTTCATCCGCATGATAAAAAGAGGTAGCACATGACAGACGAATTACGCATCGCCGCCGTCTCGCGCCGGCCCGCCATCCACATCCGCGTCAACGGCCGGTCGATCGCAGCCACGCCCGGGGAAACCGTTCTGGCCGCCCTGACGGCCGCCGGCTTCAGCACCATGAAAAAGAGCAACGTGCGCGGCGAAGCTCGGGGGGCATTCTGCGGCATGGGCGTCTGCTACGAATGCCTGGTGACCGTCAACGGCGTGCCCAAGCAGCGTTCCTGCATGACCGAAGTCCAAGACAATATGGAGATCCAGACATATGAACCAGACCCAAGCTGACGTTCTGATCATCGGCAACGGCTTTGCCGGAATTGTGGCCGCCAACCGCCTGGCCGACGCCGCGGTGGATGTGGTCCTGCTCGACGAAAACCTGCACATCGGCGGCCAGCTGCTGCGCCAGGTGCCGGAGCGGCTGGGCCGGGCCGCCAGCCATGCCGATCATGTGAAAAAAGCCGGCCGGCGGTTCATTGCCGGGGTCAAGGCCAAAAAGATCACCGTTCTGAATCGCACCCGGGTGCTGGGCATCTATCCCGGCCATGAAGTGCTGATCGAGGAGAATGAAAAAAAGGTCCGCACCCTGAAGGCGGGGCGCATCATCCTGGCCACCGGGGGCAGGGAAAAATTTCTGCCTTTCCCGGGCTGGACCATGCCCGGCGTGATCTCGGGCGGCGCCGTTCAAGTACTGATCAAGAGCAGCGGCGTCCTGCCGGCCCGGGAAATCCTGGTCGGCGGCTCGGGGCTGTTCCTGTTTTCTGTGGCTTACGAATGCCTGAAAGCCGGCGGCAGGGTAAGGGCCGTGCTGGAACGGACCGGCATGCTGGACAAGCTGCCGCTGGCCGCGCAGCTGCCGCGGCAGTGGCCCAAACTGATTGAAGGCGCTCGTTTCATGAGCCGGATCATCTTCTCCGGCGTGCCGCTGCGCTTCCGCACCCGGGTGGTCGAAGCCCGCGGCCGGGGCCGGCTGGAGCAGGTCGTAGCGGCCAAGGTGGACGGTTCCGGAAAAATCATCCCGGGCCGGGAAAAAACCTACGAAACCCCGCTGCTGGCCGTTTCCCATGGCTTCGCCGCCAACGTGGAGCTGGCGCAGATGGCCGGCTGCGGCATCGAATTTCTGGATGAGCGCGGCGGCTGGGTGGCCGTGACCGACGACCACCTGGAAACATCGGTTCCTGGAATATATGCCGCCGGGGAGATCACCGGCATCGCCGGCGCCCTGAAGTCGATCAACGAAGGGGAGATCGCCGCCCTGGCCATCCTGCATAAAATGGAAAAGTGCGCGGAGTCCGATTTTAAGACCCGCATGAAAAAACTGCTGGCCGCCAGGCGCCGCCACTTGCAGTTCGGCAAGTATTTCAACCTCCTGTACCGCATCCCGGCGGCTGACTACCTGGCCATTCCCGACGAAACCCTGGTCTGCCGCTGCGAGGACGTGACCATGGGGGAATTGCGGAAAGCCGTGGCCAACGGCTACGACACGCCGGCAACCTTGAAGATCCCCTTGCGCACCGCCATGGGCGACTGCCAGGGGCGCACCTGCGGCCCGATCGTCTACGACATCCTGGCCGCGCTGACCGGCCGCTCGCAGGCCGATATGACGCCGCTGGTGGTGCGTCCGCCGGTCAAGCCGGTAAAGATCGATTCCCTGGCCAGTTTTTCGGAATAGAAGCAACAAAACCAGCCGATAGAAATGATTCCAACTCATCCCCCAACCCCCCGCTTTGCGGGATGGCATCGCAGTATACCTCGCTAAGGCCTCGGTATAGCGATGCGTACCTTCTCTTGGGAAGAGAAGGGGAGATGAGGGTGAAGAGGATGTCAAGTCAAATCAATTTTACTGTTTAAAATTGGGGTAAGAATTCCGGTTAAAAAGTGTTCCATAATGCGGAGGTGGGGCAGGGGGTGAATTGACAAACGACGATCGGGCTAATACTCCTGGTGCTCGGTGCGGCTGATGATCTCTTCCTGCAGCTCGGGCCCGATATCCACGAAGTAATCGCTGTAGCCGGCCACGCGCACGATCAGGTCGCGGTATTTCTCGGGGTGCTTCTGGGCGGCGCGCAGGGTGGCGGCGTCGACCACGTTGAACTGCAGGTGGTGGCCGTTGAGGCGGAAGTAGGTGCGCACCAGCTGCCCGAGGCGGACGATGCCGTCGTTGCCGGCCAGCAGCTGGGGAGTGAATTTCTGGTTGAGCAGGGTGCCGCCGGTTCGCAAGTGGTCGATCTTGGCCGCGGATTTGAGCACGGCGGTCGGCCCCTGGCGGTCGGCGCCCTGGACCGGTGAGATTCCTTCGGAGAGCGGTTCCCCGGCCCGGCGCCCGTCGGCGGTGGCCCCGGTCTTTTTGCCGAAATAAATGTGGACGGTCGTGGGCAGCAGGTTGATGCGGTAGCGGCCGCCGCGCATGTTGGGGCGGCCGTCGACGCTGCGAAAATACATTTCGAACACTTGGCGGGTGATGTCATCGGCGGCGTCGTCGTCGTTGCCGTAGCGCGGCGTCTTGTTCTGCAGCAGCTGCCGGGTTTTCTCGCTGCCGCGAAAATCGTACCGCAGGCCCTGGAGCAGACTTCCCATGGTCAAGTCCTTGACAGTGAAAACATGGTGGCGGATGGCGCTCAAGGCATCACTGATCGTACCCAGGCCGACGCCCTGGATGTAGGAGGTGTTGTAGCGGGCGCCGCCGTCGTGGTAGTCCATTCCCCTGGCGATGCAGTCGTCGATCAGCAGTGACAGGAAAGGCACGGGCAGGTCGCGGGCATACAGGCGGTCGATGACATTGCTGCCGCGGACCTTGATGTCAATGAAATACCGCAATTGCTTCTCAAAAGCGGCCATCAGGTCGGCGAAACCGCTGAATTTCTCCGGATTCCCCGTTTCCAGGCCTATTTTCCCGCCGTCCAGCGGGTCGCGGCCGTTGTTCAGGGTGATCTCCAGGACCTTGACCAGGTTGAAATAGCCGGTCAGAATGTAGCTTTCGCGGCCGAAAGCGCCGGTCTCCACGCAGCCGCTGGCGCCGCCGCGCCGGGCGTCGGCCAGTGATTTCCCCTGGCGCAGCAGCTCGGACACGATGGCTTCGGAATTGAACAATGACGGCTGTCCGAACCCGGTCCTGACGATCTTCAGGGCCCGGTGCAGGAAAGCGTCGGGGCTTTTTTTGCTGACCTGCACCATGGAACTGGGCTGCAGCAGGCGCATCTCCTCGATCACGTCCAGGATCAGGAAAGAAACTTCGTTGACGCCGTCCCGGCCCTCGGGGTCCAGGCCGCCGGTGTTGATCAGGGCGAAATCGGTGTATGTCCCGCTTTCCTCGGCCGTCACCCCGACCTTGGGCGGCGAGGGATGGTTGTTGAACTTGATCCAGAAGGCCTGCAGCAGCTCGCGGGCTTTTTCCCTGGTCAGGCTACCGTCGGCCAGGCCCCGGCGGTAGAAGGGCAGAAGATGCTGGTCGAGGCGGCCGGGATTGAAGGCGTCCCAGGGATTGGCTTCGCTGATCACTCCCAGGTGGATGAACCAATAATGCTGCAGGGCTTCCCGGAAATTGCGCGGGGCGCGCGCCGGCACCCGATCGCAGACCACGGCGATCCCGAGCAATTCACGTTTGCGTGCCGCATGCTTTTCCCGGCCGGCCATTATCCTGGCCCTGGCGGCGTAGCGGCCGGCAAAGTCGATCATGGCGCCGGCGGCCGTATCCATGGCCATGAGTTCCTCCCGCTTGGCCAGCGCCTGGGGATCATTGAAAAAATCCAGGACCTGCAGGCCGGCCCGGATCTCCTGCTGCAGGTCCATGAGACCCTTGCCGTAGATCTTTTCGCCGCACACGGTGTGCCCGGGGGCGCGCTGTTCCATGAATTCGGTGAACACCCCGGCCTGGTAGGCCTCCAGCCATTCCGGGGTCATTAGGGCGAATAAACGCTCGCGCATGGTTTTTCCAGCCCAATAGGGGATGATCTCCCTGGCGAAGTCGCTGCGGGCCCCGGCGCGGACGCGGAAGGGGGTTTTCTGCCGCTTGGCAAGGATGTCCAGGTCCGGCAGCGAATGGCAGGTGATCTCCGGGTAAGTGGGGGTGGCTTTTGCGGCCGGCCCCCTCTCGCCGACCACCAGTTCGTCAGGCAGGATGACGACCTTCTTATGCGCGAGCAGGTAGGCGAAAGCCCCGGCTCTCTGCCTGGGAACGGAAAGGCCAGCGGCCGCTGCGCTTCGATAAAAGCGGGTCAGCAGCATGCCGCGTTCGCTGGAAAGTTCAGGCACGGCCCTCAGGCTGCGGGCGCGGAGTCGCTTGATCCTTTCTGTCATGTTAGCCTCCGATCTTGACGGTCAGTTTTCGTTTCAGGAATATCTCCCTGGCTTTTTGCACGGCCGCCGGGGCCGGAGGACGCGCATCGGCCAGAGGATCCTTGCGGCCCAGGCGCTTGATTTTGCCGCTGCCGCCGCGGTGATAGGGGAGAAGGTGAACCGGGTGACGGCCGGGGAGGGAAGCGCAAAAATCAGCCAGCTGCGCCATGTCGGCCGCCGAGTCATTGCAGCCGGGGATCAGGGGCACGCGGATGGCCAGGTGCCGGGCGAGCGGAGAAATTTTTTTCAGGTTACGCAGGAGCAGGCGATTGGAAACGCCGGTCAGGCGGAGGTGTTTGCCATCATCCATGATCTTCAAATCGTACA
>JADFDP010000119.1 GCA_018262835.1 Candidatus Aminicenantota bacterium
TCAATGCGAACGAAACGCCGAGCCACGGGTTGACGTCGTAACGGAAGCGGATGCCCAGGGGAACGGCATGCTTTAAAAGCCTGGCCTGGCCGCCCGCATTGGTTGTCGTGTAGGATTGGATCAGGTGTTGCCTGACCTGGTAGTTGAATTGGTCATCATCGTAAAATGTGTCGTACAACCGGTCGAAACCCGCCCGCAAATTCAGATCTTCGGGATTCAGGTCCATGACGCCGGAAAAAATCTCGATGCGCCATCTGAGGTCGGGGCGGGCGGGCGGGGGCTGCGGCGGACCCATGTCGCCGCGGCTGCGGGTGGGAACGCGGTCGACCTTGACAAAGCGATTCCGTTCGACAACCAAGCTTCGTTCGCTTTCCAGAACCACCCGGCATTCCCAGACATCCGCGTCATCGATATTCATGATCCGGTAGGATCCCGCTTCCAGGCCCACGGAAATTTCCCGGCCGCCGGTTTTTTTCAATTCCACCAGCAGGACATTGTCGCGGTTATGGATATAGATTTTTCCGGCGATCTCTTTGCCGAAGACCAGCACGGCGGAACTCTTCCATATTTCGGTGATCACCACGTCGCCCGTTCCCGACATCTGGATGTGGTAGCTGGGGTGCTGGGGGCCGGCCAGGGTCTTTTCCGTCTGGGTCAGGGTGCCGTCGAAGGCGAACTGGTACGCTTCATTCAAGGTGATGCGCCCGTCCTGATTCATATCAGCCGCCCCGCGCATTCCCGAGATCAGATTGTGGGTGAAAAATGACCGCTTCAGGCGGCTGGATTCCTGGGCGGCTTCGCTGGCCGAGCTGGAGGTCATGAAGGCGTAGCCTTTCATGTCATAGGCGGTATCCAGCAGAAAGGGGGATTTCCTGATCACTCCCTTGGGCAGCGTCATGGCTCCGGAAGCGCAGGAATCGAGAATGGCGATGCGCACGTCGGCTTTGAGCGCCATGACCGCGTCCTTGAATTCGCCGTAGGAAATCCGTTCGCCGCCGAGCAATATGTTTTCTTCATCGGAATGACCCGAATAATAGAAGATCACTTCGACGCGGCGGAAGGTGCTCCGGGAGCGTTCGATATCTCCGTTCAGGGCGGCTATTTCCCTGAAAAAAGTCTCCCGGTCCGGTTCGGGCAGAAAGCGGGTATCCCCGGCCATGACTCCGCCCATGTCCTCCAGCACATTTTTTATGGAGCGGGCGTCTTCGACGGCATAATTCAAGGTCACCCGGCCGGCACCGCCCCGGTTGGCTCCGACGATAAAGGCAAACCTCCGGGTATACAATTCGTTTTGGGGTTCTCCGCGGCCCATTCCGGGACATGCGCACAGCAGGACGAACAGCGCGACAAGGCGGGCGGCAGCCTGTTTCATGAGGGGTCCCCCTTGGAAATGATGACGGAATACTGCTTGATATTTCCCGGCAAATCCAGGTTCTCCTTGCCGGCCCGGGCCGGATCCTTTGCCAATTCGACCGCCTTGGCGAAAACCCGGCCGGCATCGATTTTTTCTTCTGCGGTGACAAAGAAAAATCGCTCGAATCCCGGGGCGTCGTCCAGTTCGAAGGCGTTGGACAACAGCACTTTTTTTTGCCGGACCAAGGCACAGCTTCCATAGGCTTCCGTCGGATAATGCCGGGTCACGCGCCCCTGGCCGTCGATGGAAAGAATCACTCCGAAGGATTCCCGCGCCGCCACATAAGCAAGCTGCAGCAGGTCTCCGGCTCGGCCAAGATCGCCGTTGCGCAAGAGCTCGACATGGGCGTTACGCTTGCGGTGGACCAGCAGCTGCGTATGATCCAAGCTGATGGCAGCCGGCCCCTTGACCAGAATCTTTTCGGGCCGCTCGCTCAGCCAGGCGCCCTTTTCGCCATGCTTTTGCCTGGGCAGAAAGAGGATCAGAAGCATCACGGCCAGGGCCAGGGCCGGAGACAAACGCAGGGCCCATTTGCGAAAAAGGCCGCCCTGGCGGAGCCGTTCCGGCCTGGCGACGGGCTGGACCCTGGCAAACCGGGCCATGATTTCAGAAACCTCTGACGCCGGGGGATACTGCGCCAGCGTCTCCCGGTTGGAGGCTTCGATCTCCCGCACCCTGGCCCGCAGAGCAGGATCAGCGGCCACCCGTCGGTCCAAAGCTTCCATCTTCTGCTGCCCCAGCTCCCGCAAGACATATTTCTCAAGAATATACTCGCTGATCGCCTCTTGGTTCATGATCGCCCTCCCTGGTTTTGCAAAACCCGGCGCAAGCGCTGCAGCCTTTTACAAATCGCCGTAACCGACAGATTCATTTCTTCGGCGATTTCTTCCATCGTCAGGCCATCGACAAAATACATCACGGCAATCTGATGGGTC
Source organism: Candidatus Aminicenantota bacterium (assembly GCA_018262835.1). Taxonomy (GTDB): domain Bacteria; phylum Acidobacteriota; class Aminicenantia; order UBA2199; family UBA2199; genus UBA2199. Next base: position 2,350 of record JADFDP010000119.1, read on the forward strand.
GATGCTTTCTCCACTTTCAAAATATAATCAAACAGACTTGCATAAATCCAGCTGTCTTCCAAGTCGCCCACGCTGCTCACCTGGGTCAGAAAATCACTGTTGAACGGCGTTTGATGCTTGCGGTCGTCGCGGATTTTATTCAAGCATATGTTGGTGGCCATGCGGTACAGAAGGCTGGACATGTACAGGCCATGCAAACGCCCGTGATTTTGCAATAATTTCAAAAAAACTTCCTGCATGGCATCGTGGGCCTTTTCCCTGTCCTTAAGAATCCGCCAACAGCGCCGCAAAACCATCGGGCCGTATTTCCGGTAACAAGCATCGACATTAATCTCCAAGCAAAACTCCTCGGTTCATTCGCATTCCAAATATTCGGCTTTGAAATTCCCATTTATACATGTAACACATTTATTAACCAAAATTCCACCTAATTCGTGAACTTATCAAAAACTGTTTCCAATTGACATCATTTTTCCTCTCGGCTAAAATAATCATTTAACCCGAATGGGAAAGGCAGGAGGAATATGGCAGGCAAAAACGATCTGCTGCAGGCGGCCAAAGAGGCGCGGGCCAGGGCCTACGCCCCCTATTCCGATTTTCACGTGGGCGCGGCCGTGCTCGGCGCCAGCGGCGGGGTCTACAGCGGCTGCAACGTGGAAAACGCATCCTTCGGACTGACCAGCTGCGCCGAGCGCAACGCCATTTTTGCCATGGTCGCCGCCGGCGAAACGGAAATCCGCGAGATCCTGGTCATCGGCGAGAGCGAGGAGTTTCTTCCTCCTTGCGGCGCCTGCCGCCAGGTGATCGCCGAATTCGCCGCCGTACCGACGGTCGTGCACATGTGCAACCGCCGGGGCGAATGCCGCGACACCACCGTGGGCGAACTGGTACCGTTCATCTTTCACCTGAAAAAATAAAGGCCGCGGCCGGTGCAAAATTTACTATAATTTAAAAGGAATCCGAAAAGAAAAATGATCGACCTGGACAGGGAAACATTGGTCAAGATGATCGACCACACCGAGCTCAGCGCCCACTCCGGCGAGAAAAAGATCGCCAACCTGTGCAGCGAGGCGCGGACTTTCGGCTTTTATACCGTCTGCCTCAACGGCGCCTACACCCGCTTCGCCGCGGAAAAGCTGCAAGGCAGCGGCGTCCTGGTCTGCACCGTGGTCGGCTTTCCCCTGGGGGCCTGCACCAGCGCCGCCAAGGCCTTTGAAGCACGCGAAGCCGTGCAAAACGGCGCCGCCGAGATCGACATGGTGGTCAACGTCGGCGCCCTGCGCGACAAGAAACTGGATCTGGTGGGCGACGACATCCGCGGCGTGGTGGAAGCCAGCCGGCCAGCGCTGGTCAAGGTGATCCTGGAAACCTGCTTCTTGACCGACGAGGAGATCGTCAGCGGCTGCAATTTGTCGGTCGCAGCCGGAGCCAAATTCGTCAAAACTTCGACCGGCTTCGGGGCTTTCGGCGCCTTCCCCGACCACGTGCGACTGATGCGCCAAACCGTGGGCCCGGATATCGGGGTCAAGGCCTCGGGCGGCATCCGCAATTTCAAGGACGCCTGGCGCCTGATCCGGGCCGGCGCTTCCCGTTTGGGGGTGAGCGCCAGCGTGGCCATCGTGGAAGGGCTGTCGCTGTACAAGTTCGCGCCGGCGGCCTGGCTGGAGGAAGAGATCCCCTGCCATTTCTGCCCCTCGCGCTTCGCCAACCTTGACAAGCAGCCCAAGGCCGCTTACGCCTATTACAAGAAGAAATGCCTGACCTGCCCGCACCTGGAAAAATTCAACAAATTCTACGAATAAAGGAGAAAAGATGAACGGCTGGATGGGGAAGATAGCCAAAATCGATCTGGGCAGCCTGAAGCAGGAAACCATCTCCATCAGCGCCGAAACGCGGCGCCGCTTCCTGGGCGGCCGCGGTCTGGGGGTCAAACTGTACAGCGACTTGTGCCCGGCTCAGACCGATCCTTTCGCCCCGGAAAACGCCTTGATCTTCATGACCGGGCCGCTGACCGGCACGGTGATGACCTCGGGCCGCACTCAGGTCGTCTCACGCTCGCCGCTGACCGGGACCATCTGCGATTCCAGTTCGGGCGGCAGTTTCGGCGCGGTCCTGAAAAGCGCCGGCCTGGACGGGCTGGTCATCCAGGGCCGGGCCGATCACCCCGTCTACCTGTACGTCCATGACGGCGAAGTTGAGGTCCGCGACGCCACCTCTTTGTGGGGGCTGAACACGCAGCAGGCCCAGAAAGCCGTCCAGGAGAAGACCTCGGCGAAAACCTCGGTGGCCTGCATCGGCCCGGCCGGGGAGAACCGCATTCCGTTCGCCGCCATCATGAACGACAAGGACCGCGCCGCCGGCCGCGGCGGCATGGGCGCTGTCATGGGCGCCAAGAACCTGAAGGCGGTCGCGGCCTCCGGCGGCCAGGCGGTGGCCATCGCCGATTCGGAAGGATATAAAGCCATGAGTTCCCGCATCGACCGCGTGGTCGACAAGAACCCGGTCACCGGCAAATCGCTGCAGGTCCTGGGCACCTCGGTGCTGGTCAACATCATCAACGCCCACGGCATGTTCCCCACCGAGAACTTCCGCCGCGGCGTATTCAACGACGCGGAAGGGACCAGCGGCGAAAAGATCGCCGAAACCCTGCTGCAGCGCCAGAGCGCCTGCTACAAGTGCCCCATTGGCTGCGGCCGCACCACGCGCACGAAGAACAAGGCGGGCGAAGGGCCGGAATACGAAACGGTGTGGGCCTTCGGCGCCCAGCTGGGCGTCAGCGACCTGACCGCCATCACCGAGGCCAACTATGCCTGCAACGAGCTCGGCCTCGATACCATCACCATGGGCAGCACCATCGGCTGCGCCATGGAGCTTTGCGAGGCCGGCGCCTGGAACGGCGGGTTGCGCTGGGGCGATGCCGGCAAACTGCTGGCTTTGGTGCAGGACACGGCCTGCCGGCGCGGCATGGGCGCCGAACTCGCCCTGGGGTCCAAACGCCTGGCGGA
>JADFDP010000011.1 GCA_018262835.1 Candidatus Aminicenantota bacterium
TCATCAGCACGCTCTTGAGGCCCACATTGACCCCCAGGCCGATCAGGGTTTCGATTCCCCGGCGGGCGCGGTCAAAGGAGCCGGGCACGCCGGTGATACGGTCATGCGCCTCAGCACTTGCGCCATAAAGGCTGATCTCGACCAGCTTCGGCGGAAATTCCCGGAAAAGCCCGGCGATCTTGTCCGTCACCAGGGTGCCATTGGTGAAGACCGTAACCAAAAACCCGTTTTGCTTGGCAAATCGATAAATTTCAGAGAAATCCCCGCGCAGCATGGGCTCCCCGCCGGTCAGCAGCAAAAACAAACAGCCCGCGTCCTTGGCTTCAGTGATGATTTTTTTCCATTGAGCGGTATTCAATTCGAACTCGGCAAGGTCCGGATGATCCTCCCGGGCATAGCAGTGGATGCAGCCGAGGTTGCAGCGGTGGGTCAGCGCCAGGCCGCCCAGAAAAGGGATGCGCTGGCTGTGGATTTTCATGGAGAGCTGCTTCCAGAATTCGCCGTCATTCGGTCCGATTTGCTGCCCGCACGGAAGGCTCATGCCACCTCTTCGACCAGTTCCTTTTTCAGCAATTCGCCGAGGAAATCGCCCGCGTCCATGCGGGCTTGTTCATACTCGACATCAAAGTTCTCGATGACGTCAGCCAGGATGGCATCCACGGTATGGTCTCCGTCCAGGCGCTGCCAGATGAAATCGGCCAACGGGTTCAAAATAAAAATGCTATCCATGTCGACAGGCCGGCCGCAGACCGGGATCAGAAAAGACTCGCCGGCGATGTGCCGGCCGGCGATCTTGTCCTTTTTCCTGTACTTGGCGGTCAATTTCATTTGCATAGCAAGGCGGGGTCGCCGAGCCAGTTGTATATGTTCAGCATGTAGGGCTTTCCGCCCAGCTGCAGGAAATTCTTCATGGCCGCCAGCCAGGCCTCTCCAGCGGTCGCCGCCTTGCCGCGGAAAATCGCCTTGTAAAACTCCTCTCCGAGCCGCTTGGATTGGGAAAACAACGCCGCGCCCGAGGGAGCCAGGCCGGCCGAGATGCCGCCGTTTTCCTTAAGCAGAAGGGCCTCGGACAGGCAAACGACTCCCGGAATCTCAAAGCGCCCGCTGACGCAGGTGAGCATGACCATGACCGGCAGCTGGCTGCCGTTTTTCAGCGACGGCACGTCAGCGGTGCGAAATATTTTCTCCTTGGCCAATTGGTCGAGGCCGGCATGGCCGCAATAATTGACCAAGGCCGCGCCGGAATTGAATCCGGCGATGACCCTGGCGCGGATTTCCGCTGCCTGGGCCGCGTTGTTGAGGTAGATCCGTTCCACTTGATAACCTGTGGCCAAGCTGGCCAGTTCGTCGCTGCCGGCGGCGAAATCGCCGCCGTCGTCGGTGTTGTCGGCGATCATCAGCATCTTGTCGGTCCAGGGGCCCGTGCCGCTGTCGTAGGCCTTGATCTTATCGATCATGATCTGCAGTTCGTTGTTGGTAACCGCCGGCAGCCGGCCGATGGCGATCTCCGGGATCCCGTCATTGCCCTTGACGTCTCCAAACGCTTTGTCGGCGGCGCAAAGCCCTTCGGGCGTCTTGGCCAGTATGACCGGAAGCAGGTTGTCGCCAAGGCCGAGATAGTCCTTGTAGTCGTATGTCCCCTTGCCCATCAGGACCGCGTACTTCACCTTCTTGCCGCCCCACTTGGAATAGGCATAAGCCAGGAAATCGCGGACGGCCAGGGGGCTGGCCAGGCCGTAGTTGAACGATTCGTAGATGTCTTCCAGGGTGGCGACCAGGGTCGTCAATCCTTTGCTTTTCCGATAATCGGCCAGCTTCTGCGCCGAGGCCTTGAACTCCTCCGGAGCAATGACCACGTATTCGGCCGAATAAGCGGGCGTGTTCAGGCGCGCGGGCATATCGCCTTTGACCGACAGGGGGCGGAGGGCGGCATTCAGGGCGATCACCAGGTAGCGGCTGTTGGCGTTGCTGGCGCCCCGGGGGACAAAGGTGATGCGGCCGCTGACGTCGGGAGAGGCGCCGGTCACCTGTTTGGGCCGCTCGGGCTTGCTGATGTCCAGGATGATGACCTGGGGCTGGGTGAAGCCGGAAACGGAAACAACGGGATGGCCGTCACTGCGGCAAAGCAGGGTATTGTTGTCGGCTTTGTATTGCCGCTGGTAGCTCAAGTCAAAGGATTCCACGTAAAAGACGCTGTAAGCCGCCCCCATGTCCAGAAGGCCGGAAACCGAGATGGTATTGGCTCCCTCCTTGAGCATGGAGGAATTAAAAGAGATCTTGAACGTATGCGCCTTGGTGCCGTTCCACCAGGCCCCGCCGATCTCCTTGCCGTTGAGCGCCACCACGGCATGGTGGTCGTTGCTTGCCGCGGTATCGGTGGCGCCCTGCAGCGTGACCGTCAAAGCAGCCGAACCCGAAGCCGTGACGCCGGGAACATGGACCGGAAAGGACTTGCCGGCGCTTCCCCCCGCCACATAATCCCAGTACCAGATATCGCCCAGGGGATTGCTGCCGGCAACCATCAGGGCGTAGCGGTTTTCCTCAAAATGCAAGGTTTCCTTGTAAGACTGGCCCGAAGCAGCCGGACTGCTGCTGCCGGCGCCGATGCTTTCCATGGCCAGGCCGCTGCCCTGCTCCAGCCAGAAAACACTCTGGTCGGTGAAGGTGGTCGACGTGCCTTCATTGTAAAAAAAGGCCCCGGCTCCGCCGGCATCGGCCAGCCAGGCAATGTCCTTGCCCATACTGGTCATATTCAGTTTTTGCTGCGCAATGTACAGTTTGGCCTGGGCAACGGAGATTCCCATGCTGCTGGCGATCTGGGCGGCGCTGACATAGAACAATCCACGCCCCTTGACCGTGATCCTGGCGCGTTCTTTACCTTGGGAGGCAGCGGTTGCTGCACCCGCTTGCCGAGTCAACTGGCGCGCCTGCAGCCGTTCCAGTTCATAAGCCGATCGTTCGCGGTGGAAGCGTTGGAAGCCGTAAATGTCGCTCGGCATCTCCTTGCCTGTCTTTTCCGACGGATTCTCCGTTTCCAGGGACAGGGCCGCGGCCCCGAAGGTGATCGTGAACGGCCCGTAGCTCATGGTCCGGCCCAGGGAGTCGACCTCTTCCAGCCGGTAGACCACGGGCTCGCCGAAAGGGGCGCCCGGGTCGGCCAGGCGGTAGACGCCGCCCTCGGGCGCGTTGGGCAGCGAGGGCAGGAACTGCGGATTCACCAGCTGGAATTCCCTGCTGTCGCGGTCCTGGCGCCAGAGGTTGAAGCCGACCGTGCCGATTTCGGAGGCGGTATGCCACTCGACCGTGGGCTGGCTTTCCTCGGCGCAGGCCTCGAAGCAGGAGACGGCCACCCAGGTGGGGATAGGAGGATTGCCGCCTTCGGTTACGGCCAGGCCGCAGAGCGGGCCGTAAAGGTATTGCGCCCTGGCGGCAATGACGTTGGTTTCGTCCCTATAGGTAGTCCTTGTTCCATTCGCTGCCGTGCCGGTCACATCCAGGCGCTGACCTGCCGAAGTAGGGGTTACGTTCACTTCGTAACGCATGGTAACATCTGTGTTGGCGGCGACGATTCCCGGGTTCCCGATGACGTCGCCGGTGCCGCCGATGGCTGGCTGGGAAGCAATCGATCCTTGCGATATAGACGCGTTCCCGGCGTAAACCACGCCGCCTCCCGGCACATTGGCAATAACCCTGCGAGAGGTGGCATTGATTCTGACCGCAAAAGGCGTCGGATTGGAGAAGATGACTTCGATTCTCGCCCGGGTGGTGTTGCCGTTGCTTGGCGGATTGGGCCCGGAGACATGACTGACTTTCTGCAACAGGAATGGCTTGGCCGGCTTGCCGCCGCTGTCATTGGGCAGATAGACGCGGAAGGAATTGGCCTGGGGCTGGGCCGTTGGCGGAGGATTGGCGGCACTGGAGTTCCCGGCGTAAAAAACCCCGAAATTGGCGGTGGAACCGCCCAAGGTCGTATAAGTGCCGGTCGCGGTCCAGAGACCGGTCTCACTGTTGTCCATGTCGGTATTGTTGACCACATCGGTCTCAAAATTGGTTATCGGCCTATTCAACCAGACATCATTTGCTGCGCCGGCATAACTGCCCGTGACCGAGCCGGTGCGGCTGAGATAGGAGAACACGCTAAAGTTGGTACCGTTGTCGCCGTCAAAATCGTTCCAGTCCACGGTACAACCCGACGTGACATAGGGGTAAAAAGTGGTGGTCATGGTCGTGGGATTGAGGCCGATCACCCCGAGCGGGATAAAGGAGTCGGCATATACATTGTACTCGGTGCCGCCTGCTCCCGCTGTGCCGTCATGGGCGCGGATGCCGTAGCCGTTGACGTCGTCGCCGGCAGTGATGGCGGAATTCATCCGCACCCGGAGTTCCCAATGGCCATCGGCCGGGGCGGCGACAGTATAAATTTGGGTCCAAGTGCTGTCCGCAGCAGCCTGGGTATTGTTGTAAGTAACATCGGCGACATTGCCGCCAGCGGGGTTGTTGAGATAGTAATTGCACGATGTGTTATAGCCGGTCCCGATCTGCCAGTCTGTATAGTTGGCCACGGCGCCGATGTCGGCATCGTAGATTTCCACGGTCAAGCGTGCTGTTCCCGGGGGAACTTCGATAAAATAGCGGTAATAGGCGTCCAAGCCGGCGCCCTGGTTGGAACCAATGTAATCGCCGGACGCGGTCTGGGCGCCGGAACCGATCTGGCGCAGCAACGTGGTCGTCGATGCGGCGAAGCCGGTATCAGTAATGCAAAAAATAAAAAGCGGGATCAAAAAAAACCAAAAAATATAGTTTTTCATAATGTTTTTTTTTGTTTTCATTCTTTTCCTCAATATCTATATAAAAAGATAATAGTCACTGAAGTAAGTATATATGTAACTTCAGTGGTTGTCAATTAAAAAATCGCTAATAAATATTTTCTTTATATTTTAAATTACTACGGTTGTTTATCACGATTCCATGGGACAAACCACCTGTTGCCGTGCCTGAAAACAATTCCTCAAAATTGGTTGAAATTGCCCGCAATACTTGCTATAAATTGCCCATGGCCAAAAAACTTGCCTATGAACGCTACCTGTGGTTCCACGGCCGCCTGCGGGGGGGGAAATACCCGAAGCTCATCGACCTGGCCGGACGTTTTGAGATCTCGCGCCGCCAGGCCGCCCGCGAGATTGAATTCATGCGCCTCTTCCTCGAAGCGCCGATCGAGTATTCAAGCGAACACGGCGGCTATTTCTACACCAGCGACAACTTCCAATTCCCCGGCCTGTGGGCGTCGGAAGAGGAGATCGTCTCGCTGATCGTTTCCCGGCGCCTGGCCGCGGCCATGCCCGACAGGAACCTGAAGAAAAAACTCGACTCCTTTCTGGAAAAAATCGGCCGGAACATCGACCTGGACCTGTCCCGGCTGGAAAGCAGGATCTCCCTGAAAAATGTCCGCTATTACCGGGTCGAAGCCGCGATATTTTCCGCTGTATTGCTGGCTTTGAGCCATGACCGTCAGCTGGCCATCGTCTATTCGCCCGGCTATGCCGAGGGAACGGCGCAAAGAACGGTCCCCCAAGGGGACGCCGGTCTTACGACACGGACAGTCGATCCCCTGCACCTGCTTCTTTACATGGGCAACTGGCACCTGATCGCCTACTGCCACCGGCGGCGGGGCATCCGCGATTTCCTGCTGTCCAGGATGCGCGGGGCCGAAGTGCTCGCCGAAAAAACGGAAAACCGCGTGGCCGCTGGGGAGATAAAAGAAAAGATCGAGAAGCGCTACGGCATTTTTTTCGACGGCCCGGCCACCCAGGTGGTTTTGCGTTTTCATCCCCGCAGCGCCCGCACGGTTTGCGACCAGGTCTGGTTTCCCGGCCAGGTGAGCGAGATCCAGGACGACGGCAGCCTGGTCTTGCAATTCCCGGTGGCCGATTTTCGCGAGATCATCCGCGATCTCCTCCCCTTTGCCAGCGACGTCGAGGTTCTGGAACCCCAGGAATTGCGGCGGTTGATCGCAGAAACCATCGGCCGCATGGCGGGAATCTACCAAAAAGAATAATTGCCCTTTTCAGCGCGGATCGCGTAAACTCCGGGCCGGGAGGGGCAGAGGACCGGCCTTGACCGCGATCCTGGGCAGCGCCGGCCCGGCTTGGGTCCGGGAAAACGGGGCGAAGATCTGGGAACAATATTTTTGAAATTCAACGATTTTCTCTTCGGGCAGCGGCGCCAGGCTCGGCGACTGCAGCCTGAGCGAATTGACGAAGCGGCCGTTATGGACCAATCCGTAATGCAGATGAGGCCCGGTGGAAAGGCCGGTGCTGCCGACGGTGCCGATGATCTGCCCCTGATCCACGCGCAACCCGGCCCGCAGGCCGGAGGCGAACCGGCTCAGGTGATAGTAATGGCTGGCGAAGCCGTTGGCATGGCGGATGGACACGTAATTGCCCCGGCCGCCGTCGCGGCCGCGGCCGCTGATTACGCCCGAGGCAGTGGCCCGCACCGGCGTCCCGTAGGGGGCGCCGAAATCGGTGCCGTTGTGCCGCGCCGAATACCCCAGGACCGGGTGGCGGCGCATGCCGAAGCGCGACGTGACGCGGACGAACGGCAGCGGGCTGCGCAAAAACATACGCCGGGTGGAGCGGCCGTCGGGATGGAAGTAGCCCGTGCCGCCTCCGGGGGCAGCGTAGCGCACGACGCGGATCCCCTTGCCGTTGTTGAGCAGTTCGGCCGCCAGGATGTCGCCGTAGGCGGCCAGCTTGCCGTCGAGGTATTTTTTTTCCAGCACCGCGGACAAGATGTCTCCGGGCTGGATATCGCGGTTGAAGTCCACGTCGTATTCGAACATCCTGGAGAGCGGCTCGAACAGCTCCATCATTTCGCCGCTGGCCAGGGTCGCCTCGTACAGCGAGTTTTCGATCCGGATGCGCACGGTTTCCCGGCGCGTCTCGTAGGGCACGGCGGCGACGCGGCCGCGGAACCCGCCGCCGGCCTCGCGCCAGGCCTCAAGAAAGGAGTCGCGGTCGATGGGATAAATCAGGTTGCGCAGCAGTCCGTTGGCGAAAAACAGGGTCAGGACCTGGCCGCTGCGGATCCGGGCCAGGTCGTAGGCCGGGCGAACATCGGCGACCAGCCGCGCCGCTTCGCGCGCATCCATGCCGCCCCGCTCCAGCGCCACGGCGCAGCAGTCGCCCGCAGCGATATCCACCTGCACCTCCAGGGCTTCGGAAAGGGTCAGGTCGCGGAAAACGGGAGGAGCCGCGGCAGCGGTTTTGCGTTCGGGCAGAAACCGCCAGGCGAGCGCGGCCCCAAGGCAAATCGTCAAAAAGAGCAGCAGAACCTTGGGCGCTCTCCGGCGCAGCAGGAAACCTTGGCGCGAAGTCATGGGGCCATTCTATCCCAATTCGCGTCCCGAAGCAACAAAACCTGTTGCCTGCCGCTGCGGCCGGGTATACAATTTCCATTTGTTGAATAGCTCTTTCCGATAACAGGAGGATGAACATGGCAAAAGGCAATCAGTTCGGCAGCGAATTCGAACGCATACTGGTCAGTTTGCTGGCCGTGGCCACGGGCTTGGCGCTGATCTATCTGGCCATTCAGGGCCCGCTGTTCCTGGGCCACATCCGCTACAAAACCGCGACCGTGATCAACAACCAGGTTGTGGGCCAGGATCTGGTCAACCTGTTTTTGCTGAGTATAATTTCGATCACTGGCGGCATGGCCCTCTGGTTCAGAAAAACCATCGCCAAGTACCTGCTGATCACCACGCCGCTCTACCTCATTTACTATGTTTTGAGCTACACCATCGGCTGGGAATGGAGCTCGCCCCTGTACGCGGGCAACAGCGAGAAATACTTTTTCCATTTCCTGTTCATCCTGATCGCCGCATTGATCATCATGCTTTATTCGCTCGCGGTCTTTCCCAGGGACCGCGAGGCGCGCTTCGGCAAAAAGGGATTGGCCGTCTATTCCATGCTCTTTGTTTTCTTCCTGCTGGTCTTCGCCTCGATGTGGGTCAAGGAGGTCATGGAGGTCATGGCCAGCGGCACCACCCGCGGCTATGACATCGCCCCGGCCGCCTTCTGGCTGGTGCGCGTCTTCGACCTCGGCTTCACCATCCCGCTCGGCCTGATCAGCGTCTACCTGCTCTGGGCCAGGCCCGCCGCCTCCTACCCCATCCAGTTCATGTTCTACGGTTTTTTCCTGACCATGATCGTGGCCGTCGATACCATGGGCATTATCATGTTCCTGAAGCGCGATCCGACTTTTCTGATGCGTGACCTGGCCGTGTTCCTGATCCTGGGCGCGATCGTCTTTGCCGGATGCTTCTATATCCTGCGCGGCTACAAGGTCAAGGGCGACCCTTCCTGAAAACCGCCGGTCAAAAGAGCGCTCTTTGAGATAAAAAAGAAAAACTTCTATTTCTTAGGCAAGGAGACGGAAAATGAAAAAAAGCGCATGGCTTTTCGTCTTGTGCTGCCTGCTGGGTACGGCGCTGGCAGGAGCGCCGCCGAAGTTGACGCTGTTGTCCCCTCAGGACGGAGCGTACTGGAGGATCGGCTCCAGGCAAACCATCAGCTGGAGCGTCGTGCCGAACTTCGATGCCACGGTCTACATCACCCTGTGGGGCTACAATGCCTCCCACCAGTTGATTACCTTCGGACCGATCGGCGAGCGGCCATATAAAGCTGGAAATTTCCTTTGGCAGGTCGGGAATTGCCCGTCCCGGAGGGTCACCCCCGGCAATTATTTCATCAAGATCTGGTTCTTCTATTCCGGCGTGAAAGTGGTCGCCGGAAACACGAACCCGATCCACATCACATCCAACTGGATAAAACCAATCCCAACAAACTGAACCGAAGGAATTCCTGCTGCATGGGCGCCAGCAAGCACGACCGTCACGCCCAAAAAAGTCACGCTAACGGTGGGGCTGGAATGAGCCCGCCTCGTTCGCAGAAACTTTCCCTTTGTGAGTCGGTCACCTGTGCAAAAAAGCATGGATCAATCGATGACATAGACCCTGGCGATAAAAGGAAGCAGCATGCCCAGCCCGTGTGCGATCAGGCAGAGCAGCAGCCAGTTGGCGTGCAACACGGCCGCGTATAAATGACCGCGGCCGTCGGCATTTTTTTTCTCGCCGTGCAGCGCCCAGAGAAAATTGAAGAACAATGAAGCGAAGGCCAGGATCTGCCAGGGGAGCTGGTGCAGGCTGAGCCAGTGGGTCGGCACCGGCAGGGCTGTGAACTTGTTCAGCGAAAGGAACAGGCGATACGCGCTGAAACCGAGATCGATCAGCCAGGAGTAGCCGATCGTCAAGAGCAGCGAAACGACGTAAAGCAGGATTTTTCTTGTCCGCGTCATTTATCCCTCCCGAAGATCAAAACTTTTTGTTCGGCGCGCTGCGCATGGCCGTTCATCTGGCTCCAGCGCACCGGGCGGCAGTCCGCTCCTTCGATCTGGCGGTTCAAAGCTTCCGCCGTCCGCACGGCCTTGCCCGGAAGCACTCCCCTCTCCTTGCCCGAGGCTCACGATAGCAGAATCGCTTCATTTCCGCAACAGCCAGCAAATCCCATCAAAAAAATCTTGCATTTTATTTCCAGTACACAGATAATCCAGGCAGCAAGGGAGACGCACATGAAATTCTATCGGCAAAAAAAATCGACTGCTTTGACCATTCTTTTTACGGCGGCATTGTTTTTACCAAACTTGGGGACGGCGGAGGCCAGGCCGCGCGGTTCGCTCCCCCCCGGTTTGGACGCCTATGTGGCGCGGACGATGAAGGTTTTCGAAGTCCCTGGCATCGCCCTGGCCGTGGTCAAGGACGGCCGGGTGGTTTCGGCTCGAGGCTTCGGCTTGAAAAGGCTGGGCCGCGCGGAGAAAACGGACGCGCGAACACTGTTCGTCATCGCCTCCAACACGAAGTTGTTCACGGCCGCCGCCCTCGGCCTGCTGGTGGAGCAGGGACGCCTCGCCTGGGACGCGCCGGTCATGGACTATATGCCCGGCTTCTGCATGTGGGACCCTTTCGTCACCCGCGAGCTGACCGTGCGCGACTTGCTCGTGCACCGCAGCGGACTCGGACTGGGAGCCGGCGACCTCCTCTGGTGGCCGCCATCCACGTACACGCGCAAGGAAATCGTCCAGCGCCTGCGCTTCATCAGGCCCGCCACCTCGTTCCGCAGCGCCTATGCCTATGACAACGTGCTGTACCTGGCGGCCGGAGAACTGATCGAGGCGGTGAGCGGAAAAACCTGGGAGGAGTTCGTCGCCGAGCGCATCCTGCGCCCTCTGGGCATGTCCGCCACGACCGTCCATGCGTCGGTCACCGGCCGGGGCGGAAACGAAGCCTGGCCTCACGCCCGCGTGGACGGGGCCGTCCGGCCGGTGGCGCCCTTTGCCAGCGACAACACCAATCCCGCCGGCGGCATCCGTTCCAGCGCGGAGGACATATGCCGCTGGCTGCTGGTCCTGCTGAACAAGGGCAGGCTGGCCGACGGCAAGCGATTGTTCAGCGAACAGACGGCGCATGAGCTGACCGCGCTGGTCACCCCCCAGCCCATCGCGGCGCCGGCGCCGGAACTGGCCTCGCTGAAGCCCAACTTTCGCGGCTATGCCCTGGGACTCGGCTTACAAGACTACCGCGGCCATCCCGTGTTCTCCCACACCGGCGGCATGCCCGGCTATTTGTCCAGGATCACGCTGCTGCCCGATCTGGGGCTGGGAGTGGCCGTGTTCACCAACCAGGAGTCGGGCGACGCGTTCAACGCCATTACCTGGCGCATCGTGGACCATTACCTGAAGGCCCCGGCGACCGACTGGATCGAGGCCTTTCGCCAGGTGCGCTCCCGGCAGGAAGAAGAGAATTCCGCCGCTTTGAAAAAGGCCGCCGCTGCCCGCGCCTCGGGCTCGCGGCCGTCCCTGCCCCTCGAAAAATATTGCGGCCTCTATCGCGACTCCTGGTATGGCGACATCACCATCACCATGGAGGACGGCAAGGCGGTCATGCGCTTCGCCCATACGCCCGGGATGGTCGGCGACCTGGAGCATTGGCAGTATGACACTTTCATCGCCCGCTGGCGCGACCGCGAATTGCGCGCCGACGCTTATGTGACCTTCGCGCTCAATCCCGATGGCAGTATTAACCAGGCCAAGATGAGTCCTGTCTCCCCGGATACCGACTTCAGCTTCGACTTCGGCGACCTGCTGCTCAAGCCGGCGAAATTATAGCGGAGAAAACAAATACCCCGGGGACAGGCCGCAGACAAATGAATTTGCCTCCCTGATTTCAGATGAGGTTCGATGTTCGACGTTCGAAGTTCGATGTTGAAAAGCCATAGACGAAATCATCAGGTCATTCCTGATTCTTACTAGTCACTCATCACGAATTACGAATCGCGACAGCTCGTTTAAGTTCCAGGAGGGGTGGGGATGAGCTCCTTTCGCTTGCAGTTCCCACCCCCGACGGTTTTTTTAATTATTGGAATCGAGGTAAAAAAAGATTATTAGGTTCTCAAAGTTTTTGGGAAAACGGAGGGGGCAGGGATGCACGAGCGGCCCGCTGGGGCCCGCTCGCCAAGGGCGACCTCGCTGCGCTCGATCGTGCCAATTCGGGCTCCATGCCCGAATTGGTCGAACCCAGTTAATGCGTGGGTTCAAATCCCACACTAGATCTACAAAGAAAAAACGGAGGAGGTGGGATTCGAACCCACGATGGGGATCACTCCCCATAACGATTTTCGAGACCGTCCCGTTCAACCGCTCCGGCACCCCTCCGCGCCTGGAAAAAACCGGACAACAAGGTCGATGAGGGCAAAGCCAACAGCCCTGACTCGACCGCGATCCGGTGGTTATATATGTGTTTCACCTTGTCAAAAACGCCGCTGGCAAATATCCCGTTCTTGGGATCGCCGGCGCCATAAAACAATTTCGCGATCCGGGCCTGGACCATGGCGCTGTAGCACATCAGGCAGGGCTCGAGCGTAACATACAACTCGGCGCCGTTCAGCCGGTAGGCGCCGGCTTTTTTTCCCGCCCGCCGCAGCGCCTTGATCTCGGCATGGGCGCTGGGGTCGCAGTCCGAGATGGGGGCGTTGCCGCCGCTGCCGATGACCCGCCCGTCGCGAACGACCACCGCGCCCACGGGCACCTCGCCGCGTCTTTCGGCGGCGACGGCCCGGGACAAGGCCATTTTCATGAAATATGCGGCGTCTTTTTTCATTTTGGGAAAAACCCGGAAAAAACAAAAACGCACCTGGAGGGATTCGAACCCCCAACCCTTTGATCCGTAGTCAAAAGCTCTATCCATTGAGCTACAGGTGCATTCAGGAAAATATTTTACCACAAAACTCGGCATACGGCAAACGGGAGAGGGTATGAGGGAAAGGCAAGGGAAGAGAGAGGGAGGAATGAGGGAAGATAGAGTGAGAAAAAGAAAAAGCACTCCATAAAATTCGCTTCATTTTTTCTCTCACTGTATTTCCCTTTCTCTTCCCTCTGTTTTCCCTCACTCTTCCCTGATTACTCCGGCTTGTCAAACACGCGCTTCTAATTTACAATGCACACTAAACTCCAATGGCAGCGATAAAACAATTTTTCGGCGAGTTCCTGAACCGGCACCAGGACAAACTCTGGTGGTTTCACAGTTCCTATTCCCTGCTCCTGGGCGTGGGCGTGATGTGGCTGGGGACAAAGAATTTCTCCTACCTGCGTCTGGCCGTATTCCACATCGCCTTCATCTGGCTGAGCAGCCTGGCCCTTCCCATGCTGGCCCACCTTCGGCGTCTTCCGGAACACTGGCGCCGCCGCCTGCGCCTGTTGATCAACTATTTCCAGCGTAACTTCTACCAGCAGCTGCTGTTTTTCATTCTCCCCATCTACTACTTGAGCGCCACCTGGGGAGCGGGCAACATGCTGTTCGTGCTGCTGCTGGCCGTTTCGGCGCTGCTGGCCACCATGGACATCATCTACGACCGCTACCTATCGGTCAACGGGCGCCTGCTGGCCGTGTTTTTCGCTTTTAACCTGTTCGCCTGCATCAACGTCATGCTGCCCGTGGTCTGGAACTTTAAAAATTCATTCTCATTGCGCTTGAGCGCCCTGCTGGCCCTGGCCGGATTCGTTACCTTCAGCTTCGCCCTGCGGGGAGTTAAAAACCGCGGCCGCCTGCGCCTCATCCTTACCGCAGCCCTGTTGCTGGCCTTGGTCAGCGAGATCGGCCGCTCTCTGATCCCGCCGGCGCCGCTGCGCCTTCTGGAATGCGGCTTCGGCCTGGGTTGGGATGAGCAGAGCAAGCAGTTCAGTGAGCGCTTGCGCGAACTCCCGGTCGGCGGCCCGCGCAAGATCTACGCCCTGACCTCCATCAGGGCTCCGCTCGGGCTGAAGGACCGTGTCAGCCACCGCTGGTATTTGGACGGAGAGCTGGTTTACGCTTCGCCGGTCATCAAGCTCAGCGGCGGCCGCAAAAGCGGGTTCCGCCTCTGGACTTTCCGCACCATCAATAAGATCGCCCCCGCTTCGACCCTGCGTATCGATGTGCGCACAGAGTCCGGCCAGTTGATCGGGCGCTGCCGCATCCGCACCGGCAGCGGTTGACCGGCAGGCATTTTTTTGTTACCATGAAGACCCCATGAAAAAGAAAATATCATTCGCCGCCTGCCTGCTGTTCGCCGTTCTGCACCCCGCCTGGCCCCAGTTCGGCGGACAGGAAGCGGTGCGGCCGAGGATCGCGGCCCGGGTTGTCCCGGCATCGGGATATGTTGATTTTCATCTCCAGGTCCCGGCCGGATACCACATCACCGATCTGAAAAACAATTTTTTCGCCATCACGGCCGTTCCGAATGATTTCGCCGCCGTGGGCAGAACCATTTTCCCGACCGGTGTCCCTTTCGGAGAAGAAAGCGTCTTCAAGGGAGAATTCAGCGTCCGCGTTCTTCTCACCATCCTGAAACCCGTTAAAACTCCGGTCAAGATCGATTTTGACGTTTCCTTTCAAGTATGCCAGGAATATCCGGAAGAGCTGTGCTATCCTCCCGACCAGAGCCGGGTCCAGGTCGAAATCGGTCCCGATTTCTCCCCGGCGGGGGCGGCGACCGCCGCAGGCGCCGCCGGCCGCAGAAACGAACCGCTGCCGAGGCGGCTGGAAAACCTCATCCGCGGCCGGCTCAGCCGGGCTTCACTGCTGCTGTTTGTCCTGGTTTTCGCCGCCGGATTTTTGGCCAGCCTGACCCCCTGCGTCTACCCGGTCATACCCATCATCATGGGCTACGTGGGCGGCCGCAGCGGCGGACGAAAGCTGAAGGGATTCACACTCTCCCTGTTTTTCGTCCTGGGGCTCTCCCTGGTCTATTCCCTGCTGGGGGTGGTTGCCGCCAAAACCGGCTCGCTGATCGGCATCTCTTTTCAAAACCCCGTCGTGGTGGCGGCCGTCGCCGCCATCTTCATCGTCATGGGCTTGAGCCTGGCCGGGCTGTTTTCCATCCCGGTACCGGCCTGGATAACGTCCAAGATGTCCCGCAGCCGCAAAAGCGACATCGCCGGCGCCCTGGTCATCGGCGGGGTTTCCGCTGTCATCGCCGCGCCCTGCGTCGGTCCGGTGCTCATCGCTTTGCTTTCCTGGATCAGCCAGTCGGGGAATATCTTCCTCGGTTTCTGGCTGACGTTCGTATTCTCCCTGGGCATGAGCGTCATTTTTCTCGTGGCCGGAACCTTTTCCGGGGCCATCGCCGCCCTGCCCCGCGGCGGCAAATGGATGAGCACCGTGAAATATGTTTTCTCCGCCCTGCTCATCGCCGGCGGCATCTTTTTCCTGAGCAACATCCTCAACCCCTGGTTGATCCTGCTGCTTTGGGGAACGTATCTCATCGCCCTGGCAGTCGGCCTCGGCCTGTTCCGGCCCCAGGCGGAAGAAGGCGTGGCTCCGGTCCTGGCCAGGACCGCAGTGGTTCTGGTTTTTTTGTGCGGCGCCGTCTTGTTTCACCAGGGGCTTTCCCAGCGGTTCTTCCCGACGGCGGCAGCGGGCGCGGCGCCGGCAAAAGCATCCCTGCCCTGGCTCGACGACCTGCCCCTGGCCAAACAAAGAGCCCGCGCGGAAAACAAGCGGCTATTGATCGACGCCTGGGCCGAATGGTGCGCGGCCTGCCGCGAACTGGATGAAAAAACCTTCAGCCGCGGCGCTGTCCGCGCCGCCTTGCGGGAGTATATCCTGGTCAAACTCGACTTCACCCGCCAGAGCGAAAAAAACGAGATTTTAAAAAAGGAACTGGGCATTATCGGCATGCCCACGGTTATTTTTCTCGATTCCGGAGGCGTGGAAAGCGGGCGCTTTTCGGGCTTTCTCTCTGCCGAGGACTTTCTGGGACTGCTCCGCGGTTATCAGAGCTTATAGAATCTAAAAAAGGAATCCCAGCCGGCCGCCCAGGCGCACGCCGCCCAGGATGATATCCATGCTCTTTCCCGCGAAGCGGGCCGTGGTCCAGGCCCCGGCATAGGAAATAGACATTCCCAGAAAAATCCTTTTCTGCAGAAAATAGCGCAGGCCGATTCCCGCCTCGAAACCCAACGCCGACTTGCTGGCGGTTTCACCCATGGCCTTTTCCCGGAAACCGGCCAGGAGCAGGGCAGCAAAAAGATCGGCCTGCAGACGGCGGCCGCGACCGGCCCCCCAGCCCCCCCCCAAAGCGAAGAAATCCTGTCTGGCCTTGGTCTCATCGTTTAGAATGGGCACTTTGTCCTTGGCGGCAAAAAAACTGTAGCCCAGCCAGAAATAGAAATTTTTATAAAAATTATAGCCGGCTCTGAGTTCCGGACTGACTTGCGCACTTCCATAGATATCCTTAAAACGACTGTCTGCAGGCAATTGGACCGCGGCGCCGGCGCTGACAAAAAACCTGCTGCGGGCAGCAGGCAGGAACAGGCAAAATGACAGGAAGACGACGGTGATGGGAAATTTCTTCATTTTCGCACCTTAAATGCTCTGTTCGTTGGACAGGGCGATGACCTCGCCCAGGGCGCTCACGGCCTGGATCACGTAGGAATACGACACGGCCCGTTCAAGATATTTGTCGTAAAAGGTATAGCCGCCGTTCTGGATCTCGCTGCCGGCGATTTCCTTGACGGCCTGAAAGCTGCCGCCGGCAATTTTGCGGTACACCGTGTAGGTTTCGCCGCGGATCGTTGATCCGGGATCCTTTTCCACGCTGAAGTACACTTCCGCGAAATCCTTGTTCACCACCCAGACGCTGGCCTGCTGGCGTGAAACCGTCATGGACAGGATCAAGCTCTGTGAAAGCGCCCGAGCCAAATTCAGACGCGCCCCGGTTTTCATCCTGTTTTCCAGCGCTGTCAGGCGGTCGGCGCCGGAATAGAGCCGGCTGATGCGTTTGGAAAGATCGTCACCGGGAAATTGGGCGGCCAGCAGCCCCAGGGCTGCGCATACGTGCGGGGCGGCCATTGAGGTGCCGTCCTTGATCTCGTAATTCCCCGGGCGAATGACCAGGGTGGCTTGATGAATACCACGGGCCTTGATCTGCAAGCCGTCTTCCCTGGCCAGGGAAATGACCGGGATCCAGCTCCCGGCATTGCCCAGAGTTCCGGAAAAATTTCCCGGTTCATTGTTATAGATCGCCACAGCCGCGGCCCCTGCGTTTTGGGCGTGGATGGTTTTTTCGTTGAAAGTGATGTCGCCGCGCTCGATCAGGGCGATATTGCCCCTGACCCCGGCCGGGAAAGAACTCGCGCTCAAGCCGCCTCCGCAATCATAGACAGCGCGGGTCAGGCCGGTGGCGGGGGTCGTTCCCGAAAACTCCAGGGGGTTGGCGTCAAAAACATCACCTGCCGATTTCAGCCACGCTTCCAATCCCTTGCCGGACAGGACCGTCGAGAGAATGCCCGCCCCCGGGGCGGCCATGTCGACCCCCTTGGCGCCGTAATTCGAAAAAGACGCGAGCTGGTCATTGCCGTCAGTCGCGGCCACGGCGATGATATTGGGCAGATCGTAGCTGGCCGGATAAAAGGGGTTGCTATCGTTGTCCGTTCCTTCGTTGCCGGCGGCACAGACCACGGCGATGCCCTGGCTGCCGGCTGCGGCGATGGCATCATTCTGCAGCTGGTTTTCGCCGCCGCCGCCAAAGGAAGCGTTGATGGCCACCAGGTTGACGCCGTAATCCCGCTTCAGCAAAACGGCGTACTCGATGGCTTCGGTGCTGTCGGAATCGTAAATATACATGTCGGGCCGGAAGCCCTTCAAGGCCATGATGCGGGCATTC
The DNA here is from genome assembly GCA_018262835.1 of Candidatus Aminicenantota bacterium. Taxonomy (GTDB): domain Bacteria; phylum Acidobacteriota; class Aminicenantia; order UBA2199; family UBA2199; genus UBA2199. The sequence goes on from JADFDP010000011.1 coordinate 17,256, forward strand.
CAGTTAATGCCGCAGACGCCGGTGCCGTTGTTGCCGACCGCGGCCATGGTCCCGGCAACATGCGTTCCGTGGGTGTCGATGTCCATGGGGTCGCTGTCGTTGCGTCCCGAGTTGTCGGAGGCGAAGTCGTAGCCGTATACATCATCGCGAAAACCGTTGCCGTCGTCATCGATGCCGTTGCCCGGAACTTCGCCGGGGTTGCGCCACATGTTGGCCGCCAGGTCTTCATGGCGGTAATCGACCCCGGTATCCAGGACGGCAAGCACCACTCCGGTCGAACCCACGGTTTTTTCCCAGGCCGCCGGAGCGTTGATCTTGCGCATGGCCCAGAGCTTGGCGAATTTGGGGTCATTGGGCAAACGCTGCAGACGGCGGCGGTAGTTGGGAGAAACGGCCTCCACTTGCGGGCTGGACTGCAGGGCGGCCAGCAATTCACGGGTGGAATGGCGTGCCGAACGCATGAGCAAAAACGGGCGCTGGCGCATCTGCGACAGGATACGGAATTCGCGCATGTCGTCCACGGCCAGGTCGGCGGCCAGGACGGCAGCGGCGTCCAGGGTGGTCCCGGACTTGAATGCCACCATCACCTCCCCTTCCGCATATTGCGGCCCATTGCCCGGGATGCCAGCCGACGCTTGCCGGGCGCTTTTTTCAGATGCCGGGCCGAGACGGATCCCCAGGACGCCAAATATCAGCACCAAAATTAAAATAAACGGCCAATGGCGGTTTCCGCGTCCGCTCATGCGCGCCTCCTTGATGGACCTTCCGAAAATTACAACAAAGCCTAACAATCTTTGGCCGCAATGTCAACCAACAAGGAAACAGATCTCCTCCGGCTGCAGGCTGCTGGAAAAGTCGGGTCTTGGGCTTCCGGGGTTGTTTATTTGCAAATGACGGACGAGTTGTTCACCACCTGGATAACGGCCGCGCTGGCGTCTCCCGGCAAGGTAAAAATGATCCTGTGGCGGAGCGTGAGCGTGACTTCCCCGGAACCAGAAGCAATGCTGTATTCCTTGCCACCGGCCGGGCTGGCGCAGAAATCAGTGATGTTGCCGCCGCAGGTCCTATCAAAGCTGTTGGTCACGTCGATCCTCTGGGCGCCGTTGACATAGACGATGTCGCGGCGGGTCAGCCCTCTGCAGGCGGTGACGGTCAGCTTGATGCTCCAGGAGTTGATCTGCGGGCCGGTAATGGAAACCGTGGTCTCGTTGTCGTAGCCATTGGCATGGGTCGGATTGGGCGCCCAAGTATCACGGGGGGTGATGGTCGGCAAAGTGGCGCTGGTCGAATGGGCGGAGGCGAACCAGCAGTTCCAGGCCTGGTATTCATTTTCATAATAGATATTCCCGTTGTCCTCTTCGGTTTTTTTCTTGATGACCTTGGTATACAGAAAATAACCGCCTACGGCAAGGACGGCCAGGCCGACCAGGGTTCCCAGAAATCTGCCGATGCCCCCTTTTTTCTTCCCCACTTTGACGTAGACAGCATCTTGCGGGCAGTCGTGTTTGTAATATTTGAATTTTTTCAGTTCCAGTCCTGCAAAAGTTTTACCCCTGCCCAAAATTTTCTTGGCCAGGCAGAAATACTTGATGGCCAACTCCTTGAATTTCAACTTTTCGTAGGTGGCGCCGCTCAATAAATAAATTTCTCCTTTTAATGTGTCGCGGCCTTCGGTCGGGGCGATCTCGGTTACGAGCTTCTCCAGGATCTCCCTGGCCGCTTCGTAGTTTTCGGCAAAAAAAGCGTTCCGGGCATCATCCAAACGAACGGCATAGACATCCACGGTCACCACGGCCGGTTGAGGAGGAGGCGGCTCACAGGATTCCGCATAATACTGCAGCATGCTCAAGTCCAGCCCTTCACTGCCCTGGTTTTCTCCCAGCAGGGTTTTGGCCAGGCAAAAATGGCTGACCGCCGCTTCCCTGTCGAGCATTTTTTCGCAAACCGCTCCCAGGAAAAGATGGGCTTCGCCCTTGAGCGGATCACGGTCGGTAATGCTTTCCAGTTGGCCGAGCAGGGTTTCCAGCAGGGCCCGCGCCTCCGGATATTCGCCGGCGGCGTACGCCGAGCGTGCGGCAGCGAATTGATCGGCCAGGGCATCGCCGCTTTGGGCGAGCAGGAATTCCGACTGGAAGGCCAGCAGCCCGACCAGGATTAGGGCAGCGGCTTTGCACCCAAACGACTTGGGAAATTGGCTCATGAGATTCCTCCTTGAATTCAATGGTGAAATAATAAAAATTGGCAAATCAATTGTCAAGTCGCAGCGGACCATTGCTTTGCTTTTTTAAGGCCTGCTCCCCGGTACTGTCGGAAGCCGCGGCCGTTGACTTTTTTTTAACGCTTGATTATAGTGGGCTCCGGGAGGAATTATGGCCGGAAACAATCCCGCAAACAACGGCAGCAATCCAGGCTGCTTCAAGCAGGGGTGATGGGCTGTGGACCGCATCAGCCGTTTTAAAAGCGAAATGCTCGACCTCTATTCCGAGGTCAATCTCGGCCTGCTGCTGAAAAAGATCACCGCCGGCATCCGCGGCTATCTGGCTAGCGAAGAAGCCTCCATATTCATTTTCGATCCTGAAAAGGAAGAACTGACCTTTGAAACGGCCACCGGAGCCAACGAAAAGGAATTAAAGCGGATCATTTTGAAAAAAGGCCAGGGAGCAGCCGGTTGGATTGCTGAAAAACGCCGGGGGGTGATCATCGACGACTGCAGCCGCGATCCGCGCCACACGGCCTTGACCGACCGGAAAACCCATTTCCAGACCCGCTCCCTTCTCGGCGTGCCGGTGCTCATGGGAGAGCGTTTGCTCGGCGTGCTGGAGGCGGTGAACAAGAAAAAAGGCAAATTCAGCCAGGCCGACCTGCGGCTGATGACGCGCATGGCATCCTTCCTGGCCATCCCTTTGCAGAACGCCGTGCTCATTCGCCAGATGCTGGAAAAGGAAAAGATTGAAAAGGAATTGCAGATCGCCCGCTCCATTCAGCAGTCGTTTCTGCAGCAGGATCCCGTTGTTTTTCCGGGACTGGACATTTCTTTCCTGAATATCGCTTCTTCCAAAGTGGGCGGCGACTATTATGAGATCATGCCCCTGGGAGCTCGGCAGATCGTTTTCAGCATCAACGACGTCTCCGGGCATGGCATTCCCGCCTCCCTGCTGATGGCCGTGTTTCGCAGCAATTTCGTCTTCAACCTGAGCCATGGCGGCGACATTGCCGCGACCATCGGCTATCTGAACCGACTGCTTGCCGAGACCACCGCAGCCAACTTGTATGTCACCTCTTTCACCTGCAAGCTCGACATGGCCAGCGGCGACCTCGACTACATCAATGCCGGCCACCCGCCCCCCCTGGTGGTGCGCGCCAACGCCACGCTGCTTTTGGACGTGGGCGGTTTGGCCGTAGGCATGTTCGCCGCCGCCGAGCATCCCGTCTCACGCTTTCATCTGGAGCCCGGCGATATTTTGGTCTTTTACACCGACGGCGTGATCGAAACCGCCAATGAAAAGGATGAGGAATATTCCCGGGAGCGCCTCGCGACCGCGGTGACGACGCGGCGCTCCCTGCCGGCTGCCGCCCTGCAGGCGGCCCTGATCGAAGATCTCACGAATTTTTCCCGCCGCGGCGGATTTGCCGATGACGTCACCCTGATGGTTGTCAAATACCTGGGAGGTAAGTGACCATGAAACGCATTGCCCTGTTTTGCATCCTGATCTTGACCGTCGCCTGGGCCTGGGCCCAGACCGCTCAACTGATCCCGGCCGCGCCATTTTATGACCGCCAGGTTAAAAAAGGAGCGCTGGAAATGGACGGCATGGACATCGACATCCGCTTCTCCGGCCATTTCGCCCGGGTAAAGATCACCCAGGTCTACTACAACAACAGTCCCGAGATCTTTGAGGGGCAATACAAGATATTCATCCGCAGCAACGGCCTGTTCGACGATTTTGCCATCTGGGAGAACGGCGAGCGCATCCCCGGGGTCATCCTCGAGAAAAAGCGGGCACGCAGCCTGTATGAGGAAATCAAGTACCTGCAGATCGATCCCGGGCTGGCGGCCCGGCCCGAAGGCGAGGAGGCCCACCAGACCGGGATGATCAGCATCAAAGTGGCCCCCATCCAGCCCTACGCTTACAAGCGCATCGAGTTTTCCTATGTCGATCTGCCGCCGCTGCTTGATTTCAGCCAGCATTTCACCCTGTACATCGCGCCCGACAGTGGCCAGAAGCAAAAGGTCCGGCGCCTGAACATCTCCCTGTCCGGTCGTTCGGGACTGGAGCTCGAAACGGTCCGCGAAGAATCCCTGCTGAACGCGGACGCCCGTGTCAAGGACAACGGCTTCACCCTGGAAAAAAGCTTGCACGACGTCCTGCTGGACAAGAACATCCGCCTGCGCTGGAACCTGCAGCGCCAGGAAAATTTGTTTTTCCAGTTTTACCGCCAGGATGAAGCCCGCACCGATTATTACGCGGTGTCACCTGAACTGCAGACCATCCGCGACCCCGACGGCTATTTTTTAATCACCGCCGTGCTCAAGGGTGAGACCGAGGACCTGGCCCCCGGCCGCTACCATTTTGTCATGGATCTGTCGACATCGATCACGCCGGAGAACCTGCAGCTGGAGATCGAAGGCCTGAGCACCCTGCTCAAGCGCCTGCCGCGCGGTTCGCAATACCAGGTCTACGGCTTCAACCAGGATATTTTCCCCATCGACGGCGGCTGGCAGCAGCCGGAAGCGGCCTCCATCCAGGCCACTTTCGCCAAGATCTACGGCCTGAAGCTCGCTTCGGGCTCGAACCTGTCCCGGGTATTGGGCCATTTCACGCTGGCCGGCGAACGTCCGGTCATCTTCAGCGACGGTTTTCCCACCATGGGCGAAATCCGCTTCTCCGAACTCAGCCAGTTGAAGCCCGCGGCCAGTTTTTTCCTCATCGGGCTGGGCAAGAACCAGAACAGCCAGATGCTGGCCAAGCTCGCTGAAATCAGCTCCGGCTACTACCAGCCCCTGGAGGAAGGGGCCGGGCTGGCGGAAAAGCTGGAAATATTCGCCAGTTTTCTGGCCAGCCGTTTTTTCTCCGGGCTGCGCTTCCTGTTTTCCTCTCCCGACGTCAGCGCCGTTTATCCTGAAAAATTCTCCGGCGTTTTTCCGGGCAACGGCATACGGATCAGCGGCAAATACAGCCAGCCCGGCGCCAAGGAGTGCAAGCTGCTCTACCGCTCGCAGGGAAAAGAAATGGTGAAAAAAGAGCGGGTCACGTTCCCGGAAAAGGAGGGCCGTGATCCCGAAGTGGCCAAGATCTGGGCCAGCCAGCGCATTCAATTTCTGCTGGAGCAGATCGCCGCTGCGGGCGAGAGACCCGAATGGGTGACCGAGATCATCCGACTCTCCAAGCGCTTCAAGATCATCACCCCATACACCTCCATGCTGGCCGCCCACCGCAGCTACCTGCTGCCCGACGCCATGCGTCCGGCCGATCCGCTGCTGATCGTCAAGGCTCACCCCGACATCGTGGCCGTGGAAGCCGAACTGCCCTTCGGCGAAACCAAAAAACTGGCCTACAACCCCGGCGCGGATCACTGGCGCACGCGCTTCCTTGTCCCCGCCAATACCGCTGACGGCGAATACGGGTGCCAGGTCATCCTGCGCGACCGGCAGGGCCATGTCTACATGGAAAAAAAGAAATTCCGCGTCGACGCCAGCGCCCCGGTTTTCCGCGGCGCCGGGCTGGAACGCAGGAGAGTCAGTCCCGGCGATGTGCTGCGTTTCGAGGTGCGGGCTCCGCGCGACACGCGCCGCATCACCGCCTTCAACCCGGTGCTGGGCAAGGTCGAGCTGAGATACGATCCGCTCTCGGCCTCCTCGCGCGGCCACCTGAAGATCGGGCCGGGGGTCTCGCCCGGGTCGTACGCCTTCGTGGTCGAGGCGGTGGATTTCGCCCAGAACCAGTTCAGCAAAACCGTTACCGTCGAGGTGAGCCAATGAAAAGGATCCTGTTTCTGATTCTGCTCGGCTTGGAGTTCCTGGCGCCGGCGCAGGGCGACAATCTGGATTCCCTGTATTTCCGCCCCGTCACCATCGACGGCCAGGAAATGGCCTTCCCCTATCCCGGCATGCAGGTCATGGAGAACCTGCGCAATTTCCTGTCCGCTGGCTTCAACCGCGACGTTTACCAGGATTATATCCGCCTGCGGGCGATCCGTTCCGGGAGCGAGGCGGTACGCAGCGATTTGCAGCAGCTGCTGGAAAAAAGCGGCACCGATGAAAAAGCGCTGCGTTTCGCCATCGACCTGATGCTTTCCTACCGGCAGATCCCGGAATTCATCGCCTATTACCAGCTGCTTTTCCGGAAAATTCCCGCCTGCTTGCCCGAATACGAGACCATGATCAACGTATTGAAAAATCATTCCTGGCCGGCAGCGGAATTGCAAAAGGAGATCGCGGCTTTTTACGAAATGGCCGGGAACAACTACGTGCTGAAGCTGCGGGCGACGGAAATGTTCTTCGCCAATTCCTCTCCGGGCCTGGGCTGGCAGCACCTGGAAAAGATGGCCGCCGCCTACCCCGAGCGGCTCGGCGAAATTTTTCGCTCGAGCAAGGAAACGCTGCAAAAATACTGCAGCGCCGATGAGATCACAGGTTTCTGGCTGCCGCGCCTCGATCCCTTCCGCCACACCCGGGCCCTGGCCGATGTCTTTGCCTATATGCAGACCGAGCACCGTTTGGAAGGCTTTCTGGAAAAAACAGCGGGCCGCCCCGACCGCAAGGCGCTCCTGATGATCCAGGCCCACATCAGCGGCCAGAGCGAACGGATCGACGACCTGCTGGAGGGGCTGCAGGGAGAAAAGGACAAAAAGTCCTGGGCCCTGCTGCTGGACGCCCTTAACCAGCCGCGCCGCAGCCTGGTGCTTTACCTGCGCGCCCTCAATGACCGTCCCGAGGCCGAAGTCATCGCCGCCATCGTCGACCTGCTGGCCCGCGGCGAATACCTCCGGCAGCGCCATGAGGTCTCCAACCTGAAGATCATTTTCAGTTTCGATGCCAACATCTCTTTTTTGAACGGCCTCATTTCCCTGGTGGCCAATTCCAATCCCCTGGCTCCGGCGGCCAGTTCTTTGGAAAGCCAATACCACCTGCTGCTGAACTATTCCTATATCGACCGGCTGCTGGCGCTGCTGCAGGAAAAATTCCCCACTTATCCGGGCATGAACGACCTGAAGCTGAAGCTGGCCTCGCGCTACCACTCCCAGCACCAGAATAAAATCGCCTTGCAGCTGCTGGACGCACTCCCCGGGAACCGCCCGGAAGTACTGAAAATGAAGCTGCAATGCTATGAAAGCCTGAAAATGGTTGGCCCCCAGGAAGCCCTGTTGCGCAAACTGCTGGCCGTTGACCGCGGCAACGCCCTCTATTGGCTTTCACGCACGGCTGATTTCCTGAAAAACCACGGCGGCTTTTTGCCGCTACTGGCCCTGTTCAAGGAGCAGATTGCAGCCCATCCCGCCGACAAAGGCATCTACCTGAAATACATTTCCTATCTTGAGGATTCCCGGGAACTCGCCGAGCTGGAGCAAGCCTACCGCCTGACCGCCCGCCAGTTCTCCGACGCGTCCTTCTACCACCACCTGGCCCGCTTTTTCCTGCAACACAAGAAATGGCTGCAGTTCCAGGAATTGTGCCTGCAACTGGCCGATACGCTGGAAAAGGAAGAATGGAACGATTTCGGCTCCGCCTTTTTGACCGGCGCCGCCATAAATTTCAAGAATATGGAAAGTGAATTCCTGCTGGGCGTTTACCGCAGGTCCTTGAAGCGTTTCCCGACCGACACGCTGCTGGCCGGGAGGCTGCTGCAGCTTTTGGAGAAGGATCCGCTGAAACATGAAGGAGAGCTAAAGAAGCTGTACCTGAAGTATTTTCTCCTCGACGCGGGCATCCGCCAGAAGATGTTCGCCTATTTCAACCGCATCGGGTATAGCCAGGCCCTTTCCGAGAGCGCGGCCGGCGGCGATGAATTCTTTAAAAACTGCTACCTGTCCTTTTACCATTTCGACCGCACCGATTACCGGCGCAGTTTGGGCTATCTGGACATCATCAAGGAAGGGTGTTTCGCCAATGAAGGCGTGTGGAGAACGCTGGCGCAACTGAACGCGTCGTTTTCCGGCAGCGCCCCGAGCTTTCTCTCCGGGCTCACGGCCGCCTTCTCCCAACTGCGGCAGATCGCCCCGCTCAATTCCACCTATTACGAAGAACCGGGCAACCACCTGGCCTATGCCGGCGATTACGCCGCTGCCGAGAAGTTGTGGGAGCGCCTGCTGGAAATGGAACCCGGCAGTGTTTCCGGCTATTCCAAGCTGGCCTTTCTGCACAAGTCGTTTTTTCAGATCGACAAGGCCCTGGCCGTGGTGGAGCGGGGTGAAAAGGCCCTGGGACCGCAGCAGGACCTGCTGCTTCTCAAAGCACTGTTCCTGGAAGAAAAAAAGGAGTGGCGCCGCTCGCTGCTGGCGTTCTTCGATTGCATCGCGACGCTCGAACCCTATGCCGAAAGCGAGTACAATATCCGGAACCATTTGCGCAAACTGGCCCAAAACCATGGCCCCCTGTTCGAAAGCACGCTGGCCGAGTACGGCCGCGGCCAACGGCCGGAAAGCCTGGCGCTGTTCATGTTCCGCTTTTACGCCGATGAAGGCCGCCTGGACCGGGCCCGGCGGTTCCTGCTGGACACCCTGCCCGCCATGACCGACATCAACGCCCTGGAAACGATCCAACAGGAAATGGAAAACCGCGAAAGCGAAGGCGAAACCAGCCAGGCCGTCATGAAACGGCTGCTGGCCATCGACCCGCTTTTTCTTAATTACTACAGCCGCCTGGCCGGTCTCTACGAAAACCAGGGCCAGAAACAGCAAGCCGAGGCCGTTTACAAGGATGCATTGACGCGATTCCGCGGCACGTACAAATTCGCGGCCCTTTTCCGTGAATACCTCGATTTTCTCTGGCGCAGCCGCCAGTTCGCCAGCGGTTTTGCGGTCATCAACCAGAGGCTGGAACAGGCCGACGAAAAGCAGCGCCTCCTGCTGCTGAACGAACTGGCCGACAAATATCTGGAAATTGAAGCGTACGCTGAGGCCAGAGAGGTTCTGGGCCGCCTGATCAAGATGCGCCCGGCCGATGAAGCCGTCCAGTTCAAGTACCTGCGGGCGCTGGAATCCGGCCGGGACGAAACCGAACTGCTCAAAGCGGTCCAGTCGTTTGCCGACGGCATCCGCGCCGGCCTGGAGAGTTCCGCGGTCAAGAACAGCAGGCTGTTCGCCCTGTATCACAAAACGGCCAAGATCCTGCTCGGCATGGGAAAAAACGAAAAGGGGGTCGACTACCTGATCGAAGCCGTCAACCGCGACCCCTTGAACATCGAGAACCTGAAATGGTCGTTCTTTGCCGCCCGGTCCCTTAAGCTGGACGACCGTTTTCGCGATTATTACCTGCGCCTGGCCGACAAATCGACCAGCGACTACCGCTGGCCGGTCGTGCTGGCGCGCCTGCACCGCTGGCAGGGAGACGACGAAAAGGCGCTGGCGGCCATGCGCCAGGCCCTGAAGATCGAGCCGCACCAGGAATTCCTCTATGGCGAGATATTCCGCATCGCGGCCGGGCTCAAGCGTCACGATCAAGCCCTGGACATCCTGAAGAAACAATTGGCCATCACCGACAACAAGCGCGACGTGCTGCTGGCTTTGGCCGAGGAACTTTCCCTGCTCGGCCGCGACCAGGAGCTGGGCGAGATGATCGCGCGGCTGATCAAGGTTTCGCCCTATGATTCGACATACGCCGCGGTCCTGGACCTGCTGCTCAAGCAAAAGAAGGCCCTCCAGGCATTGCCCCTGGCCGGCCAGTTCTATGACGGCATGCTGAACAAGATCGGCCGCGACTACCTGGAACCCGACCTGCTTTCGGGCATCGCCCGGACCTTTTTCGCCAACCACCAGCCGCTGGCCGTCTTTGAAAAATTCAAGTCGCTGCGCCAGCAGCTGAAAAACATGAAAGGAAGCCAGGGCGGCGCGATTATCGCAGCCAACTTTGAGCGGGTGGTGGATTTCCTCAAGTTTCGCTGGAGCGAAAACATGCTGCGGGAGGCCGATACGGCGGACATCGGTGTTTTTCGCGAAGCGGTCAAAAACGACCTCCTGGCCCTGAGCAACCTGGAATTCACCGAGGATATGCTGAAAGGACTGAATTTCAACCTGGAGGTCATGCTGGTCAAAACCTATTATCTCAACTATTATTTGAACGATCTGCCCCGTTCACTTGGCCAGGTCAATGAATATGTGGATTTTTTCAGGAAATGGCATCTGGGCCGGGGCGATTTCGAGTTCTACCGCGATCACATGGTCAATTACCCGCACTTCAAGCTGCGCGCCCCCAGGGAATTTTACCAGACCGCCATCCTGGCCTTGAAACTTTCCGGCAATCGTGAACTCTATTTTGAATACCTGAAGCATTACGTCAACGCGTTTGTACTGACCCTCAAGGTCTCGGCTGAAAACAGCGCTTTCGCCGCCGAAGACACCTACCTCGCCGATTTGCTGGCCTACCTGGCCGAAAACAGGCTGAACACCGAGGTCCAGGAGCTGTGCCAAAAGCCGTTCTATTTCCGCGGCCAACTGCTCAACGAACTGCTCCGCCGCGGCCTGTTCGAGCCGGCCCGCCAGGCCGTGCGCCTGGCCTTTTCCGACAAGCCCCCCATCTGGCGCCAAAGCAAACTGTTTTTGATCGGGCTGTACCAGAAACAGCCCGACGAAACCCTGCGCCGTGAGATCCTCAACGACCGCAGCGTCGGCGAACTGCTGCAGTCCCCGGGTTCGGATCTGGAGGAAGCCGACCGGCTCAAGCTGGCTTTCACCTACTTCCGTTTCAGCCGCGACGGCCGCTTCATGTATTCCCTGACCGAAAAGTCACCATTGACGGCGGCGGCCTACGAAAAGACCGCCGACCAGTTGCGCGAAAACAGCGAGTTCCAAAAAGCCGAGATCTACTACCAAAACGCCCTGGCCCTGGAGAAGAGCAACGCCGTTCTGGCCAAGCTGGCGCGCCTGCAGTTTGCCGGCGGCCGCAGGGACGAAGCCGAGCGGACCGCAAACCGCATGGCGCTGGTCGCTTACGCCGACTGCAAGACGTACCTGGAGCTTTGGCGGGACTGGGGCACCTTGGACCGCGCATGGCCGGTGCTGAAAAAATACCTGTTGAAAGGGGAAAACCAGAAGCGCGGCGACTATTTCGCGCTGTTGCAGTTCATCTATGAAGCCGATCGGTCCGGTGCCATGGAAATTCTGTCCGGCATCGCCGCCGCATCGGACCCGATCCTGGACCGCCTGCTCTCTGAAAGCTGGGTCGATGAAAAAGAAGGCCTCTACTCCCTGGCTGAGAGCCGTCTGGGCCGCTTCGGCCTGAAAAGGCGCCAGGAGATCCTGAGCGGCATGTGCTCCCACTACCTGGCCAAAAATCAATTGGCAAAAGCTGAGGTCCTGCTCCACCAAGCCCTGGCCCTGGAAAAATCGCCGGACGAAAACCTTTGGCGCCTGAAGCTCGCCTTGATCCTGAAAAAAAACAGCGCTCCGGAACTGACGGCATTCGCCGCGGAAATTCTTGACAAGTTCAGCGAAGGGAATTTCAATGAGAGCCTGGTTGACCTGTTCAAAGCCCATGGCCGGGAGAACGATTACTTCAACCTGCAAGTAAAAACATACGCCCGGCGGGTCGCCGCCGACGCCCCCGACAAGGACCTCAATTACAAGCAGTGGATCTTTTTCCTGCTGAAGAGCGGCGGCGCAGGCAAAGCCCTGGAAGCGTACAATGATCTGAGCGCCGAGTTCGGCTACAACAACGCGCTCATGCTGGAAGCCATCGAGATCTTTCTCAGGGGCGACCCCCAGCCCGACGCGGCATTTTTCGCCAACGAGCTGAAGCTGCTGGCCAACAGCCTCAACCGCTCCGGCATTGCCTACCTGCAGGCCTTGCTGGGCATCCGCTCCGGCAACCGTTCCGACGTCGTGCTGCGGGCGCTGCTGGGCGTGGCCACGGACCAAGCCGAACCGGCGCTCGCCGAAAAAGCCCAGGGACTGCTGGCCAAGTATTTCGCCGACCGCGAAGCCTCCCTGAGCCAGGAAAAGCGCCGGCATGCCGGCATGTACGCGCTGCTGTTCCGCTTGAAGCAGCGCCGGAACGATGCGGCCGGGGTTCGCGGCCTGTTCCGCGAATACGTCGCGGCCGGCTTCGTCCAGCCTCCGCCGCCTGAGATCATCGAAGTCCTGGAAGCGGACGAGATCCGCCTCTGGCCCGGGTTCGTACAGCCGGACGAGATCACGGCCCGGCTCTTCTGTTGGTTCATGCAGCAGAAGCGGCCCGACCTGGCCGCGGCCGCCATCGACCGCTCCGCTTTGCAGATCGAAAGCTACTACTACTCGGATTACGACCTCGGGGAATACGCCGGACGGCTGGACGAGCTGAAAATGACGGCGGCGGCCTTGGAGAATTTCCTCAGGCAATACTTTGCCTTTCTGGAAAGCCGGAACGACGCCGATGCCGGCCGCGAGCTGGTGCGCGTCATGAAAAAGCGAAAATTGAAAAACCTTGCCGATTATGAAAAGCGGCTGGCCCGCTTCCCGGCCCGCCCGGCCAAGACATTCATCAGCGAGGACCTGGCCAATGCCGGAGGTGAATCATGAAAAAAGTCCTGTGGCTTTTGCTGGGGGGACTGGCTGCGCTGCTGAAAGCCGAAGAACCGCTGCTGACCGTGCAGATGAACCACGCGGCCGGGCTGCTGGGAGATTTCCAACAGTCGCTGTACCGCGATTTCGTCGCCTCCAAGGCCGAGGAGACCTTCAGCCGCAGCAAACTATACCTGAAATTCACCGAGGCGGCGGCCGTTTACCGGGGGCTCTCCTCCACCGTATTCCGCCTGGACCAGTTGCGCAAGCTGGCCAGGCAGAGGGCGCTCCTCCATTTGTACAACGTGCGCGAATTGCAGTTCTTCGCCGCCCTGGAGATGGAGGAAAAGGATTATCAGTTGAGCCGTTTTTACCTGGATCGCTCCAAATTCAAGACCTTTTCCTACGCCGGCCTCGATTATTTCCTGCGAACCGACAACGAAGGCAAAAAATACTTCTGCTTTTACTTTGCCAACCGGCTGCTGCTGTTGTCCAACTCGCCCCGGGCCATGGAAAGCCAGCTGGAAAAGATCAAGGCGGGCGGGAAAATATTCTGCAGCGACAGCGAAATTTTGGCCGAGAAAACATTTGACCTGTTCATGCGTTTCACCCCCGCCATCCTCGATTCGCCCTATTTCCAGTCTTATTGGTATCATCCCGACATCCTGCGTCTGAAAAAGGAGTGGCAGTCGGTCGATGTTTTCCTGACGGCGGCGCCGAAAAAGATCAGCGAGATCCGTTATTACCGGCTGAAAAAAATCCCGGAGAAAATACTTTCCCTGGGCGGGGAGTCGATCCCCGAGGGCGACCTGATCCTGATGAGCTCCGATCCCGGCGAGATCGACCTGCTGCTGCGCGACTTCGTCGCTGCCGACAGGCCGGCCGGGCTGAATCGCCCCCAAAAATTGCTGCTGGTCAAAAAGCTGGACATGGACGCGCGCCTGGTGCTGCACAACCGTCACTGGCTGAAACTCGCCTGTGCGGGTGCGGATGAGGCCAAGCGCTGGCGCGAAGCCCTGGCCGGGCGCCTGGAATTGACCTCCCGCTACCTGGAGCAGGTGGAAATCACGCATAACGGCAACGACGTCATCCTGCGCTCAACGGAAAATCCGGTCTATCACGTCAAGCCCCTGGCGGAAAACACCATCGCCTATGGTTTTTTGAAACTGGACAAGATCATCGCCAATTCCTTGAGCGAAATTTCCGCCGCCCAGGCCAGCCCCGAATTTTATCTCGACGACCGGGGAATATTCAACAACCTGCTCAAGCCGCTGCTGGATATATTGCGCCGCGTGGCCAGCATCGAAAAATACTCGTTTTGCGACAAGCAGCTGCTCAAGCAAACGGTGATCTACCAGTTGAAAGGCCCCGGCGGCGGATGAAGCGCCTGCTACCGCTGCTGCTGGCCGGTTCCCTGTCCGCCCAGAGCCTGCAGCTGGTCGTGAACCTGCGGAGCGGCGCCATCGTGTTCCAGGAAGACTGTGGACAACTCCTTGACCGCTCCATTCCAGCCGGATCGCTGTTCAAGATTTTTCTGGCCTATGCCGCCCTGGCGGAGGGAAGCGATCCGGCCCGAACTGTTTTTTGCCCGCCATCCTCACCCACCCTGCCGGTGCGCGACAACTGCTGGTTTCGCGCCGGTCACCGCAACCAGGATCTGGTCCAGGCCCTGGCCAATTCCTGCGACCGCTATTTTATGACCTTGGCCGAGCGCGTCCCCATCGACGCGTTCGTAGCTTTCCTGGACTCCCTGGACCTGGTAGTGCAGATCCCGGATACCGATCACAACCATGAATACACCGCCGGGGAGAGCATGGTCGGCCTGAATCCGCACTGGCGCTTTCCGCCCTTAAAATTGCTGGCGGCAGTGGCCTGGCTGGTTTATGGCCGCTGCGTTCCAGGCGGGAATTCCCTGCCGATCCTGGAGGAGAAATTCCGCGCCCCGCTCCGCCGGGGCTTGCGCGAAGCGGCCGTATACGGCACGGCTCAGGGATTTCAAGAGGGCATGGACTTCAAAGTTTCAGGAAAAACCGGCACATTTGTCCGCGTCATTCCGCAACTGGAGCGCAGCAAGTTGTCGGGGATCTTCGTCGGTTTTTTCCCTGATCCCGAGCCCGAATACTGCGTTCTGGTTTTCAACGCCGCCGGCAACGGCCGGGAACAGGCACGCGCCGCGGGAGTGCGGGTACGAAAACTACTGGCCGCGGGAAAGATCCATATTAGGCGTTGAAACGGAAATGGACGATCTCCCCGTCCTGGACGACGTACTCCTTTCCCTCCAGGCGCAGCAGCCCCTTTTCCTTGGCTTTGGCAAAGCCGTCGCACTCGAGGAATTCCCGCCAGGGGATGACTTCGGCGCGGATGAACCCTTTCTGAATGTCGCTGTGGATCTTGCCGGAAGCGACAAAAGCGCTGGAGCCCTTTTCGATGGTCCAGGCCTTGGTCTCGTCCTTGCCCACGGTGAAAAAGGATATCAGGTTCATCAGGGCGTAGCTGGTCTTGATGAAATCATCGCGCAGGTAGCGGTAGTCGGCCAGGCCGTATTCCTGCTGGAACGGCGGCCTTTCCTCCGGAGCCAGTTCGAGCAGCTCCTGCTCGATCTTGCCGGCGAACAGCGCGATGCACTTTTTATGCTGCACCGGGGCGGCCAGAGCGGCGTAGGTCTTCATGGTGTTCTCATCGGCGTTGATCAGGTGGAGCAGGGGCTTGGCCGACAGGAACTTGAAACCGCGCACCAGCAGGTCCTCCTTTTCCGTGAAGGGGTATTCGCGCAACGGTTTTCCCGTTTCCAAAAAAACTTTCAGCTTCTGCAGCAGGTCGAATTCTTCCTGCAGTTCCTTGGACTTCATTTTCCGGATATCCACGGCCAGTTTTTCCAGCCTCTTTTCGACCGTCAGAAAATCGGTGGTTTTCAGCTCGTCCTCCATGGCGGCCATGTCGCGGGCCGGGTCGAGGCTCCCTTGGGCATGGACGATCTCGGCGTCATGGAAGGCCCGCACCAGATGCACCAGGCCGTCGGCCCGGCGCAGCAGGTCGATAAAGGTCGGGTTTTTCACTTCGCCGAGGGAGATGGCGCCGGCATCCAAAAATTCTATCTTGGCGTACACCGGCGGCGTGGCAAAAAAATCGGCCAGTTTCTTCAGCCGCGGATCGGGGACATCGACGATGGCCTTGTGAAACTCGTTGCTGGCCGTGGAAAACTTGGAGATCTTTTCCTTCTTCTCGGTGAGCAAGTTGAAGAGCAGGGTCTTGCCGGTCTTGGCATAGCCGAATATGGTAAGGATCATGGTTCGATTATATCGTAGAAAGCCGCCGCGGTAAAGATTGAAATCGGTTTGCGGCAGACGGTTGACGGCGTGCAACTTATGATATAGGGTAATGCGTCTAAGCAGAAGGAATACAATATAGGTCCAGCCGCAAAAATGAAGAAGTTTTGCTATTTCCTGTCCATCGCCGGCCACGCTCTCTTGATCATCATCGCCCTGAACGCCGACTTCCCGATAGTCTTTATGCCTCAACAGGAAAGGGTGATCGCCATCGAGGTATCGTCCCCGCCGCCGCGGTTTTTCGCCCCCAGCCCTTTGACAGAACCGTTGGGCATCGGTCGGGCCCAAGCCGTGATGCCGGGCGGCGCTGGCGGGGAAAATATCGCGGCAACCCCGGCGAACGGGACCGGTGGAACGGCCGGCAAAGGCGACTACGGTTCCCCATTCATGGCTCCAGTCAAATTCAGCTTGAAGGAACCGCTCGCGGGAATGTTCTCCTTATCGCCGACAAGCAAAGGACCGGGGCTGCCCGCTGGCCTTGCCGGGCCGGGCGGATCATCGCGCATGGGGAAATATTCGGCCTCCGCCTTCAACCCGGGAACCATGGCGGGCGGAGCCGCCATTCCAGGCGGCGTCACGCTCGTTCCGTTCAACATCAGGGAGAAAGCGGTCGCTGCCTGGACGGAAGCCGTACTGGCCCGGATCGAGCGCAACTGGATCATCCCGGTTTCAGCCCGCCTGGCCTTTTCCGGCCAGGTGCAGATCACCCTGACCATCGAAAAAAACGGCACCCAGCGGGCGCTGGTCATGGATGATTCTTCGCTGCCGGAAGCCATCGCCCAATCGGCGCGGCAAGCCGTCAATGCCAGCCTGCCGCTGCCACCGCTGCCGGCAAATATTGCCGGGACAATCTTCGCCTTCACTTTTATTTTCGACTACAATGGCTGAATGGCTGCTGGCGCTCCTCTTGCTCCAATCCCCGGCCACCATCCCAGGCTCAGTCGAGATTTCCATGCCACCCATTGGGGCCGTTGACCTGAACGCCGGCATGCTGCTCAAAAGACCCGATCTGGCGGCAGCCGATACCATTGTCTTGCGGGTGGAAGCGAACCGGGAAGCCTACTACAAATTGAGCGAGGGTGGCGAAGTTCTGGCAGCCGGTCAGCTGCTCCGGGGGGACAATTCCCTGCTGTTCGTCCGGCCGGGGCTGCTCACAAGAAGCCAGTCGCTGTTTTTTTTGCTAGACCTGCTGGAAAACGGCGCGCATTGGCAAAAAAAAATCAACATCGCCGTTACGGTCGATGCGCAAGCGGAAATGGAACGGAAGGAAAAACCGGGGCTCTCCGGATCCTTCACGCTGGGGATGTACCATGCCGGCCGCCTGATCGGCTTCAGGAAAAAAAGCATGCTCGATCTCCTGAACCTGAAGACAGGCCTGGTGATCCCGGTGGAAGATCCCGGGCTGAGCGGTTCCGCCAGCCGCAACCGGGCTGCCAGCCAGTCGGTTTCCCTGCTGGGGCTGGGCATGGCGCTGGCCAAGCACCTGGCAGCCAAAAAGGCGCGCGCCAGGATGGAAGCGCAGGCGATCGAGAAGCAGAAGAAAAGGCTGGCCCTGAGCATTCACCGTGACAGACAGGAGATCCGGATCGTGATCGAGTTGCGGGTGGAATGATAAGAAAAACCTGGGGTTCGGAGTTCGATGTTCACAGGCGCTGAAACGAATTAACAAATCACCATGGGGTCGGTTTATCCGGATCTTGTTCCGGATCTTTTCTTGCAACTTCGAACCTCGAACATCGAACTTCGAACCTTACTTTTTTTTGTTCTACGGCCTGATCGAAAGAGACAGTTTGAAAACTCCCCGCTCTTCCAAAGGAAAGAAGCGGCGGGCAGGTGCTCCCCTTTCGCTTTTGACAAAAGGCGCAAAAATCAATATAGTTCAACAATGAAAAAGCGGATCTTTTTTATTTTGACCCTGGCGGTGCTCGCCCTGTTCGTGCCACTGAAGTCCCAGGTACTGCCGTTCGAGATCCTGGGCCTGAAGCAAGGCATTCCCCAATCGCAGGTCTCGGCCCTGGCCCAGGACCACGAAGGCTATCTGTGGATAGGGACTTGGGGCGGGCTGGCCCGCTTCAACGGCAGCGAGTTCAGGAGCTTTTTCATGGAACACGGCCTGCACAGCACCCGCATCCAGGAACTGCTGACCGCCGACGACGGCACTCTGTGGGTGGCCACCGTGGGCGGCGTTTCGCGCTGGCGACAACACCGACTGGAAAAGCTCGATGACCCGGCCGTCCGCTCGGTTCGCTGTCGCGCCCTGGCCGAGGATGCCCGCGGCCGGATCTGGATCGGCAGCGAAAACGGCGTGGCCGTCTTCAGCGAAGGGAAATTCTCCGTTTTTCATCCCGGCGGCGGCAGAAGCGGGCCGCGGGTCTACGACATCCTGGCCGACCGCGATGGCATCCTGGTAGCCGCCGACAACGGCATGTGGCGCTTCCCCTGGGGCGGGGCGCCGTCGGCCGTTTCCGGGCCGCCCGGGATCGACCCGGCCGATTACCGCGCCCTGGCCGTCACCGCCGAGGGGCTTTGGCTGGGAACCGGCAGCGAGGGCGCCTGGCTGCGCAACGACGCCGGCTGGAGCAAGGTCACCGGCGGCGCCATCATTCCCCGCTCGATCTACAGCATGACGGTCGAGCCATCCGGCACCCTGTACATCACGACACTCGACAACGGCGTGTTCCTGAAGCGGCCCGGGCATGCTTCGTTCGAGCACTGGGGCGTCGAGAACGGCCTGCCATCGAGCCTCGTCAGCGTCGTCATGGAAGACAATGAGAACAATGTCTGGGTGGGCACCGATATCGGCGGGCTGGCCCGCTTAAGCAACCTGGCCGTTATCAACCACAATGAAAAGCAGGGGCTGCCCAGCGCCTGCGTTTTCGGCATCTCCCCGGGCGACGGACCCGATTCGCTCTGGCTGGGGACCCTGCGCGGCGCCGTCCACTACCAGGTGCGGCCTCTGTCGAGAGTCATCGAGGTCGTCGGCGCCCGGGACGGACTGGACAACGAGTTGGTCTGGAAGGTCCTGCGCACGGCTGATGGCACACGCTGGTTCCTGACCGACACCGCCCTGCTCTTTCGCCTGCCGGGGGAGAAGTCCGTTCGCCCGCTTCCGGCCTCAGTCCCCTTCCCGCGCACCAATCCCTATGACATGGCCCTCGACAACCAGGGCAACCTTTGGGGCTGCGGCGAATGGAGCGGCGGCGGGCTGTCCCGCCGCGACGCCGCCGGCCGCTGGCGCGTCTGGAACAAGTCCGCGGCCGGGGAGCCGCTGACGGCGGTCCACCACCTGACTCCCAGCCTGCGCGGCGGTGTCTATGCCGTCGCCAAAAGCAGCTTCCATTACTGTGACGGCGAGAAGGTCACGCTTCTGGAAACCCGCTCCCGCTGCCCCCTGGAGGCGAGCGTCAACATCACCGCCGTCATGGAGGACAGCAGCGGCCGCCTCTGGGCCGGCAACGACGCCGGCCTGGCCGTTCTCGAGACCGACGGCCGCTGGCGGCTGCTCAACGACCGTCCCGGGTTCGCAAATCACCACGTCTTCTGCATCGGCGAGGACTGGAAGGGAACGGTCTGGGTCAACACGGCGCGAGGCGTCTTTCGCTTCACGGACGGCTACAAGGTGGAGCAGTTCAACCCCGATGACGGGCTGGCTGATTGGGAGACCAACGCCAACGGCTTCTACAGCGACCCGCGCGGCAACATCTGGTTCGGAACCGTCAGCGGCCTGTCGCAGTACACCCCAGCCGGCCGCAGCCCCAACACCGAACCGCCCCGGCTGGTGGTGGAGAATGTCCGCCTGCCCGGACGGTTGCTGGAGCACCCCAAGCGGCTCGACCTCTCCTGGCGGGAACGGACACTGACCTTCAACATAGCCGTTCTCTCCTACCGCAACCGCAATCGCACCGCTTACCG
The DNA here is from genome assembly GCA_018262835.1 of Candidatus Aminicenantota bacterium. Classification (GTDB taxonomy): domain Bacteria; phylum Acidobacteriota; class Aminicenantia; order UBA2199; family UBA2199; genus UBA2199. The sequence goes on from JADFDP010000011.1 coordinate 37,187, forward strand.
GGCACGCATGGAAGGCCTGGAGAGCGATTGGCTCCCCTTGAGCCGGCTGGGAGAACTGCGCTACACCAACCTGCCGGCCGGCGACCTGAAGCTTCTGCTGAAGCCGGTCAACGAATCGGGCGTCTGGGGCGAGACCGTTGCCCTGCCCATCCATGTGCGCCCGCCCTTCTGGATGACCCTGTGGTTCCGCATCGGCGCTCTGATCATCCTGCTGGCAGCAGCCAGCGGCGTCTACCGCTGGCGCACCCTGCTGCTGCGCCGACGCAACCGCGAACTGGAAAAAGAGGTGGGCAAGCGCACCGCCGAACTGGAATACCTGGCCACATATGACCCGCTGACCACCCTGCTCAACCGCCGCGCCATCCTTTCTTTCCTGGAGAAGGAACTGCATCCCGAGCGCGGAGGCAACCGCCAGTTGGGCTGCATCATGGTCGACCTGAACCGCTTTAAGATGGTCAACGATACCCTGGGCCATGCCGCCGGCGACAAGGTGCTCAGGGAAATGGCCGCCAGGATCCAGGAGTGCCTGCGCCAGGACGACGCCCTCGGCCGTTTGGGTGGCGACGAATTCCTGGTGGTCTTGCCAGGCGCCGACCGCGAGGCATTGCAGGCAGTATACCGCCGCATCTGCGAGCTGGCCTGCCAAGCGGGTGAGGGTGCCGCGGCCGTCACCGTCACCGCCTCCTGCGGCGCCGTGACCGTGCCTTCCGGAAGCATTGCCGCTGCCGCCGCGGTACTGGCCCGGACCGATGACCTGCTCTACCAGGTCAAGCGCGGCGGCCGCCAAGGCCTCGCGGTGGAGGCCTTCGATCCCGAAAAGGCTACCGTGCCGGGAAAATAGCGGCAGAAGCATGCAGGCGACGATACGGATATGAGCGACGAAATACCGCGGCCGCAAACCCATGGGCCAATCCGCGAAAGCTCATTTGCAGCCAGGCTGCGTGCCTCGGTCCTGGCCCTGATCGCAGCCAACCTGATGCCGCTGCTCGGCGTACTGGCCCTGGACTGGGACGTGGCGCCGATCATGATCTTCTATTGGGCCGAAAACCTGGTGATCGGATTTTACAATGTTTTAAAAATGCGCCGGGCCCGGGGCTCGGTCGCGTCGTCGAACACGACCCTGAACGGCCGGCCGGTCACGGAGACCGACCGCGGGGCCATGGTGCTTTTTTTCATCATACACTACGGCATATTCACCCTGGTGCACGGCATCTTTGTCATGGTCATGTTCGGCCCCCATTTCCGCAGCGCCTTTTCCGACCTGGGCCTGGCCCTGCTGTTCCTGGCGGTCAGCCACGGCGTCTCCTACCGGCGCAACTTTATCGGCCGCGGCGAATTCCAAAGGGTCTCCTTCACCCGATTGTTCTGGCAGCCTTACCAGAGGGTGATCGTCATGCATGTGACCATCCTGCTGGGCGGCACCTGGGCCCAGGCCAAGGGCTCCCCGGTATATGCCCTGCTGGTGCTGGTGACGCTGAAAACCGCGATCGACCTGGCCCTGCACCTGTGGGAACGCCGGAAGTTCCGCTGAGCCAGCAGCCGCCGGGGCCAGTGTCTTGCTTTCTGGCTTAGTGAACCGGCAGGTGCCCGCCGCGCACCCTACTTTTCCCCGAAAGCCGCCTGCCAGCGCATGGCCATCAGGATGCGGCTGCGGCCGCTGGGGTGATCGTAGAAAATCCACTCTTCCAGGGGGGAAGGATCGAGCTTGCGGTACTCGGCAAGCTTCAGGACCACGGTAGCCCAGGCCTCGGGCTGCCGGGCGGCGTTCAGGCTGAACAGGTCGGCCTCGACTTCATTGCTGCGGATGATGGTGTTGACGACCGGCGTGGCGGCGAACAGGAAAAAGACGAACAGGAAGATGAGCAGGGGCAGCCCGGCCGGATCGCCGGCGTCGCGTACTCCCCAGCGGCTTCCCCAGCGGCGAAGCAGGCGGCTGGACGCCCAGTGCAAAAAGGCGAAACCGGCCAGCATGACCAGCGCGAAATAGAACAAGGCCTCATAAACATGATTGAGCGAGTAGTGGGCCATCTCGTGGGCCATCACCGCCGCCACCTCCTCGGGAGTGCAGCGTGTAATCAGGTTGTCGTTGAGGGCGATGCGCATGGTGCCGAAGAGGCCGCTGACGTTGGCGCTGACGCGCGTGGTCTGGCGCGAGGCGTTGAACTGGAGAACGTCGGCAGCCGGGATGCCGTTGCCGCGGGCCAGGTTGAGGATGCGCGCCTTCAGGGGGCCCTCGTCCATGGGCTTGTAGGTGTTGAACAGCGGGTCGATGAACACCGGGCCGATCAGCAGGACGAAAGCCAGGAAGAGGATGAAAACGCCGCTGCCCCACAGCCACCAGGTCCTCGCTTTTTTGCGGATCAGGCCGTACAGGGCAACCAGGAGCAGGGATAACAGGACGGCTGAAACCGCGAGATCGAGGAACTGCTCCACCAGCCATTGGCCGAAGGGCTGCCGGGAGAGGCCGTAGCGATGTTCGCGCAGGAACTCGATCCAGTAGGCCGCGGGGAACGAAAGGACGAAAACGGCCGCGAAATATTGCAGGGAAAAGAAAAAGGTCTGCAGCGGCTTGCGCGTGGACAGGCGCTCGGCCAGTTCGCGCATGCGCCGCGAAAGCCCGCCGGCCAGCAGCAGCCAGGCGGCGGCCAGGGCCACTCCCAGGTCGAGCAGCTTGATCCAGTAGCCGCCGTTCCAGTAGGCGTCCGATTTGGCCTTGGCCGCGGGCGACATTCTCGCCAGGTAAGCGTCGGTCGCCTTTTCCGGGTCGAAGCTCCGCGCGCCGCCGCTTGCCTGCGGCTGCGCCGCCAGCGTCCAGGACGCCGCGACCGCCAGAACTACGATCAATCCAGCCAGAAGAAAGTGTCTCTTCATTGCCAACCTCCAGGACAGGCTTTGCCCGCCATCAAGCCCGAATGGACCGGCAGAAACGCTTTTCGCCGCTCGGGTCCATCCGATCCGTAATACGCAAAACAGCCGGCAAAAGATCAAAGATCGCTAAGAATGAATCAAAAAAACCTTGAATCATTGGATTCTAAATTGAATGAATTATCTGCTTATTTCCGTTCATTCCATGGCCTGTTCCCCCCGCGACCAGGAAGCCTCGGTATCGCGCAATTCGCCGAGCAAGGATCCGGTTTTGCGCCGGAAAAGGGCACGGCGGTACAACCATCCGGCTGCGCCGACGGCGCCCAAGCCAAGAGAGATTTTCACATGCAGCCACAGCAGGAATCCCAACGGGCGGAGCGGCCACATGCCCATGGCCATCAGGTTGACCGCCAGGATCAACGCCAGCAGAAAGATCGGGAAATGAACCCGGAAAATCCGGCGCTCCCGTTCCAGGGAGGCGATGATCCGGCGCACGAATTCCAGCGCCGGCGCACCGAAATCGACGGCCGCCAGCCGAAATTGCCCGCGCATATATGATGTGAGAAAGGCCGCGGTGCTCAAAACAACAAGGCCCAGCCCGGCGAACAGGGGCCAAGGGTACCGGGGCAATGGCCGCAGCCAAAGTTGGAGCAGCATGCCGGCAAAGATCAGGGCGACGGCCGCCATTTTGGCCCGGTTGCGCCGCTTCATATGGTCTTCATACCCGATGAGGCGGAGCAGGAGATCCGGCAACGGCCCGGCATCGGCCGGCAATGCGGATCCCTGCCAGCTCTCCTGCCAGGTTTTGTATGATTCAGATGGATTCATTGTTTTCTCCTTTGACGCAGGCGGCCAAAACCGGTTTCAGCCGATGCAAAAGCACCGCGGTGTGGCCGGCCGTGACGCCGACGACGGCAGCGATCGCGTCATGGTCCAGACCCTCCAGATGCAGGGAAACCACCAGGCGGTCACGGGGCTTGAGCAGCGAAACACAGTGATACAATTTCCGGCGCAGGCTCTCGGAAACGCTTTGTTCCGGGCATGCGGCATCATCCTCACGGGCCAGGATTTCCACATCCCGCCCGGGCTCGATCCAGCGCTGCCGGCGCCCGCTGCCGCGGCGAAACATCATCGCCGTGTTGACCGCCACCCGGTAGACCCAGGTGTCAATATGGGCCGCGCCGCGGAAACCGTCCAGACTGTTCCAGATGTTGATCCAGATATCCTGAAGCAGGTCGGCTCCCTCGCCGCCGGCTGCAACCACGCGGCAGATGCGGGCCAGTCGCCAGCGGTTGCGCCGGTAGATATCCTGAAAAATCGTGTCCCGGTCCACTGGGGTCATTTTTGTTCCAGGAATTGAAGCACTTCCCGCTCCAGCCAGCCGGGTTCATCCAGCATGATAAAGTGTCCCGCTCGATCGGCCATGTGAATCACGCATCCACCCAAAGCATTATACTGCCCCTGCAGGCGCTTTTCCACCCCGGCCCGGTCCAGGCCGAACAGCCGTCCCATGGTCCACGAACCCAGCACCAGCGTGGCGGCCTTGATTTTGGGCAGCAACGGCCGCAGGTCCGATCCGGCCATGGCGGCGCTTAAGACCGCCAGCAAGGAGCGCGGGGTGGCGCACTGCCATTCCAGCACCCGTTTGGCGCCGGCCGGGTCGGCCACCATCATGGTTAGGCGCTGGGCTTCGAAAGCACGGTACTGCTCGACACTCATACTTAAGAACAGGCCAGACAATTGGGCGGCCTGCTGGGCGGCCAGCTGCGGGTCAACATCCTGAAAAAGCCCGGCGGCGAATGGCGCCGCATCGATGACGATCAGCCGGGATACTGCCCGCGTATGCGCCGCCGCCTGCAGGGCCAGCCAGCCGCCGAAGCTGTGGCCGATCAAGGTGACGGCGGACAGTTTATTTTCTTTCAAGTATCCTTCCACTTCCCCCAGCCAATCGCCGGCGGACTCGCTTCCGGCAATACCCAGGCCGGCAAAACCCGGTATCTGCAGCACATGGCAGCGGCGGGCCGGCGACAAGGCGGCCACCAGATCCGCATAAACCGCCGCCGGGCAGCCAAGTCCGGTCAGCAATACCACGTCCGGGCCGTTTCCCGATTGCGTGACGATCAAGCGGGATCGTCCGTTCTCCGTAGCGCCGACTTCCCAATTCAGAAAAAACAGCATCAACAGCAGAAAAAGAATCTTTTTCATTTTTTTCGGCTCCTCAAGTGATTTCATTCTATTGGTTGCCGCCGGCTGGAAAGTATTACAAATTTTCATATATTCCTGCCTCAAAAAAAAATTTAACCGCGGTTCCACAAAGCATTCACAACCGCTTGTTGCAATTTTAATCTATTCACCATGAAATCCAAACTTGGGGAAAATTGACTTTGCTGTCAATCAGGATTGCCCGCGAGAATCCGGGGCAGATAAAAAAATTATATTTTAAGTTGAAATTATTCCGTTTTTGAATATATAAGGTTTATTATTGGAGAAATAGAAGGGGGAGCGGATCATTGCCAAACCATGAGATGAACCGATCAATTCCCCGTCGGTAAGCGGAAGACGATAAAAAAAACGGGCGGCACGGACAGTTTGAGCACAAAGCAAGCAAAACAAAACAAGTGAAATACCAAAATCTATTTATAAAAGAGGGCCGGCGAGCCGGCCGCTAAAAAAGGGAGGGAGAAATGAAAGGAAAAAAGGTTTTTTGGGCTCTGGGGAGTTTGGTGCTGGTCTTGTCCGCGGTTTGGTTGCTGGCGCAACCAGACCCGCAGGCGAAGGTCGACTGCGAGGCCATCGCCCGGAAGCTGGTCACGCAGTGCGCCGCCGTCCAGGAAGGAGAGATGATCTACATCGAGGGCGGAAGCAAGGATTTTCAACTCCTCGAAGACATCGTTGTCAATGTCCGCAAGGTGGGCGGGTACCCGCTGGTGAGCTTTGGCAGCGACCGGCTGACGCGCCGCTGGTGGACGGAAGTTCCTGAAAAATACGACACGCAAAGCCGTGAGCCCTGGGTGAAGCTTTGGAACCTCTTCTCAGCCGGAATTTTTGTGAGTTACAACGAGGACGAGGCCGTGCTGGCCGATATCCCGGCGCAGCGGTTTGCAGCTGTCGGAAAAGCCAATGCCGTCATCGACGAGACTCTTCAGAAAAGCAATTTCCGGGCCATCAACCTCGGTAATGGTCTATATCCCACGGTTCAGCTTGCCCAGCGATACGGGCTGAGCAAGGACGAGCTCGCGCGCATCTTCTGGGATTGCGTCAACATCGATTATGCCGAGCTGCAGAAGACTTGCGAAGCGGTGAAAAGCGTGATAGCCGCGGGCAACGAGGTCCGCATCACCCATGCCAACGGCACCGACTTCAAGGTACGCATCGCCGGGCGGCCCGTCCTTTTCAGCGACGGCGTGATCTCGGCCGAGGATATTAAGAAAGGCTATGCCGCCTGCCAGGTCTGGCTCCCGGCCGGAGAAGTCTACGTCACCCCCATTGCGGGGACGGCGGAGGGCAAGATCGTCATCGATCGCAATTTCCTCCAGGGCGAGGAGATCACCGGCATGACCATGGTCTTTAAAGCGGGCAAGCTCGTGTCCATGTCAGCGAAATCCGGCTTGGAGCGTGTCAAGGCCTTCTATGATGCCGCCGGGGAGGGGAAGGACGAATTCGCCTTCGTGGATATCGGCGTCAATCCGAAACTCGGCGAGGGCCCGGGAAGCCGGATACTGAACTACGTCATGGCCGGGATGATCACCATCGGCATCGGCAACAATGTCTGGGCCGGAGGGAGCATCGCCATGCCGTATGCTTTCCAGGGGTATCTGCCCGGCGGCACGCTGACCGTGGACAAAAAGCCACTGATCAAGAACGGCAAACTGATCCGCTGAGTCGCTGCCAATACCAGGAAGCTATCGGGGGTCGGATCTCCGGATTCCATTACTCCAGCCGATGGGGTCGCCTGGGCAAGAATGGCAGCGGCAGTTTGGAATTTTTTCAGAACCTGGAGACCCGGCCCCGGCACCAGGTCAAATGATTCACGATTGTCTGTTGCGCTCCCGCAGAATTTCCATTAAAATACCATTGGCGCCAAACGGAAGCCATTATTCATGACCTGATGGGAAAGATCGATTATTCCCCAGCAAAGTCCAAGCAGGAGATACGCCATGAAACGAAACGTCATTCCGCTCAATGATCTTGCGCTCAAAATCTACGATTTATGGTCCGAGCATTGGATCCTCTTGACCGCCGGCGACTTCGCCTCCGGCAAGTTCAACACCATGGCCATAGGCTGGGGCGGGCTGGGGAACATGTGGGGCATGCCCTTCGCGCACGTCGTGGTTCGTCCCGGCCGCTATACCCATGAATTCATGGAAAAATACGACACCTTCACCCTCTGCGTCTTTGCGGAAAAGTACGCCAAGGCGGTCCAGCTCCTTGGAAAAAGGTCCGGCCGCCAGGGCGACAAGATCGCCGCATCGGGCCTCACCCCCGTCGCTTCCGCGAAGATCGCGGCGCCGGGCTTCGCCGAGGCCGAGCTGATCCTTGAATGCCGCAAGATGTACCGGGGCGTGCTGGATCCGCGCGGGTTTTTGGACAAAAAAATCGACAAGCACTATCCCCTGAAGGACTACCACAGCATCTTCTACGGCGAGGTCCTGGCGGTATCCGGCAGCAGATTCTTTCTCCGGAAATAAAGACAAGTTTGTTTTTTCGACCCGGCTCCGACAGCGGCCTCAGATGCCGCCGCTCTCGCGCGTGCCCTGGATGTACGACCAGTGGGTATGGACGATTTTCCGCTTGCCACGAAATCCTTTGCCCATGTTTTTATTTCGCTGCACAGAAAGGGGCCACCTGGACCCGCTGGACATCGACCTGCTGCCACACCATGCCGACAAGGTAAGGTTCCTTTTTCAGCCATTGCCGCTCCAGCTCTTCCCGGGAGGGGAAATCGCAGACGATCATGGAGCCGACAAGCGTTCCCGCCTCGTTTAGAATGCCGGCCGCGAAGAGCCACTTGCCGGCGGCGTGCAGTTCCTTGCCCAGCTTTAAATGGGCCTCGCGCGCAGCCATCCTCCTGGCCAAAGCGCCAGGATCGCTGCCGTCATGACCGATCACCATGAATTGCATGTTTACCTCGCATTGAAGTCGTATTTCGAAAAAGCGATTCCAACGTTATCAGAAAGAGGCTCAACACTGAACAATAAGCATTATAAAGCAAAAAGCATAAAATAAAAAAAACCCTTTCCGAATAATCCCCATTCCCGAGAAGCGAGCTTCTTTACTCTTACTTTTTCCTTTATCCTTTAAACTTTATACTTGATCTTTGAGCTTGGCGGCGATCGCCCCGGCCCAGACGGTGATGGCGTTCCAGTCGCGGAAGTCCCCGACCGGCGCCTTGACGTTCTTGATCATCCAGCGGCCGACGGCGCTCAGCTTCTCGGCAAATACCGCCCCCCGGAAGATGACGATCTCCACGGGCTTGACGCGGTCGGCGATATGCTGCAGCGCCTTGGGGAAGCGCCAGCCCTTGACCAGCTCGATGGGATCGCCCCGGCCCGTGGGCCCGCTGGAAAACAGCCACAGCGGCCGCTCGGCCAGCGCCTTCTCGTTGGTTCTCAAGAACCTGGCCGCCGCCTTGCGCCAGCCGCCGATATAGACCGCGCTGCCCAGCACCACCGCTTGGTAGAGGCCCACGTCGGCGACGCGGTCCGCCGGCAACACGTCGACGGCGAAGCCCGCATCCGTCAGCACCTGGCCGATCTTTTGGGCTATCTCCTCCGTTGCGCCGTATTTGCTGGCATAAGCCACCAGGATTTTGGCGTTCATTTCACCCTCCTTTCTTCTTGAAACCAATGGATTGTTCCATCCCTGATTTTATCATAGTAGCCGTTTTTTTATTCGCTGCCATGCAAACGGAACTTGATTTTTTTCAAATAAAAATATATTTTGCTGGCAGGCGATTCAGAAGTGAGCCCATGCCAGGAAATATTTTAAAAAACTTTTTGCTGGGATCGATCATTCTATCGGTCGCGATCCTGCCGCAGCTTTCCTGCAAAAAAAACAGCCTTGAATTGTCCGACCTGGTCGGCACCTGGGAATTTCAGAATGCGATCAGCCAGGAAAATTTAAAGGAAACGTTCGACGGGCAAATGACCTTCACGCTAAACTCCGACCTCACCATCACCATCCCCGGCTTGAATTACCTGAACGCCCACGGATTCGCCTTCGGCGCGGAAACATTCAGGATGGTCGTCCATTACGGATTTCCCATGACGCATATCATCTGCCATGTTCTATGGGAAGGGGAAATGACGGGCGACGGGCTGTTGTCCGGGAAAATGTATTTTTCCAATCCTTCGCCGGGCAACGATATCATGGAATACGAAAAAGAGTCCGAGATCGGCGGCTTCAGCGCCCGGCGCCTTTGAAAAACCGGCCATGATTTCTGACCCTCGAACTTTATCAGCCGATCACGTCCCTTTCCGCAACTCCTCAAGCACTTTCCTTGCCTCCGGAACCTGGGCCAGGAATTCGTCCAGCTTCTTGCAGGAGTATTCGGGGCAGGCGGCGCAGTTGGCCACTTTCTTTTCACCGGCGCACTTGCGGATCTCGCAAACGGCGCAGTAGCTGAACAGGCGCGGCGAGTTGCTGGTGCAGCCGTCGCAGTTGATGTCGGCCGCCTTGATGTCGGCCTTGAACATCTCCGACCATTTTTTTGCCGTCTCGGCGCGCAGGGCGTCGTCATTCTTCTGCGTGGCGATATAAGCCGGGCATTCGCTGCAGGTGATCCCGCAAGCGGCAATGATCTTCCTTTCTTTTTCCTTGCCCTCTTCTTTTTTCACTTCGTCCCCCTTCTTCCCGAACAGCAGCGGCGCGCCCAGCCCGGCCAAGACCATGGCCAGGCAGCTCTGGCAGAATTGTTTCCTGGTTGACATGTTTTTCTCCTCTAAAAAACAATTATAGCAAAGCGGACGGGGCAAAGGAAGCGGAAAAGCGGTTCTCATTTTTGGCGAATGGCCAAACCGTTCCCGTCCCGATTGCGTATAAAAAAACGATATAAACGGGCAAAGAATAAAAAAAGGAGTAATGATATGAAAAAACAACTTTTATTGAGCGCCTTTGTTTTGCTGTTCTCCATCTTTGTTGCGGGAGGGACGGCTTCCGCGGCGGACGCGTCTCCCGATTATGAAGCGGTGAAAAAAAGCATCGAGCAGTCGATCGGCTGGGCCATCGAGAAGGACTTCGACGCCATGTTCCGCCTGTGGGCCGACAACATGTTCCATTTCTGGCTGTTCTCCGACAGCACGGTGGTGGGCCTGGAAAACTTCAAGAAGTATGCCGAACAGTGGAAGGATCCCGATTTTCGGGGCACCCGCTGCGAATTCAGGGACTTGCGCATCGTGTTTTCGCGCTCCGCCGACGTGGCCTGGTATTCCTGCTACCTGGATGACTGCGGCGCCTACAAAGGCAAGGAATACTGCCTGAAAGACGTCTTCCAGACCGGGGTCCTGGAAAAAAGGGACGGCCGCTGGGTCCACGTCCTGATGCACGGGTCGTATCCGGTCGACAAGATACCCGAGAACTACGTAAG
>JADFDP010000120.1 GCA_018262835.1 Candidatus Aminicenantota bacterium
GCTGGCCGGGGAAATGACGGTATTGCCATGAAGCCCTTTTTATATTATATTCTGACAGGCCGGGCTTTTTTGCAAAGCGAAAATGAAAGCAGAGGCATGAGATGAATCCAATCAATCCCCTTTGGGGAAACATTTTCAAGACCAACAACGGCGACCGCCAGGATATCCTGCTGCTGCTGAAGAAAATCCCCCTTTTTGCCGAACTGAGCAAGGGCGAACTGAGGGAGATCGAACGGCTGATCCACCGCCGCCAATACAAGAACGGCGAAGTCGTTTTCTGGGAGGATGAACCCGGCGTCGGCATGTATATCGTGCAGAAAGGCGAAGTGGGGATTTACAAAGATTACGCCGCGCCCCGGCAAAAAGAGTTGGCCCGCCTGGAGTTCGGCGATTTTTTCGGAGAAATGGCCCTGCTGGAAAACGATTGCCGCTCGGCCACGGCCGTGGCCCTGGGCGACGCGAACCTGCTCGGCCTGTTTCACCCCGACCTGTTCGACCTTTTCGAGCGCAAACCGCAATTGGGCAAAAAAATGCTGACCGTCCTGGCCGAGATGCTGGCGCAGCGCCTGCGCAGGACCAACGCCGAATTGCAGGAACTGGACGGAAATCCGCCCCGGCCCGCCCGTGACAAAAAGGCCCAGCCATGAACCCTGAGGCGGAGAACCAGGGCTGCGGCGGCAATTCAAACCGCGGCCCGATTTTTTCCTTTCTCAAAACCGCGGCCATCCTGCTGGCGCTGCTGGCCGCGATCTGGATCGTTTCCTACAGCAGCATCGTGCGGACCCCGCTGATCCTGTCCATTTTGTTCTCCATTTTGTTCAACCCGCTGGTGGTCAGGTTCGAAGGGCGCGGATTGAACCACACGGCCGCGGTCGCCCTGGTCATGGCCTTGATCACCATGACCCTGGCCATGGCCATGATATTTCTGGCCCCGGCCATCGCCCACGAACTCAAAGCCCTGAGCCGGCTGGTCGACGATGAAACGCCGGCTACGCTGCTGGAAAAATTGAAGACCCTGCTCCAGCAGCACCTGCCCTGGCTGCAGAATATGGGGATCACCAAGCAGATCCTGGGCTGGGCCGAGAAATTCATTTATTCCCTGCTCAACCGGAGCATCCAGCTTCTGCCCAGCATGATCCCCGTGGCCATCGCCCTGGTGCTGATCCCCTTCATGACTTTTTTCCTGCTCAAGGACGGCCGGCGGCTGAAGAAATCCCTGATCCAGGCCCTGCCCAACCGTTATTTTGAGATGGCGATCAGCCTGATCCACAAGATAGACCGCCAGTTGGGCAGCTACATTCGCGGCCAGATGATGGTTTCCCTGTGCATCGGCATCCTGGCCATCGTCGCTTTGGCCATCCTGAAAGTGCCCTATTTTTTCCTGATCGGCAGCGTGGCCGGACTGGCCAACATGATCCCCTATTTCGGCCCGATCGTCGGCGCCATCCCGGCCGTCATCCTCAATGTCATCGACAAGGGGTCCCTCCGCGCCGCCCTTTATGTCATCGCCGCTTTTCTCATCATCCGCCTCATCGACGATACGCTAGTGTCGCCCAATATTCTTGGGCGCAGCTTGAAGATTCATCCGTTGCTGGTCATCATCGCCATCTTCACCAGCGGCGAAATGTTCGGCATCATGGGCCTGCTGTTGTGCATCCCGGCGGTCGGCATCGCCAAGGTCACCATTCAGGAATTGATCTGGAATTTCAAGCACTATCGTGTCTTGCGCAGCGGCGGTTGAAAGGCAAGCAAAAACAACGGGCCCTATGGAAAAGAAAGCGGATGACTTGGTGAAAATTTTTTCTCCTCCCGATAGGCCCGACTCCGATCAGCGCGCCCGGAAGGGGCAAATGGTCGTCAACCTGGGGCTGCTCTGGAATGTGCTCCTGGCCGCCGGCAAGACCGCCATGGGCATCGTCGGGCACAGCACGGCCCTGCTTTCCGACGGCATCAACTCCACCTCCGATGTCGCCTATTACATCGTGGTGAAAATTTTCATGAAGCTGGCCGGGCGGCCGCCCGATCCCGAACACCCCTACGGCCACCAGCAGATGGAGAGCATCGCCGCCCTGACCGTGGGCTCCTTCGTCATCACCACGGCCATTGCCATCTTCTGGACTGCGGTCAACAACGTCTTTGACCAATTGAAGGGGAGCGCTGACGTCAGCGGCGCCAGCCTGGGCGCTTTGTGGATGGGGCTGTTCACCGTGGCCGTCAAGATCGTCCTGACCGTGTTTACCCGGGCCATTGGCGAAAAGACCGGCAGCCTGGCCATCAAGGCACTGGCTTATGACCACCGCAATGACATTTTTTCGGCCCTGGCCGCCAGCCTGGGGATCTTTCTGGCCCGGCGCGGCTATCTATGGGTCGATCCCCTGGCCGGCGCCCTGGTGGCCCTGCTCATCCTGCGCACCGGCATCGGCATATTGCGCCAGTCGACCGACGACCTGATGGACTCGGTGCCCAGTCATTTCCTGGACCGCAAGATCCGCTCGATTCTTGAAAGCATCCCCGAGATCCGCAGCATCGAAGAAATCCACGCCCACCGCTTCGGTCCCTATTTTGTGATCAACCTGACCATCGGCATCGACGGCGGCATGAACGTGCAATGCGGCGACGCCATCGCCACCCGGGTGGAAGAATTGCTGGCCGCTCGAATCGAAATGGTGCGCAGGATCTACGTCCATTACCACCCGGCCGGCATGCAGTTCCGGAATTCGGTCACGCCTTGAATTTTTTTTCCATGTATGCGGAAATCCCGTCCAGCCCATGGCAAAAATCACGGCGGCCGAAGCCGATGCGGAAATGCTGCGCGGCGGCGGCGAATACCCGCCCGGGCAGGAGCAAGACGCCAAGGTCGGCCAGCAGGCCGGCGCAGAAGTCGTCGCAGGCTGCGGCGAAGCGGACTGCCGGAAAAGCGATCGGGCCGGCTTTGGGCGGCTGCCAGGAAAAAAACTCCTCATGCCTTTCAAAAAAAACATTCAGGCCATCCAGATTGCGGCCGATGATCCCCAGGTTGCGCTCGAGAATTTCCCGGCGGTGGTGCAGGGCCAGCCTGGAGAGGAATTCGCTGGGAGCGGCCGTGCAGATGGTTGTATAATCCTTCAGCTCGGCCATGGCGCGCAAGAGATCATGGTTGCGGCAGGCTACCCAGCCCAGGCGCAATCCGGCCAGGCCGAAGGCCTTGGACATCACCCCCAGGGAAATCCCGTTCTCGTAGATTTCGCAGGCAGCGGGCAGCCGGTCACCGGCCTTGTACTCCAGGAAGCGATAGACCTCATCCGAAAATAAAAAAAGCCCCCGCCGGCGCGCGATATCCACCAACCGCGCGAAGCGGTCCGCTTCCGGCAAATATCCGCTGGGATTATGGGGAAAATTAACGGCCACGACCCGGGTGGCGGATGTGATTTGCCCAGGCAACCAGTCGGGATCCAGCGCCCAGCCCTGGCTTGCCTGGCTTTCCCAGCGGGTCACGCGACAGCCGGCGGCGGTGGCGACCTCGGTCAGCGATTGGTAGCACGGAGAATGAACAATCAGGTGGTCGCCCGCCTGCAAGGCGGCGTTCATGAAGACAAAGATCGCTTCCTCGGCCCCGGCAAAGACCAGGATGTCATCGGCGCCGATCCCCTGGTACAGGCCGGCGATCTCCCGGCGCAAAGCCGGGTCGCCGGGATATTCAGTGTAGCCCAGGCGCAGCCCCGAGAAAGCTTCTGCCGCTCCGGGTTCCATGGCCAGCAATTCGCCCAGGGAAAAGGTTTCGCAATCCGAGGGGCATAGAAGGTGAGGAGCACTGAATTCATGGCGGGCGAAAAAACGCTCCAGGGCGAACGGCACTATTTTCATGGCTGTCGCCCAGGCAGGCGGGAGGCGATGATGCCGCGCACCAGCTCGGCCGGGTCGTTCTTTTGCTCGGCGGGCAGGCCGGACAGGATGATCGGCGCATGGATGTGCAGGCGGACGGTGCCGGGACGGATGCGCCCCCGGTTGCCTTCCAGCAGGCGGTACGACCCGTCGATGGTCAGGGGCACGATGGCCGCTCCCGAACGCGTAGCCAGCTTGAAGCTGCCTTCCTTGAATCGCAGCATCGTTTCCGATTTGCTGCGCGTGCCTTCGGGAAAGATCACCAGCGAACGGCCGGCCTGCAGGTCGCGGATGCCGCGGGCGATGGCTTGGGCCGATTGGCGCAGGTCCTTGCGGTCCAGGATGATGCAATGCAGCAGCTTCATCCAGATGCTGACGATCGGCAGGCGGAAGTTCTCCTTCTTGGAAACGAACCCTTTCAGTCCGGGGACAAAACCCAGCAGCAAGGGGATGTCAAAGGCGCCCTGGTGGTTGGATACAAAGAGCACGCCGGCGCGGACAGGCAGGTTTTCCAGGCCGGAAACTTCGACCCGGCCTCCGGCAATGGCGATCAACTGCCGCGCCCAGGCACGGGTGATGCAAAGCAGGAATTCCCTCTGGCTTTTTTTCAGGCCCAGGAGACCGAGCAAAAAGTAAACGAGCAGAAAGAGCGTGGATATCAGCTGAAACAGCCAGAAATAGGTGAACCAAAAAACAGTGCGCAGCATGGCTCCTCGATTGAAAACGCATCATAACCGAAGCCGGCGGAAAATTCAATCACCGGGGTTCAATAAAATCCCGTTTGCTCTCGATTGGAACCCCGGCCATCTCAATTATTCTTTCACCTTGTCATGGGCATTGGCAAGCGGTCAGAAATATGATATAATTGAATATAAAATTTAGGCGATTTGCTTCCTGAGAATGGGCACCCAACTCTGAACCACCCCTGATCAAGAACCTCGAAAGAGCTATATTCGGACAGGCATTGATTTTGTCGAAGAGCGGCCTTTGCGGTCGGAACGAATTGCTGAAAGGAGCTTTGAACCATGGAACAGGCGATCATGCAGAAGATACGCAATATCGGCATCGTGGCCCATATCGACGCCGGCAAGACCACCACCACCGAACGCATTTTGTTTTTCACCGGCCTCATCCACCGCACCGGCGAGGTGCACGACGGCCAGGCGGTGATGGATTTCATGAAGCAGGAGCAGGAACGCGGCATCACTATTTCCTCGGCCGCCATCACCACCCGCTGGCACGACCACCAGATCAACATCATCGACACTCCGGGCCATATTGATTTCACCGTGGAGGTCGAGCGTTCTTTGCGCGTCCTGGACGGCATTGTCATGGTTTTCTGCGCCGTGGGCGGCGTCGAGCCCCAGAGCGAAACCGTCTGGCACCAGGCCGACCGCTACAAGGTGCCGCGCATCGCCTTCGTCAACAAGATGGACCGCGCCGGCGGCGACCT
>JADFDP010000121.1 GCA_018262835.1 Candidatus Aminicenantota bacterium
GGTGTTGAGCAAGGAAGAGGGCGGGCGGCACACGCCGTTCGTGACGGGATACCGGCCGCAGTTTTTCTTTCGGACCACGGACGTGACCGGATCGGTCAAGCTGCCCGAAGGGGTGGAGATGGTCATGCCGGGTGACAACGCCAACCTGGAGATCGAGCTGATCATGCCCATCGCCATGGAGAAAGGGTTGAAGTTCGCCATCCGCGAGGGCGGCCGCACCATCGGCGCCGGCAGCGTCACCGACATCGTCGAGTAAAAGGAGCCTCATGTTAACAAAAATAAGGATTAAATTGAAATCGTTCGACAACCGGGTGCTGGACAAGTCGTCCGCGGAGATCGTGGCCAAGGCCAAGCGCACCGGCGCCGTGGTTACCGGCCCCATCCCCCTGCCGACCAAGATCGAACGTTTCTGCGTCCTGCGCTCGCCGCACACCGACAAAAAGTCGCGCGAACACTTCGAACGCCGTTCGCACGCCCGCCTGATCGAGATCCGCGAGCACAACGACGATACGATTTCCGAACTGAAAAAAATGGATTTGCCTGCCGGAGTTGAGGTTGAGGTTAAATCCAACTAAATAAGAAGGTGAAAAGATGATACAGGGAATAATTGGCAAAAAAATCGGCATGACGCAGATATTCACCGACGACGGCCGAGTGATCCCGGTGACCATGATCCAGGCCGGTCCCTGCCTGGTCGTGCAGAAAAAAAACATCGCCAAGCAGAGCGCGAAAGCCCAGCTGG
Organism: Candidatus Aminicenantota bacterium; assembly: GCA_018262835.1. Taxonomy (GTDB): domain Bacteria; phylum Acidobacteriota; class Aminicenantia; order UBA2199; family UBA2199; genus UBA2199. Next base: position 743 of record JADFDP010000121.1, read on the forward strand.
GATTCGTCGAGCCCAAGCCGGTCAAGCACGTGACCAGGCCGCAGAAGGGCCATTTTGAAAAGGCCAAGGTTCCGCCCACGCGCCGGCTGCATGAATTTATGCTGGCCGAGGATGAACCCGGCGTCGGTGATACCATCGGTGTGGACATTTTCAGCGAAAACGAGATCGTCAACGTACGCGGCACGACCAAGGGCAAGGGCTTTCAGGGCGTTGTCCGCCGCTACGGTTTCGCCGGCGGCCGCGGCAGCCACGGCTCCATGTTCCACCGCCAGATCGGCTCGGCCGGCAGCAACACCTATCCCGGCGAAGTCATTAAAGGCAAAGGAATGCCGGGACGCATGGGCGGCAAGCAGAAGACCGTCATGGGCCTGCAGGTGGTCAAGATCGACAAGGAAAGGAATTTGCTCATGGTCCGGGGTGCCGTTCCCGGCTTCAACGGGAATTATATTTACGTTTTAAAGAATTCCTTTAAAAGGAGATAAGGCATGGTCAAGATAAAAGTCAGAAATATCAAGAATAAAGAAGTTAGTGAAATGGAACTTCCTGAAGCTATCTTTGATTATCCTCTCAAGGAGCATTTGATCTACGAAGCGGTCAAGAATTACAACGCCAATCAGCGCCAGGGCACGGCTTGCACCAAGACCCGTTCTGAAGTCTCGGGCAGCGGCAAAAAACTGTGGAAGCAGAAAGGCACCGGCCGCGCCAGGATGGGGGCTGTACGCAGTCCGCTGTGGCGCAAAGGCGGCACCAGCTTCGGACCCAAGCCCCGTGATTATTCCTACGCCATGCCCAAAAAGGCCCGGCGCAACGCCATCAAATCGGTCCTATCCGACAAGATCCGCAATGACCGCCTTTTTATCCTCGATGAATTGAAGCTGGACTCGGGCAAGACCAAGGACACGATCAAGACCCTGAAGCACTTCAATTTTGACAAGCTGCTGATCGTCGACCAGCGCGACAACAGCGACCTGATGCTTTCGACGCGGAACATCCCTCATATCAAGGCCATCGATGTGGGTGAAATGAACATCTATGATTCGCTCAAATACAATTACATCATGCTTTCGGTCGACGTGGTGAAAAAGCTGATGGAGGTACTCAAATGAAGCTGGAATACGCGGAAATGATCCTGGCACCTCTGATTACTGAAAAGTCCACGGCCCTGAAAGACAAGCAGCGGCTGCTTTGCTTCAAGGTCCATCGCGACGCCAATAAAATCATGGTCAAAAAAGCCGTGGAAGAGCTTTTCAAGACCCGGGTGGAGTGGGTACGCATCCTCAACTTTCAGGGCAAGGAAAAACGGCACGGGCGCTATGTGGGACGCCGGGCGGACTGGAAAAAGGCCTACGTCAAGCTGAGCCCCGAGGCCAAGATGATCGAATATGTCGAGGTGATCTAATGGGCATCAAAACATTCAATCCGGTCACCCCGGGCTTGCGGGGCCGGGCCGGCTATACTTTCGAAGAGCTGACTGCCGACAAGCCCTACCGCAAGCTGCTGGTCTCCCTGCACAAGAGCGGTGGCCGCAACAATATGGGGCGCATCGCCGTCCGTCACCACGGCGGCGGTCACAAGCGCAAATACCGTGTCATCGATTTCCGCCGCGACAAGCTGGAAATTCCCGGCGTCATTGAAACCATTGAATATGACCCCAACCGCACGCCGCGCATCGCGCTGGTCAAATATCAGGACGGGGACCGGCGCTATATTCTGGCCCCCCTGGGCGTCAAGGTGGGCGACGCGGTGCTTTCGACCAACGGCGAAACCGAAATTCTCCCCGGCAACGCCTTGCTGATCAAAAACATTCCCGTGGGCACCAATATCCACAATGTGGAAATGAGCATGGGCCGCGGCGGCCAACTGGCCCGCACCGCCGGCGCCTACGCCACGCTGATGGCCAAGGAAAACGAATACGCGCTGCTGAAGATGCCCTCGGGCGAATTGCGCAAGATCCATATCAACTGCCGGGCGACCGTCGGCCAGCTGGGCAATGTCGAACGGACCAACATCAAGGTCGGCAAAGCGGGCCGTACCCGCTGGTTGGGCTGGCGCCCGCACGTGCGCGGCTCGGTCATGAACCCGATCGACCATCCCCATGGCGGCGGCGAAGGCAAGACTAAGGGCGGCCGCCATCCGGTGACACCCTGGGGCAAGCCGACCAAGGGCTATAAAACCCGGCGCAACAAGCGTACCACGAAATTCATTGTCAAAAGGAGAAAGTAATTAAATGAGCCGATCCGTAAAAAAAGGTGTTTATATTGACGAGAAATTGCTGAAAAAGGTCGTGGAAACCAAAAACTCCGGCCGCAAAGAGGTCATCAAGACCTGGTATCGGCGTTCGACCGTGATCCCGGAGATGGTGGGCATGACCATGGCGGTCCACAACGGCAAAAAGTTCATTCCCATTTTCATCACCGAGAACATGGTGGGCCTGAAACTGGGAGAGTTCGCCGAAACCCGGACCTATCGCGGACACACGTCCAAAGACAGCAAGGCTAAGGTGTAGGAGGTCTCTCATGAGTGAAATTGCTGTGGCCAAAGGAAAATATTTGAAAATTTCCCCCCAGAAAAGCCAATTGATCGTCAACCTGATCAAGGGCAAGGATGCGGGAGAGGCGTTGACCATCCTGAAGTTTTCCCGGCGCAAGAAAGCGGCCGGCATGGTGATGGATATCCTGCGTTCGGCCATCGCCAACGCCCAGGTCAAGTTTCCCAACATCGACGTCGACAATCTGTATATTGCCAAAACCCATGTCGGCCAGGCGCCGTACTTGAAGCGTTTCCGGCCGGCGCCGCGGGGCCGGGCCATGCGGATTTTGAAGCACTATGCGCACATCAGTCTATATTTAGGTGAAAGGAAGGGGAAATAATGGGACAGAAAACACATCCGTTCGGCTTTCGTCTGGGATTCAATAAGAGCTGGCTTTCCCTGTGGTACGGCAAGGGCCAGCATTACATCGACCAGTTCCACACCGACATCCAGATCCGCAAGATGGTCAAGAGCAAATACAAGCATGCCGGCATCGCCTCGATCGAAGTCAAGAGGATTGCCGACACCATCCGCGTGCAGATCAACACCGCCCGGCCGGGCATCCTGATCGGCAAGGGGGGATCCGGTGTTCAGGACCTGAAAAAATTCATCTCCGGCATCACCAAGAAGACCCTGGATAAGATCCTGGTCGACGTGATTGAGATCCGTAACCCGGAACTGGTAGCCCAGCTGATCGCCGAAGGCGTTGCCTTCCAGATTCAGCGCCGCATTTCCTACCGCCGCGCCATGCGCAAGGTGGTCGATTCCACCCTGCGCGCCGGGGCCACCGGGGTCAAGATCCGGCTTTCCGGCCGTTTGGGCGGAGCCGAGATCGCCCGCGCCGAATGGTACCTGGTCGGCAAGTTGCCCCTGCAGACTCTGCGGGCCGACATCGACTACGGATTCACCGAGGCGTTTACCGACTACGGCCAGATCGGCATCAAGGTTTGGGTCTACATCGGCGACAAGGAAAAGGAACGCTACCGCAAGCAGGAAATTGAAATCGAAGAAAAAGGAGAATGAGCCATGTTAATGCCAGCGAAAGTCAAGCATCGGAAGGTTTTCCGGGGCAAACGCCGGGGCATTGCCACCAAGGGAAATACATTGGAGTTCGGCGAATACGGGCTGCAGTCGTTGGAAAATGACTGGATTACGGCCCGGCAGATCGAAGCCGGCCGCGTTGCCATCAATCGTTTTATCAAGAGAGGCGGCAAGCTGTGGGTGCGGGTGTTCCCCTTCAAGCCGGTCACCAAGAAGCCGGTCGAGGTCCGCATGGGCAAGGGCAAGGGCGATCCCGAATTCTGGGTCGACGTCATCAAAAGGGGCCGTGTTCTCTACGAATTGGAAGGCGTCAGCGAGCCCCTGGCCCGCGAAGCCATGAAACTGGCACAAAGAAAGTTGCCCATCAAGACCCGGTTCATCTCGAGAGCGCAAGTAGGAGCGGGGTTATGAAAACAAAAGAAATCCGGACCATGGCGGTCAATGAGATCGAGAGCAAGCTCGCGGAATTGAAGGACAAGCTCTTCAAACAGAAATTCCAGAAGACTCTGGGTCAGGCGGAAAGCCCGTACAAAATCAGGCAAACCAAAAGAGACATCGCCAAGTTCATGACAATACTGACGGAAATGAGGTCGCAAAATGGAAAAGATGCAAAAAAAAGTTAAAGTGGAACGGACGCTGCAGGGCGTGGTGGTGAAAGCCAAAGCCGACAAAACCGTCTCGGTCAGCGTGGAAAGGGTCATTCGCCACCAAGCCTATGGAAAGACCATCAAGAAAAAAACGACCTTTCTGGCGCATGACGAAGGGAAAAAGTGCAAGCCGGGTGACCTTGTGACCATCAAGCCGGTCCGCCCCATCAGCAAGAGAAAGCGCTGGCTGATTATCGCGGTAAAGCCGATGACCCAGAAAATAGA
>JADFDP010000122.1 GCA_018262835.1 Candidatus Aminicenantota bacterium
CTGGTGGCGGAAATCACCCCGCGGCACAACGATTCCTATATCCTGCCGCTGAACGATCCGGCTCATATCGCCCAGGCTGAGGCCATGCTGGCTGGTCGTGAACCCTCACGGATCGTCGTGGCCCGCATTGCCCGCGGCAGCGGTAACGGCAATTACCGGAACAAGAACCTGACCGGCGCAGAAAAACTCTCCTGGTCCTGGCACGTGGCTGCTTTCCTGGGCTTTGCCGATGCAACGGCGGAAATTCTGGATGGCTGGCCGGGCTATGTGGAGAATAACCTGGAGGAATGGCTGGCCAGCACCCATTCGACGATTGGCTTCTGGACTTACAGGGTCCAGCGCCGGGTCGCTGCGGAGGAACTGAAATGAAGGACTATCCGGTTTTTCCAATTCTATGCGCATATTTCGGGCGTTTTTTTGTTATATCCAGCAGGTTCACAAAGGAGGGGAGGATGAAAAAAAAGTCTTTGCTTGGGCTGTTCGCGGTCCTAGCGCTGGTCGTGTGCTCCATGACCGCAGCGGAAAGCGCGCAGACGGCAGCGGCCGGACCGTTCGACAAGGCATTCGCGATCTTCAAGTCCACCGCTGCGGCCAATGACTTCGCCGCGGCCCGGGCCGCGCTGAGGTCGCTCACGATTTCCTTCTGGGCCGAGTCATCGCTTGGATTGGAGAACGTCAAGTTTGTCAAGGGCGCCGACAACAGCTACGGCATGTATGCGCCCAGGGAGAGTGATGTCTTTGCCGACGGTGAGCCGATCTATCTCTATGCCGAGCCGGCCGGCTACGTGATCAAAAAGAACCCGGCCGGATATTTTGAATTCGGGTTCAAGGCGGATTTCCAGGTGGCCGATGAAAGCGGCAAGGTGCTCGGCGGGCAGAATGATTTCGCCGTCCTGCCGTTCAAATCCTGGAATCCCAATACGGAGATCTCGATCACCTTCACTTACACCCTCAGCGGCCTGGAGAAGGGAAAGTACAAGATGACGACCCAAGTCTCGGACGCGCATTCAGCGAAGAAGGTCTCCTGCGAGAAATGGTTCACGATCAAGTGAGGACAGAACTGGAAATGATCTAGCCGACCTGCTCGCGATGGAGCAGGTAGCGTTCCAGCCGTTCCGGCACCACTTCCACGCCGCTGCCCGGGCCGGGCGGGATCTCGATGAAGCCGTCGCCGGCCAGAAACACCCCCGGTTCGACGATGTCTTCATGGAAGTAACGGCTGGTCTCCGAGGTGTCGCCGGGCAGGATGAAGCCCGGGGCGGCCTGCAGCTGGATGTTCAGGGCGCGGCCGATGCCGGTTTCATCCATGCCGCCGGACCAGGCCGGGATGCCGTTGGATGCGCACAGGCGGGCCATTTTTGCCGCTGCCAGCACGCCGCCCACGCGTCCCTGCTTGATGTTGATCACCCGGCAGCTTTTCAGGGCGATGGCGGCCTCGGCATCGCCGAGGTCGTGGATCGATTCGTCGAGACAGAGCGGCGTTTTCAGCTGCGCCTGCAGGAGCGAATGCTGGTAGATGTCGTGGTAGGAGAGGGGCTGCTCGATCATGGTCAGGGCGAAATCATCAAGGCGGGCCAAATGGGCCGTGTCGGCTAGGGAGTAGTCGCCGTTGGCGTCGGCCATCAGGGGCAGGTCGGGAAATCTTTTGCGTACGGCTTCCACCCATTCCACGTCCTGGCCATGCTGAATCTTCATCTTGACGCGGTGGTAACCGCTGGCCGTCGCTTCCTCTACCTTTTCCAGAAGCTTGGCGATCGTTTCCTGAATGCCGATGGAAATGCCCGACATGACGCGCCGGGGCTGGAATCCAAGCAGGGTGTGCAGGGGCAGGCCGCGGCGCTTGGCCAGCAGGTCGAGCAGGGCGTTCTCCAGCGCCGCCTTGGCCATCTGGTGGCCACGCACGCGGTCGAAGCGGCGCAGCAGGGCGGCCAGGGTGAGTCCTGGTTTCAATTCAGGAAGAAGAAAATCCTTGAGCATGTGACGTGCGGTGGAGGTCGTTTCGCTGGCGTAGAAGGGGTCGGGATCGGCCACGCACTCGCCCCAGGCGGTGAGGCCATGGTCCTCCATCCTGACCAGCAGCGCCTCCTTGCAGTTCCAAACGGCCACGCTGGTGCCAAAAGGGGCCACGAACGGCAATCGCACGGTCAGCAGTTCGATCTTTTCGATGGCGCCGATCGGCTCTTTTTCCAACCAATCCGGAAGTGTTTCAATCTCTGGCATGGACCACCTCGTGATTGATTGTAGTCTTTTGCCGCCTATTCTTCAAGAAAGGCTATTCATGAATCAAAAGAAATTTCCTGAGCGAACTCGGCATGGGCGGGTCAGGCATTTTGTCCCGGAAAGTATAACCAATCCTCCCGATGCAGCGTATAAAAGAAAAAATGCGTACGTTTAAAACCGTTCCCGAAAATTCCTGGCGCCGGCCGGCCAGGCAACCCGGGACATATAAAATTCCTCTCAGGAGCAAAAAATGAACCGTCGGTTGTTTTCTTTATGGTTTGCCGTCTGGATCTTTGTCTTTTCGGTGGCCCTGAATGCCGTCCCGGGATCTGAGAAGGCCGCGGAAAAATCCTTGGCCTCGGCCTTGGCCTCGGGGCTGCCGTTCCGTGCCGTCGGCCCGGCCCTGTCATCGGGGCGCGTCAGCGACGTGGTCATCCACCCGCGTGAGCGTGCCACCTGGTACTTGGCCGCCGGTTCGGGCGGGGTCTGGAAAACCGAAGACGCGGGGTCAACCTGGATCTCGATTTTCGACCATGAGAATTCCTATTCCATCGGCTGCCTGGCCATTGATCCGCTCCGTCCCGCGATTGTCTGGCTGGGAACGGGCGAGAACGTTTCCGGCCGTCATGTGGGCTTTGGCGACGGTGTCTACAAGAGCCTGGACAACGGCAAGACCTGGAAAAACATGGGTTTGAAGACATCGGAACATATCGGCAAAATACTCATCGATCCGCGCGACGGCAACGTGGTCTATGTCGCGGCCGAAGGCCCTCTGTGGGCCCCGGGCGGGGAGCGCGGCCTTTTTAAAAGCAGCGACGGCGGCGGGACCTGGCATCCCTCTCTGCAGATCAGCAAGGATACCGGCGTCTGCGATATCGCCATGGAGCCGGGCAACCCCGAGATCCTCTATGCCTCGGCCTACCAGCGCCGGCGCAGCGTGGCCGCTTTCATGGCCGGCGGACCCGAAGGGGGGATCTACAAGAGCGAGAACGGAGGCCGCAGCTGGCGGAAACTGGCCGACGGCCTGCCGCGGGGAGATGTCGGCCGCATTGGCCTGGCCGTTTCGCCGCAGAAGCCCAACGTGGTCTACGCCACCATCGAAGCCAATGCGGACGAACGGGGCTTCTACCGCTCCAATGACCGCGGCGAAAACTGGGAAAAGCGGAGCGGTTACCTGAGCAACGGCACCGGCCCCCATTATTACCAGGAGATCTACGCCGATCCGCACCGCTTCGACCGCGTCTACCAAAACGATGTCTGGCTGAATGTGACCGACGACGGCGGCAAGACCTTCCGCGATGTCGAGGGCAAGGCCAAGCATTCCGACAACCACGCCCTGGCCTTCGATGCCAGCAACCCCGATTACCTGTTGGCCGGCTGCGACGGCGGCCTCTACGAATCATGGAACTGCGGTCGTACCTGGCGCTATTTCGCCAACCTGCCCCTGACCCAGTTCTATAAGATCGCCCTGGACAACGCCCTGCCTTTCTACAATATCCACGGCGGCACCCAGGACAACGGCACGCAATCGGGGCCGGCGCGCACCGCCCACAGCAACGGCATCATCCCCGGTGACTGGAGCTTCATCCTGGGCGCCGACGGCTATGCCTGCGCCGCCGATCCCGCTGAACCCGACACGGTCTACGCCTCCTGGCAGGGCGGCAGTCTGGTCCGCTGCGACCGCAAGAGCGGCGAATCGGTCGGCATCCAGCCCCAGCCGGAAGCCGGTGCCCCGCCCCAGCGCTGGAACTGGGACGCGCCGCTGCTGGTCAGTGCACATGCCGCCGGGCGCCTCTACTACGCTTCGCAGTTTTTATACCGGAGCGATGACCGCGGTGAAAGCTGGCGGCGCGTCAGCCCCGATTTGACCCGGGGCATCTTTCGCCTGGAACAGCCGATCATGGGCAGAAAATGGAGCAGCGACGCCCTGTGGGACCACGATGCCATGTCCTATTTCGGAAGCATTACCGCCTTGTCCGAGTCGCACAAAGTCGAGGGGCTGATCTATGCCGGGACCGACGATGGCCTGATCCAGGTCAGCGAGGATGGCGGCAAGATTTGGCGCAAGATCGACCGGCTGCCGGGGGTTCCCGCCGGTTTCTTCGTCAACGACATCAAGGCCTGCCGCCACGACGCCGACACCGTGTACGTCGCCGTGGACAACCACAAGGCGGGCGACTACAGGCCCTACCTGCTGAAAAGCACCGACCGCGGCCGCACCTGGACCTCGCTGTCCGGCGGCCTGCCCGACCGCCACCTGGTGTGGTCGCTGGCCCAGGACGCGGCTCGTCCCGGCCTGCTTTTCATTGGCAGCGAGTTCGGCGTCTTTTTTACCCTGGATGGGGGAGGCCATTGGCACAAGTTCGCCAAGTTGCCGACTTTGTCCTTCCGCGACATAGAGGTCCAGGACCGTGAGTGCGACTTGGTCGCTGCCTCCTTCGGCCGCGGCATATTCATCCTTGATGACTATTCTTCCCTGCGCAGCGCGGCCGCCGGCGGCCTGCAGGCATTCCTTTTTCCGACGCGCCCGGCGCTCTCCTATGTCCCGGACCAGCCGCTCAATATGGCCGGCAAGGGCTTTCAGGGGGACGATTTGTATCTGGCCCCCAATCCCCCATTTGGGGCCGTTTTCACCTATTATCTGTCCGATCCCCTGGAATCCTCGAAAAAAATGCGCCTGGAAAAAGAAAAAGAGCTGCGACAAAAGGGATTGGACGTCGCTTTCCCCGGCTGGGAGACGCTGCGCCGGGAAGAAGGGGAGGAAGAGCCGGCCGTGCTGCTCACCATCCGTGACGTAAACGGTAATGTGGTGCGGCGCTTGCACGGCCCGGACAGCAGCGGCGTGCAGCGCGTCGCCTGGGACTTGCGCTACCCCGACATTGAACCAGTTCGGCTGAAGGATGAACCGAGTTCTGATCCCTGGGATGACCGTCCGCGCGGGC
>JADFDP010000123.1 GCA_018262835.1 Candidatus Aminicenantota bacterium
GATCCGGAATTGCTGGAAAAACTTAAAGCTCTGGGCTACCTCAATAATTGAATCCGTTTCTCATGGTGCCGCGAAATTTCGTTGCCGGCGGCCGGGTCTCGTGATGGGGAACTGAAGAACTTTAACCTCAAGGGCGGGGAGGCGCCTGCGCGCTGAATTGACGGTCGGTCCCGGGGATGGTATAATTGCGTGTTTTCTTCTGGAGGAATTCATGAAACGTTGGAAGTTGCTGTTCACCATATTCGCCGTCACCTTTACCACGATGCTGGCTGAAGTTCTTCTCACCCGCGTTTTCTCCGTGATCTATTTCGGGCAATTCGCTTTCCTCATCATCTCCCTGGCTCTTTTCGGATACGGTCTGAGCGGAGTCTTCCTGGCCAACCGCAAGCTCTCCGAGCGCAAAGACCAGGCGACCCTGCTGTCCCGCTTTCTCCTGCTCTTCGTTATTTCTTTTCCCTTGGCTTACAAGGCGACCCTGGTGTTTACCATCGACTTCATCCACCTATTTAACCCCTTTCACAATTTCCTCTTCCTGGTCCTCAATTTCCTGATCCTCCTGCTGCCTTTCTTTTTTGGGGGAGTGGTGCTGGCCCTGATCTTTTCCGCCTATTCCGAGAGCATCGGCCGCCTATATTTCATTGACCTGGTAGGGGCCAGCCTCGGCTCCCTGGCCATCATCCCGCTCATACCCTGGCTGGGTCCGAATCGGATACTGATCCTGCTTTTCTGCCTCCTGGCCCTGGCCTGGTTCATGATGGCCACCGGGCGCAGGGTTTTCCGCATCGCGGTCTTCAGCTTGCTTATCGCCGCTTTTGGCGCGGCTTTCTTGTTCGAAGACAGAATCTTCCCCATCGTCCCCAAGCTGGTGGAGTACAAACGCCATTACAACGCCCAGCTCGAGAAAAAGCGCATCGAATACAGCAAGTGGAGCACGATCGACAAGATCGACGTGGCCCCCTGGCAGGGGAGGCGCAAGGTCATCTGGATCAACGGCGGCACGATGCAGTCGTTCATCTGGAAATTCGACGGCAACCTGTTCAGCCTCAAAAAAATCGAATGGAACACCGCTTCCCTGCCTTACCAGGTGGCCCGGAACGGCACCGCGGTCATCATCGGCTCAGCCGGAGGTTACGAGGTCCTTTGCGCGCTGTCGCACGGTTTCCGAAACGTCGTGGCCATCGAGATGGACCCGGTCATCTGCGAACTGCTCAAGAATGAGTACGCGGACTTTACGGGGAGGATTTTCCATCTGCCGCAGGTCAACCTCATCGCCGATGAAGGGCGGAGCGTCCTCCAGCGCCTGAATCGCAAGTTCGACGTCATCCAGATGGTCAATTCGCACAACGCCGATTCTCTCCTCTCGGGCGCCCTCAGCATCTCCGAAACATATATCTACACCGTGGAAAGCTTCAAGGACTACTGGGAGCACCTCCAGCCGGACGGGTTGGTCTACATTGTGCACTGGAACGGCGAGCGGCTGTTTGCCACGGCTCTCAAGGCTTTGCAGGAGATGGGGGTGGAGCACCCGGAAGAGAAGTTCTTTGTTGCCCAGCATGCCGGAGGCTTCAACTTCTTCTTCCTCAAGAAGGGGGCCTTTACCGCCCGGGATTACGATATTCTCAAGGCCTCCTCCAGAGCGCCCGAGAATATCGCCTATTCGCCCGACATGCGGCGGGACAATCTCTACTACCGCATGATGGCCGACCTGGACGGGACGGTGCGGAAGTCGTCGGTGAATATCGCCCCGGTTTATGACATATCTCCCTATTTCAACCAGCCGAACCGCATCGGCCAGTTTGGTTTCCGGAACATGCAGATCCGGGGCATTGGGGAAAAAGTCGTCCGGTCCGCGATCGTTTATTCCAATTCCATCTATCTTTCCATTCTTTTTCTGTCCCTGCTCTTTTCATTCTTGTTTATCTACCTGCCCCTGCGCAAGGAACAATCGGACGCCAGCCAGAAGCCGCTGATCTACTATTTCTTTTTTATCGGCCTGGCCTTCATCATGGTCGAGATCATTTTCATAAAAATCTTCCAGCTCTTTCTCGGCAGTCCGGCCATTTCGATCTCGATCATCATTTTCTCCCTGCTGGTCTCTTCCGGAGTCGGCAGCCTGTTGTCGGCACGCCTCTTTCGTCCGTTCGGAAGGCGCATGATTTCATTTTTCGCGCTTTACCTGGCCGTGCTCCTCACGCTTTACGGCTTGGTCCTGTTTCCGGTTCTCAACCGGCTCATATTCCTGAGTTTCCCTTGGCGCGTTGTGGTTTCCTTTATGCTGATTTCCCTGGCGGGATTCTTCATGGGAGCTTTTTTCCCTGAAGGGATCCGGCGGCTGGGAGCGAAGGACAAGGCCATGATCGGCTGGGCCTGGGGATCGAACTCGTTCGCCACGGTCGTGGGCTCGATCATGTCCGTGATCGTCTCCATCAACTGGAATTTCACCGTAGTGCTTGTACTGGCCGCGCTGGCCTATCTCGCCGCCGCCTTTTTCAGCGCCAGGAAGGGAAAAGAGATAACAGCCTGACGGTCACTTTGAGCAACGCCGGGACAGCGGCAGGCGAGAAGCGCCGGGCGTCCGTCCATCCCTCGATCGGCGGGGATGCGCTTGAGAGAGGCTGACTCTATTTCGGTATCCGATACAGGGATAGGGTCGTATCCCAAATCCTGAACCGGCGAACGAGCCGGAAAGTGGCGGCGATTTCCGGGAACTTGCGCCGGATCCAACCCAATTCGGCATCACCGAACCTGTCCAGGACCAGGATGTAGTCCGGAGCATAGCGCGTGAAGGGGTCGCGGTCATTGAACCAGTTCTCATAGGCGAGGATGGCCTGGAAACGCGTGCCCAGGGTCAACCTGGGCGCTTCCTGGCCCATGACCACCGAACCGGCGGGGCGAGTTTCCATGAAATGCGAGGCGGCCTGCAAGCGATAAGCCGGTTGGCGATAGAATTGAGTTTCATAAAGGAACAGCGAACAACTCAGCATTACGAAAAAGACCGCCGCCGCGCCGCCCGTCCTCCAGGCCGCGCTTGGAGCAGCGAAGAATGCTGCGACTCCCGCCAGGGAAAGAAAGACAAAGATGCGCAAAACCAACGGGAAAACCAGGAAGGCCGAGGGGGCGGACGCAAGAAATTGGAAGAACGGCAAGAACAGGCAAGCAGGCAGAATCGCCAGCGGCCAGAACCGGCGGCCTTCAGAACGGATCCAGTCCCGGTCCCTGACCAGCAGCGAAACGGCCAGGTAAATGGCGGGAAGCAAGGGCAGATAATAGCGCAGGGGCCGATAATTCAGAAGCCCCATGGAGAGGATTGCGCCGGCGATCCAGAAAAAGACAAAAACATCAAGGCCCTTGGGTTGGTGGGTCGTCCGCGGCCGCACGATCTTCAAAAGCGCCCAGGCCCCGAAGAGGACCAGGAGCAAGCCCGCTACCGGCATCAGCTGCAGATAGCGCGGCAAAGGATTGTGCAGCAGGTTGCTGAAAGCCTGACCGACGGAGCGGGGGATGGAGAGCATGCCCCAGCCGGAGCCGATCTTGCTGAAGGTCGAGCGGAATGGCAGGTAAATGCCGAAGAACCAGGGCAGTCCCGCCGTGAGGCCGCCGGCCAGAAAGATGAAAAAGTGACTGAGGTCGGAGCGCCGCCAGGCCCGATAGGCGACGGCCAGCAGGGTGGAGATCAGGAAATAGACGAACAAATACTTGGAGAGGGCGGCGACCGCCGCCGTCAAGCCCAGGAAAAAGACCGGCCAGCGGCTCTCCTCGGAACGGACAAAGAGATAAAAGCCGAGCAGGAAGCAGAGTGCGGAAAAATTCTCAAGCAGCCCCAGGCGGTTGTACATGAGCCAGTAGAAGTCGAAGGCGAAGAGAACGGTCAGGGCCAGCGCCGGGCCCGCCTTCAGGTAGCGCCGCAGGCCGGCATGAAAGAGGAGGATCCCCAGCAGGCCGAAGATGATGCTGACGGCCTTGACGGTGACGATGGAGATGCCGAACAGCTTGAATGCCAGGAAATAAATCAAGGTCAACGGCGCGTTGTAGACCAGCGGGTTCCACTCGTCGGTGATCCATTTGCCGAAAAGGATTTTGTTCCTGGCATTGTGGCAGTAGATCCCTTCATCAAAATAGATCCCGGCGCTTCCCGATAGCTGCGGCAAAATGGTGGGCGGATCGGCTTTGATGTGCTGAGTCCTGAGCACGGCGGCGGCGACCAGGACCAGGGCCAGGCCGGCCCACGTTCTCCAGGCCAAGGCGGGTCGGGCTAACCGGTTCACTTTTGCCATGTTGAACTTCACTTATTTTGCGTTTTTTTCATTACCGCGATTATAGCATATGCCGGGATCAGCGGCGGAATTCCAGCCAGAAAAAGACGGTGCCCGGACCGGCCTTGGATTCCAATCCCAGGTGGACCAGATTTTTTTCCCCCAGGGTGAACTTTTGCAAAGTCCGCAGGGAAACAAGGATATGGTTTTCCGTATCCTGATTCTCCGCCAGCAACGTCTTCTTGCCGTTTTTAATCCGCAAGGCGACGCGGTTGGGGTTTGACAAGCGCATATGCAAGCGCTCGGCGGCGCTGCCGTTCAAGTCGAAAAACAGGTCGTAATCCTGACCCGCCCGAATTTTGAAACCGCCCAGTTCCTTGCGGAAAGTGAAATTACGGGAATTGTTGTAAAAGGAAAGCCCGGCCACGCTGTAGCGAGTTTGCAGCTGGATGTGCGGGATAAAGCAGACGAAAAACAGCAATGGCAGGCCCAGGGCGGGGAAAATAAAGCGGGCCGGCTTGGCCATCTCCCGTGTTTGCGGGGCGATTGTCCGCCGTGGCGCGCGGGCGTAATAAAGCAAGATCCCGGCGGCCAAAACGGCCAGCCAGATCCAGTTGGCCAGGTAATCCCCGTTTGGCTTTTTCAAAAAGGAAGGGAAAACGGAGCTCAGATTCACGGCCCTGCTTCCCAAAAAAAGAAGCAAGGAGGAAGCGCGCTGACTGACTTCCCTGGTCACCGGTTGGTACAGGAAAAGGGGGTAATAGAAGATCCAGACCGTGGCAAAGCAGGTCAGGCCTGCCAGAAACCGAAACAGGGTTTTCCCTGTTTCTCCTGCCTGCCGGAAGTAAGCGGTCAAAAAAACCGCCATGATCCAGAGGACGAAAAGGG
>JADFDP010000124.1 GCA_018262835.1 Candidatus Aminicenantota bacterium
GTCCACTTTGTTCAGAACCGGGATTAAATGCTTGTGCAGCTTCCTGATCTGCAGGTACAGGTCTTTTTCGTATCCGAGCAGTTCCCTTTTGCCGTCGAATAAAAATATGATCAGGTCCGACTTCTCGGCGGCATTGAAAATTTTCTTGTTGATCTCAGCGGATATGATCTCTTTATCCAGGAAAAATCCGCCGCTGTCCTGCAGGTCAACCCATTGGTCGTTGATTTTCACCTTCTGGCGAAAAATATCCCGGGTCATGCCGGGCATGGAGTGGACCAGCGCTTTCCTTTTGCCGAGGATGCGGTTGAAAAGAGTTGATTTTCCGGTGTTGGGAACACCGACGATGGTTATCAGGGGGATGGCGCTCATGGCGGTATGACTTTTATCTCGTTGAATCGCTCTTCAAGCGGATCATGGCCATGCTGAAGCATTCGAGCGCCTCTCCCCTGCCCACGGCGTCGAGTTTTTCCTTTGTCTTGGCTTTTAAGTTGAAATCAGATTGGGGGATTCCCAATATCCCGGTGATATTTTTTATTATTTCGCTCTTGAAGGGGCTGATCTTGGGATCTTCAATGACCAGCACGCAGTCCAGGTTGAGGATTTCAAAATTGCCGCCATCCAGCAATACCCTGACCTTTTTCAACAGCAGCGAACTGGCGATGCCTTTGAAGGCCGGGTTGCTGTCCGGAAACAGCTCCCCGATATCGGGCTGTCCCATGGCGCCCAGCAAAGCGTCGATCAGGGAGTGGATCAGCACGTCTCCGTCTGAATGGGCTTGCGCTTTAAGGGAATCTGCGACTTTGACACCGCCGATCATCAATCCGTTTCCCGGGACCAGCCGGTGGATATCGTAGCCGATGCCCGAGCGGATTTTGATCATGAGGTTTTCCTGCCGAAAATGATCTTGCCGGAAGTCGATTGCAAAACAGAGGTCACTTCGATTTCCAGCTCGCGGCCGATATCGCCTTTGGCATCATCGATCACGACCATGGTCCCATCTTCCAGGTACGCCAAGCCCTGCTTCTTCTCCTTTCCTTCCTTGGTGATCTTGATCTGCAGCTTTTCCCCGGGATAAACGATGGGCTTCAGGGCGAAGGCCAGCTCATTGACATTCAGCACCTTGACATCCTGCAGCTTGGCGATCTTGCTCAGATTGACATCGTTGGTGATGACTTTGAAATTGTGCTCCTGGGCCAATAAAACAAGCTTTTGATCGACCTCTTTGACCCCGGGGACATTTTTGTTCAAAATGGTTACCGAAATTTCCTTGTTTTGCTGCAGCTGCTCAATGACGTCCAATCCCCTTTTGCCCCGGATCTTTTTGTTGGGATCGGTGGAGTCAGCGATGAATTGCAGCTCCGCCAGGACGAACTGGGTGATGATCAATTCGCCTTCGACGAAGCCCGATAGTGCTATGGAAACTATCCTGCCGTCAATGATGGCGCTGGTGTCGAGAAGATAGGACTGGGTGAAGGCGCTGCTGCCACGAAAAAATTCCTTGATGTTCAGTGGCGAGAACATGTTGGGCTTGCTGATGCCGATGAACAGGCCGGTCACCGGGATGCCGAACAGGAACAGGGCTTTAAAGAATACATAAGCGGAAAAAGACATGGCGATCAGGTTGAAAAGCTGGAACATGATCCAGCCAACGGCGATGCCTCCGAGCAGACCCAGCGAGGCGCTCCAAATATGCTTCAATTCGGATTTTTTTATTTTTATGACCAGCAGCGAAAGTGAAAGGGCGAAAGCGGCGCCGAGCATGGCGCCCAGTTCCTTGGAGGTATCGCGAAAAGGCGGGTACGTGTAGCCGATCAGGGCGAAAATAACCACGAATACCAGTTTATAAAAATAAATGAACATCCCATCATCTCCTTTGGTTAAATGGCAAATAATTCATGCCATGGATGATTGTAACCGATTTTGGCGAAAATTTCAATTGTTGAGGCAACTGCCTGGCGGTTATCTTTTTAAGAAATCAAGCAGATCGTGTATGTTTTCAATGGAAACGACCGATATGTCTTGATAATTAGGCAACTGGCTTTGGCCGGCGGGAAGGCAAATTGTCGAAAATCCCTGCCTTATCGACTCTTTCAGCCGGGTCTCCAGAAAGCCGATCGGCCGGATCTCGCCGGTCAGCCCGACCTCCCCCATGGCCACTGAATCCGGGCAAGGGCCGATATTTTTATAGCTGGAAATCAGGGCCGAACACACGGCCAGGTCGGCGGCCGGTTCACGGATAACCATGCCGCCCGTGATGTTCAGGAAAACATCGGATTTGTAAAAAGGAAGCTTCAATTTTTTCTCAATGATCGATATGAGCATGGACAGGCGGTAATTGTCAAAACCGATGGCGATGCGGCGCGGGTTGCCGGCGAAAGGACTTTCGCTGACCAGGGCCTGGATCTCGGTCAGCAGGGGGCGCAGGCCGTTCATGGCCGGGAAAATGGCGGTCCCGGGGGCATGCGACTGCCGGTTTTGGATCAGCACCTGCGAAGGATCGTTGACCGAGGTCAGGCCTTTTTCGCTCATCTGGAAAACGCCGATCTCGTTCATCGGGCCAAAGCGGTTTTTTTCGGCGCGCAGGAGCCGGATGTCGTTCTGCGTTTCCCCCTGAAAATAGAGGACGGCGTCCACCATGTGTTCGAGCGTCTTGGGTCCGGCCAGCTGCCCCTCTTTGGTGATATGGCCGATGATGAAAACGGTGATGCCGATTTTTTTGGTCATTTCGATGATCTCCGCGGTGACGTAGCGCAGCGATGACACCGAGCCGCTCAGATGGGCGGTCTTTTTCGAGGTGAGGGTCTGGATGGAGTCGATGATCAGGAAATCGGGTTGGATCTCCCGGACATGGCTTTTCAAATCCTCCAGCGTGCCGATGGTAAACAGGTATATGTTGTCGGAGCGGATGGCCAGTCTTTCCGCTCTGAGCTTGATCTGCAAGGCGGATTCTTCCCCGGAATAGTAGAGCACTCTCCTGCCTTTTGCGGAAAGGAGCGCCGACACTTCCAGGAGCAGGGTGGATTTGCCCACTCCCGGCTCGCCGCCGATCAGGATCACCGAATGGGCAACGATGCCGCCGCCCAGCACGCGGTCGAATTCATCCATGCCGGTGACCAGCCGCTGGATCCCGCGCGGATCGATCTCGCTGATCTTTTGCGGCAAATTGGCCGCCGTCGGTTCTTCGCCGGCGGCCGCTTCCCCGCTGTCGCTTTCAACCATGGTGTTCCAGGCCTGGCATTGCGGGCAGCGCCCATAGTATTTGGGGCTCTGGAATCCGCATTCGATGCATTCGAACTGGCGGGCGCCCTTCGTGTTTTTAGTTGCCAAATCTGATCCCTACCATGAATTCGCGGTTTTGCGGCCGCAGCAGGTCGTAATAGCCGGCCAGGATATGGATGTTTTTCGACAGCGAGAAACGCAGCATGGTTTTTAAAAGCGGATTCTTGTCGCGGTGGAACTGGTAGGCGTACACGTCCAGATTCAGCTTGCTGTTCCACAGGTTCAGCCCCAGGGCGGCGCCGAGATCGGATTCGACCAGCCCGGCGCTCACGGAAAAGATCGCGATTTTTTTCCCGCCCAGAGCAGTGAAGCGCGGGTCACCGCTGACGGGATCCTCGTGCACTCCGGTCATGATCAGGAAGTGAGGCGTGGAAATGCCCATATCCAGCGCGGAGCGGGCTTTCTTCAGCCGGGTAAAATAGTCGAAATGCACGGCATAATTAAAGGAGATGGCGTCCAGCGATTTTTTCTTTTTTTCCAGATCCCGCAGCAGGGATTGGACGGAACTGACCGAATCGTCGATCTTTTTGTACAATTGCTCATCCTGAAGCAATTTCCCGGCCGTGCCTTTGCCCTGCCGCAAATCGCCGCTGATTTTTGTCAGATCATCGGCAATCCGATCGATTTTCCCGGTGGCATCCTTTAAATCCCCGAGCATGCCTTTTTGGCTGTCGGTGAAAGACGAATCCATTTCTTTGACGAAATGATCCACCATGTCCGCGGTCCGGGACATTTTTCCCGAGATCTGATCCATGTTTTCCAAAACCCGGCTGACCCGGCCGCTCTCACTGAGCATGGAATTCAAGGTTTCGGTGATGGATTTCAGGTTGATGAACGATGCCCGCAGGGATTCCTTGGAATATTTGTCGGAAATGATATCGTTGATGGAATCGGTGATCTTCAGCGTCCGTTCGTAGATATTGTCAAATTTGGCCGTGATGCTTTCCAGGTTGAAAGGCTCAACGACCTTGATTTCCCCCCCGGGGGGGATGGTCTGGGGATTGACGGTCTTGAATTCATCCTTGTAGACGATTTCCACGTATTTCTCGCCAATAAAACCGATGGTGGAAATGACCACCCGGGCGTCCTCCAACAATTTGTATTTGTTCTCGATCATCATCCGCACCACGGCTTTCCGGTGTTCCAGGTATATTTTGTCGACGATGCCGATCTTGACCCCGGCCAGGCGAACCGGTGCCGAGGTGTACATCCCCGCCGATGTTGTGAACCTGGCGATGAGCGGGTAGCGCTTGCCTTTGGAAAATATTTCGCTGCAGGATTCGGTCTTGATGACGAAATAGGCGAAAAAGACGAACACGATCATCAGGAAAAAACCCAGTTTTATTTCCTTCTTCATGTTTTCACCTTACCTTGATCGGGCCTTGGGCCCTGCCTTCGATAAATTGCCTGACCACGGCGTTTTGGGTTTTCCTGATTTCGTCGGGGCTGCCGGTTTCAATGATCCGCCCTTCATAGAGGACGGCGATCTTATCTGATATTTTGTAGGCACTGACCATGTCGTGGGTGATGACGATGGACGTGATCTCCTTGTTGCCGGTGACCTTGATGATCAGTTCGTTGATGATGTCGGCCATGATCGGATCCAGGCCGGTGGTGGGCTCGTCGAACATGATGATGGCCGGTTTTTTGGCAATGACTCTGGCGATGGCCACCCTTTTTCTCATGCCGCCGCTGAGCTCCGCCGGCAGCAAATGGGTTACTTCGGAGAGTCCCACCTGATTCAGGCTGTGCTCGATGACGGCGTCCAGGTCCGCGGGCGTCATGTCTTTTTTCTTTTTAATGCCGAAAGCCACGTTTTTGCCGACCGTCATGGA
>JADFDP010000125.1 GCA_018262835.1 Candidatus Aminicenantota bacterium
CTTCGCGGCCAGCTGCTCTTCCTGCAGGCGAAGCGGCTCGGTCATCTTGATTTTTTTTGCTTCCAAAACTACGGCCCAGGCCTTCAGGATGTCTCCTTTTTTATATAGCTCGCTGGCCTGCTGAAGTTTTTCAGCAAATGCTTTGTCTATTTCGGCTGCTGCGGTATCCTGGGCAGTGGGAGGGATCTTCCGGGTCAGGGGCGGCCGTTTTGCCACCACAGGCTTGGCGGCAGGCACGGGATTGACCTCCGGCGTTTCGCCGCCCGAAAAATTCAACTTTCCGGAAAGCGCCAGCCACAAAATCATGGCGGCGATCAACGGCAGGACGATCAACAATACCAGCTTGAATTTAAAAACATTTTTCCGGGCCGCCTGCTTTTTTTCAATAAATTCCGGAAAAGTGCCTCTGGCATCCTGCAGCCTTTCAGCGGCCGCGGGTTTGGATTTGGCAGACAAATTTCCTTCTTCCGGTTCTTCGAGTACTTCAACGCCGCCCGAAGTGGAACGGGTAAGATCCTCCCAAAGGGCTTCTTCCCTCTCCATGACGGCAGCCGCGGACGGCTGCGCCGTTGGCTCATCAGGGGTCAGCTGCGGATCGGCATCGATGGTCACGGACCCCAGACTTTTAAAATCGATTTCCATTTCCTCCTCGGGGGATTCGGCCGGGTTTTCTCCCGCGTCGGTTGTGACCGGTGCGGGTTCGTCGGTTGTTTTCATGCTCTCGCTTTCATCGCGTTCGCTCAGAATCACCGGGGGTTCGTCCGGTGCCAGGCTGAATCCAGGCTCATTGTCCGCGAACGGATCGGTGATGATCAGATCAACGTCCTCCTCAGAAGGATCATAGGCCATTTTGTCTTCATGCACGAAAGGCAGTTCGTCGGCGGCGGTCGTGGAGACAACCAGATCAGCGGGGCCTTGTTTTTTTTCAGGCAAAGGCGCCGGCAATACGATCACGTCATCGTTCGCGGCATCCGTGGCAGCGGGTTGCGGCGGTTGATCGTTTTCAGGTCCGGCGGCCTTTTTCTTTTCCTGGGGCTGGTTGGCCTGGGAAGGTGCGGCAATCCCCAGATGACGTTCGCTTTTGAAGCGAATCAAGTCGATCTCCATGTCTTTGCCGTATTTTTCGGTATACGATTCGCACAGCTTGACCACGTCCAGCCATTTCCCAAGCTGGAAGAGGATGGAAATTTTCTTTCTTAAGGTGCTTCGATATTCGTCTTCCATTGCTCCCCCCTCTCAAGGCAAGCCAAGGATAATCGTTGTATTAGCCATTTCCCTTGCGGCTGTCGCTCCGGCACAACAAACAACCAACTTGGAAGCAGCAGCCAGTTATTCACTATCACAAAGGCAAAACAGTGTCAACTGCAAATCAACCTTGGAAGGTTTGACAGCCGGGGGCGAAAAGAGTAAAATTCAAGTTGCCAGACAGGCCGGATTTCTTTCCGGTCCGAAATAAAAAAGGAAAAACAATGGCCCAGAACGGTTCAGACGAGCGCGACTCATTGCTGGAGAAAGTACGCCAGACCGTGGTCGGCGCGCCGCGCAATATAAAAGATCCGTCCATTTTTCATAAAATCTCCCTGGTACCGCTTTTGGCCTGGATCGGCCTTGGCGCCGACGGCCTCTCTTCATCGTCATACGGCCCGGAAGAGGCCTTCCGCGCCCTGGGCCAGCATACCTACCTGGCCATCTTCCTGGCCCTGGCCACCTCGCTGACCGTATTCATCATCTCTTATTCATATTCGCGCATCATCGAGCACTTCCCCCACGGCGGCGGCGGCTATATCGTGGCCACCCACACATTGGGCGCCAAGGCGGGAGTGCTTTCGGGCAGCGCCCTGCTGGTCGACTATATGCTGACCATCACCGTCTCCATCGCCGCCTGCGGCGACGCCCTGTTCAGCTTCCTGCCCCTGAACGTGCACGAATACAAGATATTCTTTGAACTTTTCCTGATCCTGCTGCTGATCGTGCTCAACCTGCGCGGGGTCAGGGAGTCGGTGACCTTCCTGGCCCCGATCTTCGTTGTTTTCGTCCTGACCCACATCTTCATGATCGGCTTCGGCATCCTTTCGCACCTGCCCCAGATCGGGCCGGTGGTACACGGCATCCGCACCGACTTCAACTCCGGGCTGGCCAGCCTGGGCGGCCTGGGTATGCTGGCCCTGTTCCTGCGCGCCTATTCGCTGGGAGGCGGCACCTACACCGGCATCGAGGCCGTGTCCAACGGCATGCAGATCATGCGCGAACCCAAGGTGCAAACAGGCAAGAAGACCATGCTCTACATGGCCGTTTCCCTGGCCTTCACCGCCAGCGGCCTGTTTTTCTGCTACTTGCTGCTCAACGTGGTCCCGGGCCAGGGCAAAACCCTCAACGCCATCCTGGCCAACGCCCTTTACGGCGCCGGGTCGCTCGGCTATGGCCTGGCCCTGGTCACCATCCTGTCCGAGGGCGCCCTGCTTTTCGTCGGCGCCCAGGCCGGCTTCATCGACGGCCCGCGCATCATGGCCAACATGGCCATCGACTCCTGGCTGCCGCACCGCTTCGCCTCACTGTCGGAACGGCTGACCATGCATAACGGCATCCTGCTCATGGGCGGTGCGTCGATCCTGCTGCTGTTCTACACCCACGGCTCGATCTCCAGCCTGGTGACCATGTATGCCATCAACGTGTTCCTGACCTTTTCCATCTCGCAGCTCGGCATGTCCCGGTACTATATCAAGAACCGTTTTAAAGAACCGTTGTGGAAAAAATATTTGCCTGTCCACATCATCGGCTTCGTACTCTGCTTCACTATCTTGATCATCACCAGCTATGAGAAGTTCCAAGAGGGCGGCTGGATGACTTTGCTGATCACTGCGGGCTTCGTTACACTCTGTTATATGATCCGCCGGCACTACAACAACGTGAGAAAAGCCGTTCGCAAGCTGGACGATCTTTTACTCGACATTCCCACCAGCCGTAAGGCCAACATGGAAAAGCCCAATCCCCAGGAGATGACAGCCATCCAGCTGGTCAGCGAATACAACGGCTTCGGGGTGCATACCGTCCTCTCGGTGATCCGCAATTTTCCCAACCTTTACAGGAATTTTATTTTTGCCTCGGTGGCCGTGGTCGATTCGGGCTCTTTCAAGGGGATCGAAGAGATGAAAAACCTCGAGGAAGCGTCGAAAGCCACCCTGCAAAAATACGTTGACCTGGCCCGCCACCTGGGCTTCGCCTCCGACTGCCGCTATGCTGTAGGTACCGATGTGGTGGAAACCGCCACGCAATTGTGCAAGGATATCAAGAAAGAATTCCACCGCTCAACCGTGTTCACCGGCAAGCTGACCTTCCGCCATGAGAAGTTCTACCACAAACTGCTGCACAACGAGACGGCCTTCGCCATCCAGCGCCAGCTGCACTGGGACGAGATCACCTCGGTGACGCTGCCGATCCGCTTGGATCTGTAGCCCTCAGTGACGAGTGACAAGTAACGAGTAGCAAGGAACGGCACGGAGCCGAAAAAGTACTCTGATCTTCTTGACTTTAGACGTTCGCCTTTCTTCCTCGTCACTTGTCACTGGTTACTTGTCACTATAGATCGGTCTTTTCTCTTGCCGTCCGCCTTACGCCGTCTGCCGTGCGCCAAGGGTTCGCTAATACTCCTGGGGCATTTCTTTCAATTGCGCAAAGGTGAACACCGGCCCGTCCTTGCAGACGAAGTATCTGCCGACATTGCAGCGGCCGCACTTGCCTACTCCGCATTTCATGCGGTTCTCCAGGGTGGTGAATATGCTCTCCGGGGCAAAGCCCAGCTTGGCCAGGACCGGAAAGGTGAACTTGATCATCACCGGCGGGCCGCAGACCACGGCCACGGTCTCACGGCTCGCGACGGCGGGCGCCGCCTTGTCCAGCACGGCAGGCACGAAACCAATCTCCCCTTTCCAGTCGGGAGTTTCTCCGCCCGGGTCCACGGTGGTGATCAGCCTGACATCGGGACGTTCGGCCCATTCGGCCAGTTCGCGCTTGTAAACCAGGTCGGCCACCGTGCGGGCTCCGTAAACGATGGTGATGTCCTTGAAGCGCTCGCGCAGGTCGAGCACGTTCCAGATGACGCTGCGCATGGGCGGCAGGGCGATGCCGCCGGCGATGAACAGCAGGTTCTTCTTTTCCCACTCGTGGATGGGGAAGATGTTGCCGTAGGGCCCGCGGAAACCGATGGTCTCGCCAGGTTCGAGATCGGCCAGGGCGGAGGTCACGCGGCCGGCCTTGCGAAAGGTGCATTCGATGTACCCCGTGCGCGTGGGCGGCGAAGCAATGCAGAACGTGCATTCCCCCTCGCCGAACACCGAGTATTCGCCGAACTGGCCGGTGCGGAAAGTGAAATTTTTGCCTTCCTGCTCATCCATAAAGACCAGGCGCAGGGTCTTGACGTCCGGGGTTTCATCAATGACCGCCTCGATTTTCAACAGGCAGGGTTTTAAGATGTCGGCTTCGCTCATGGTTTCGCCTCCGCGATGGCCCGCAAATGCTCAAGGATATTCATGTCCACGGGACAGGCGCGCGAACAGCGGCCGCAGCCCACGCAGCCGAGCACCTGCTGGCGCTCCGGCATGTAGGCGAACTTGTGCATCAGGCGCTGGCGCCAGCGCTGGCTCTGCAGCGCCCGCGGGTTGTGGCCGGAGGTGTGCAGGGTAAACAGCGAAAAGCCGCAGGAATCCCAGCAGCGCAGTCGTTGCCCGGAAACCCCGCCTTCATCCTGGATGTCAAAACAGGCGCAGGTCGGGCAGACGTAGGCGCAGGCGCCGCAGCCCAGGCAGCGCCGCGATTGTTCCTCCCAGAAGGCGGCGTCGTCGAACAGAACGGCCAAAGCGGGAGCGATCTTGTCCAAAGCGAAAGCCGGATCGACCTTGGCCAAGCGGTTTTCCTTTTCTTTGCCTGCAGCAGGCAGAAACTGCCCGGGAGTGGCTTGAACGGTTTGCCGGCCCTTTTCGGAAACGATCTCAGCCAGGTATTCGCCGCTTCCCAGATCGGTCAATAGGATATCGCTTCCGGCCGTGGCGCCG
>JADFDP010000126.1 GCA_018262835.1 Candidatus Aminicenantota bacterium
CGCCGTATATTTTTCCCGCAGTTTTTTTGGCAAGGCCGAGGAGAACTTTTTAAAAGCCCTGGCGATCGACCAGGCCCGCTTCGGCGCGGAACATCCGTTTGTAGCAGCGGATCTGAGCAATTTGGCCGCCATCTACCTGAGCCAGGCAAAATATGACCAGGCCGAATCCTCGTACCGGCAGGCACTGCGGATCGATGAGCGCTCCCTAGGCAAAGAGCACCCGCAAGTGGCCCGGGACCTCGACGATCTCGGCCGCGTACACGAAGCCCGTGGAGACGACCAGGGGGCCGAAGATTTTTTTCGCCGCGCCCTGCAGTTACGTGAGAAAGCACTCCCCGCCGACCATACCGACATGGCCTATTCGTTCAACAACCTCGGGGCCCTGATGCTCCAGCGCCTGAAAAAAAACATGCCGGCGGCAAACGATCCCCCTCTCGGGATATCCGAATTGATCTTCCGGCAAAGCCAGTGGCTGCAGGTCGAATCCCTTTTTCAAAAGGCCCTGATCATCGCCGAGTTCACTCCCGATGCCTCGCAAGCAGCGATCAGCTTCAGCCTTAACTACCTGTCCTGGCTGTACGAAATGCAAGGAAGGCAAGCCGACGCCGAAAAGTTGCTGAAGCGGATGCTTGGGGTCTATGAAAGAACTTTCGGTACCGACCATCCCGACCTTCTCCCGATCATCACCGAGCTGGCCGCATTTCATGCAAATCACGGACAGCCCGAACCCGCCGAATCCTGCTATCAGCGGGCGCTGCAAATAGCAAAGAAAACCTTTGGCGTTTTTCACATGGCGGTGATCCGGGCACTGGAATCCCTGGCGCAGTTTTACGAAGGCCAGGGGCGGCTGCCCGAGGCGGAGCGCCATTTCCTGCAGGCTCTGGCAATCAGCGAACGGCTGGCCGCGGCGGGCCAGGAAGGGCTGGCCGTCGAGCTGGAGATGGTTGCTGACTTCTACCGCCGGCAAAAAAACTTTGCCATGGCGGCGTCGATTTTCCGGCGGGTCACCCACATCTACGAGAAGGAAATGGATGCGGGCAACATCAGCTTGGCCACGGTCTTTGACTACATGGCTGAATTCTGCAAAGCAGCCGGCCTGAAAAGAGAAGCCAAGGCCTGGATGCAAAAGGCGAAAGACATCCGCCAGGGCCAGACGCCAGCGAAATGAACCAGAATTCAGGCCGCTGCCGAAGGGACAGTCACGGGATGACTTGCCAAAACATTGCCGGTCTGCTATTTTTTTTGCCTGAGATAAATTCAGCAACCAAAGGAGATGATTCATGAAAAAAATTTCCTGTTTGTTTTTATTCCTGGCCCTGGCCGCTCTGGCGCCGCTCAAGGCCCGGGAATCCGTCCAATTCATCCGCAACGATGCGAGGCAAAAAGTGAAGGATGAATTGCTGCAAAAATACGGAGGCGATCAAAAATTCCGCATCGAGCGCGGCGTCGACCAGGTGGCCGGGCTCTGGCGCGGCGAAGACGGCAGCCCCCAGGAATTCGCCGATTACTGCCGGCAGTATTTTATCGCCGACGCGGCGTCACTGGAGGCAGTCTTTAAAAAAATGGAATTTTACAGCGAAGCCATCGGCGGTCATTTCGGCGAAATGTATCTGGACAAGGACCAGCCGGTGGATCTCGACTGGGGAGAAATCACTCCGCTCGATATTGCCATGAACCAGTTCAATCCGGGCGCCCATCTCAGCGAGGACCTGTTCACGAGCAAAATCGCCTTTTTTTCACTGCTCAACTTCCCGGTTTACAACCTGGCCGAAAAAACCACCCTGGGAGCGCAATGGAACCGCCAACAGTGGGCCTTCTCCCGCATGGGCGGCAGCAACAGCACCCGCATCCCGGCCGAGGTGAACCAGAAAGTAAGCTCCCTACTGGCCGACGCCGGCCGTTATATTTCCGATTACAATATATTCATGGGCAGCCTGGTGGACGGCAAAGGCCAGACCTATTTCCCGGCCGACATGAAATTGATCAGCCACTGGGGAATCCGTGACGAACTCAAGGCGCGTTATGCCGATAAAAAAGGATTGTTCAAGCAACAGTTGATTTGCCGAGTCATGGAGCGCATCGTCAACCAGGAAATCCCGGCCGTCATGGTCAATTCCGGCAAATACCAATGGGATCCATTCAGCAACAAGGTCTTTGCGAATGGCAAGATGATTGCCAGCGATCGCGAAGCGGACAATCGCTATCAAACCTTTCTGAGCACCTTCCAGGCCATGCGCCTGATCGATCCCTACAGCCCGCTCTATCCCACCCACATCCGCCGCAGTTTCGAAATCAGCCGGGAAATTCCGGAAAAAGACGTTGAAGAAATGTTTGTTGAGGTTCTATCTTCTTCCCAGGCAAAAAAAGTGGCCGCGCTGATCCGCAAGCGCCTCGGCCGCAAACTGCAACCGTTCGATATCTGGTATAACGGTTTTAAAGGCAACGCTTCCATCAATGAGGAAGAATTGGATAAAATTGTGTCGGGTAAGTATCCAACGCCGGAAGCTTTTGAAAAAGACATGCCCCGCATCCTGGCCAAACTCGGATTTTCGCAGGCCAGCGCCGCCGCCATCACGCCTCACATCCAGGTCGACCCGGCCCGCGGCTCGGGCCACAACGCCCAAACCCAGTCGCGGCGCTTCAGGTCCAGGCTGCGCACGCGCGTGCCGGCCGGCGGCATGAACTACAAGGGCTACAGCATCGCTCTGCACGAAATGGGCCACGCCGTTGAAAATGTGCTCGACCTGTTCCGCATAGATCATATCTCGCTGGCCGGAGTGCCCAACACGGCCTTTACCGAGGCTTTCGCCTATGTGTTCCAGGACCGCGCCCTCGACATGCTGGGCATTGAGCAAAACAATCCCCAGGCCCGGCATTTGCAGACGCTGGACTCATTCTGGAACAGCTACGAAATCATGGGCGTATCGCTGCTGGATATGAAGGTCTGGCATTGGCTGTACGACCATCCGCAGGCCACGGCGGCCGAATTGAAGGGAGCGGTGCTGGCCACAGCCAAGGAAATTTGGAATAAATATTACGCCAATATTTTCGGCGTCCGCGACCAGGTCATCCTGGCAGTTTACTCCCATATCATTGATTCCACCCTGTACCTGCCCGACTACGCCATCGGCCATCTTATCCAGTTTCAAATTGAAGAATATTTGCGTGATAAAACGGTGGGACCGGAAATGGAGCGCATGCTGGCCGCCGGCAACATTCCGCCTCAGTTTTGGATGAAAAATGCCGTCGGCACCGACATATCACCTAAACCGCTGCTGCAAGCCGTAAGCTTCGCCCTGGCAGCGTTAAAATAAGGAGAAGTACTCATGAAAAAAAACCTGCTGCTCATCATGCCCCTGCTTCTGTTGGCATGGCTGCCGCTCTCAGCCCAGGGAACGACCCCGGCCGTGGACGGAGCCACCCGGCAGCAAATCAAGGACGAACTGCTGCAAAAATACGGAGCCGCACAAAAATTCCGCATCGACCGCGGCATCGAGCAGACCGCCGCCCTGTGGCGCAGCGAAGACGGCAGCCCGGCAGAATTCGGCGATTATTGCCGCCAGCATTTCGTCGCCGACGCCGACACCCTGGACGCGGCGTTCAAAAAAATGGAATTTTACAGCGAAGTCATTGGCGGCCATTTCGGCGAAATGGGCCTGGACAAGGACCAGCCGGTGGACCTCAATTGGGGCGAAATTACGCCGCTGGACCAGGCCATGAACCAGTTCAACCCCGCCGCCCACATCACCGACGACCTGTTTGCCAGCAAGATCGCCTTTTTCACCCTGCTCAATTTCCCGTCTTATACCCTGGAAGAGAAAATGACCCTGGCCCCGCAGTGGAAACGCGGCCAATGGGCCTATGCCCGCATGGGCGGCGGCAACAACACGCGCATTCCGGCCGCCGTGAACCAGAAAATCAGCGCCCTGATGGCCGACGCCCATCGCTACGTCTCGGAATACAATATCCATATGGGCAGCCTGGTGGACGCCAAAATGAAGACCCATTTCCCTGCCGACATGGTACTGATCAGCCACTGGGGAATCCGCGACGAGCTCAAGGCCCGCTACGCCGACAAGCAGGGCTTGTTCAAACAGCAGCTGATCTACCGGGTCATGGAACGGATCATCCGCCAGGAGATCCCCGCCGTTATGGTCAACTCCGGCAAATGCCAATGGGATCCCTTCAGCAACAAGGTGTTCGCCAACGGCAAGGAAATCAGCGCCGCCCATGAGGACCATGTCCGCTACCAGACTTTTTTGAAAACATTCCAGGCCATGCGCCTGATGGATCCCTACAGTCCGCAGTACCCCACCCATGTCCGCCGCAGCTTTGACGTCAACCGGGAAATTCCGGAAAAAGACGTGGAGGCGATGTTTGGCGAACTGCTGTCTTCTCCCCAGGTAAAAAAAGTGGCCGCGCTGATCCGCAAGCGGCTGGGCAGGAAACTCCAGCCGTTCGATATCTGGTACCCGGCGCTGCGCAGCGGCGGAGCGGAAAGCGAAGAGGAACTCGATCGCTTGGTGCGCCAAAAATACCCCACCGCCATGGCCTTTGAAAAAGACATCGCCAATATTCTGGTCAAGCTCGGTTTTTCCAGCGATAGCGCCGCCTATATCGCCCCCAAAATCCAGGTCGACCCAGCCCGCGGCTCGGGCCACTGCGCCGGCCCCGGCTCGCGCAAGTTCAAAATGCGTTTGCGGGTCAGGGTCGCGGCCGAGGGCTTCGACTACAAGGGTTTCAATATTGCCATGCACGAACTGGGACATGCCGTCGAAGGCGTGCTCGACCTTCACAGAATAGACTTCTATTCCCTGGCCGGAGTTCCCAACAACGCCTTTACCGAGGCCTTCGCCTTCATCTTCCAGGACCGCGATCTCGAAGTCCTGGGCATCCCGGAAAAGGATCCGCGCCAGAAGGACCTGAAAGTTCTGGACACCTTCTGGAACACCTATGAGGGGGCCGGCGTTTCGCTGGTGGATATGAGAGCCTGGAATTGGCTCTATGCACATCCTCAGGCCAAAGCGGAAGAATTGCAGCAAGC
>JADFDP010000127.1 GCA_018262835.1 Candidatus Aminicenantota bacterium
CTTGAAAGATCTTCACTGTCCCATCGTCCATTTTGACCGGAATGGAAAAGTGATATTCTCTCAGCGGGTTTCTCAGCAAATCTCTGGTTGCCTGATCCAGGTCCAGTTTCTCGGCGACGTTGTCGAACTGGGTTTGAGCCATTTTGAAAGCGTTGAATGATTTATCAGCCATTTATGGTAACCTCCTTGTGATATTTTGGCTAACCTTATTTTACCACTTTTCGACGCTTTTTGTAAATAGTTTACTTTGTAACAATAAATATTATTGCCGCCACTTGCCGGGCGCATTTTCCGCTTTCAATTGAACAGGAAATGGTCCTTTTTGTAATCTACTTGGACGGTAGATCCGGGGCCCAGGCGGCCTTCCAGTATCATCACCGACAGCTTGTCCTGGATCTCCTGCTGGATTACGCGGCGCAACGGCCGGGCGCCGAGCTGCGGATGAAAGCCGGCGTCGGCCAGCCTGGCCAAGGCCTGCGGCGACACGGTCAGCGCGATCTTCTGAGCGGCCAGCAGCTCCCGCAGGTGCTCGACCTGCAGCTCGGCGATCTTCTGGATATTTCCGGGCGTCAGCGGCCTGAAGGTGATGATCTCGTCGATGCGGTTCAGGAACTCCGGCTTGAAATACTTGAACAGGAGTTCGTTCAGCTTGCTTTTCATTTCCTGGTAGTCGCGCTGCTCCTGGATAATCTCCGAGCCCAGGTTGGAGGTCATGATGATGATGGTGTTGGTGAAGTTCACGGTCTTGCCCTTGGCGTCGGTCAGCCGGCCGTCCTCCAGGATCTGCAGCAGGATATTGAAAACGTCGCCGTGCGCCTTTTCGATCTCGTCGAGCAGGATCAGGCAATAGGGCTTGCGCTTGACCGTTTCGGTCAACTGGCCGCCCTCTTCATAGCCGATGTAGCCGGGCGGCGCGCCGATCAGCTTGGACACCGAGTGCTTTTCCATGTATTCGGACATGTCGATGCGCGCCATGGCCTTTTCGCTGTTGAACATGAATTCGCTCAGCGTCTTGGCCAGCTCGGTCTTGCCCACGCCGGTCGGCCCGAGGAAGATGAACGAGCCCAGCGGGCGGTGCGGGTCCTGCAGCCCGGCCCGGGAGCGGCGCAGGATGCGCGAGACGGCTTCCACGGCCTCATCCTGGCCGACGACCCTCTTCTTCAGGATCTCTTCCATGTGCAGCAGCTTCTCTTTTTCCCCGCCCAGCAGCTTGCTGACCGGGACGCCGGTCCACTTGGAGACCACTTCGGCGATGTCTTCCTCGGTGATCTCCTCGGTCAGGATCTTTTTTTCCTTCTGCAGGACGGAAAGCTTATCCTGGACGCCTTCGCTCTCCTTCTTCTTCTCCGGCAATCTCCCGTATTGGATCTGCGAGGCCAGTTCGTAATCGTTGCGTCTCTCGGCGTCCTGCTGCTGCAGGCGCAGCCGGTCGGTCTCCTCCTTGAGGTCGCGCAGCTTGTGGATCAGGTCCTTTTCCTTCTGCCAGTGGGTCTTGATCTTGTCGCGCTGGATCTTCAACTGGTCGAGATCGGCAAGCAACGTCTTCAGCTTGCCCCTGGCGTCGGCGCTGCCCTCTTTTTTCAGGGCCTGGCGCTCGATCTCCAGCCGGGTGATGCGCCGCTCGAGCTCATCCAGCTCCTCGGGTTGGGAATCCATCTCGATGCGCAGCTTGGACGACGATTCGTCGACCAGGTCGATGGCCTTGTCGGGCAGAAAGCGTTCGGTGATGTAGCGGTTGGACAGGGTGGCGGCGGCGATCAGGGCGGCGTCGGTGATCTTGACGCCGTGATGGATCTCGTATTTTTCCTTCAGGCCGCGCAGGATGGAGATGGTCTCCTCCACCGTGGGTTCCTTGACCAGCACCGGCTGGAAGCGCCGCTCCAGGGCCGGGTCCTTTTCGATGTATTTCTTGTATTCGTTCAGCGTGGTGGCGCCGATGGCCCGCAATTCGCCGCGGGCCAGGGCGGGCTTGAGCATGTTGGATGCGTCCACCGCCCCCTCGGCGGCACCCGCCCCGACGATGGTGTGCAGCTCGTCGATGAAAAGAATGATCTCGCCTGCGGATTCGCTCACTTCCTTGATCACGGCTTTCAGGCGATCTTCGAATTCGCCGCGGTATTTGGCCCCGGCCAGGAGGCTGCCGATATCCAGGGTAACCAGTTTTTTATCTTTGAGCATCTCCGGCACATCGCCCTGGACGATGCGCAGCGCCAGCCCTTCCGCGATGGCCGTCTTGCCCACGCCGGCCTCGCCGATCAAGAGCGGATTATTCTTGGTGCGGCGCACCAGCACCTGCATCACGCGGCGGATTTCCTCGTCGCGGCCAATCACCGGGTCGAGCTTGCCGTCGCGCGCCAGCTGTACCAGGTCGCGGCCGTAGCGCTTCAGGGCCTGGAACTTTTCCTCGGGGCTGGGATCGGTGATGGTCTTGCTGCCGCGGATCTCCATCAAAGCCTTCAGGAACGAATCTCGGCCGATGCCGAAGCGCTTCAAAGCCTTGGCCGCGGTTTCGTTGAGGTCCATGACCGCCAGGAACAGGTGCTCGGTCGACACGTACTCGTCGCGGAATTGGCCGGCGATGGCGGCCGCGGCGGCGATGGCTTTTTTCAAGGCATTGCCAAGGTAAGGCTCCGCCCCTTCCACCTTGGGCAGGGAGACAAGCTCCTTGCCGAGCGCCGCACCCAGCTGTCCGAGGTCGACGCCGATCTTCCTGATGGTCTCGCTAACGATGTTTTCCGGGACGCCGAGGATGGAAATGACCAGGTGCAGGGGAACGATCTCCTGGTTGCCGTTCTGCCGGGCGAGTCCCGCGGTATCCTGGATGGCCTGGGTGGCCTTGATCGTGTATTGTTCGTTGTTCATGCCCCCTCCCTGCGGGAAATATTATATTACAATCCAAACGGGTTTGAAAACAGCTAAAACCGTGAATAGATGAAGGGATGATAGGTTCCCGCCACCATGAAAACGATGGCGATCAGCAGGACCGCGATCAAATAAAGATTGTTCAAAATGATCATGGCGTGATGCCATGCCGGGGGCGGCCGCTTGTTGCCTCTGTCCGGCAAAGCTCCGCTCCTGCCTGCCAGCCATTTTTTTATGGCCGGGATGATGGGGAACGAGAAGACGATCCCGACGGCCAGGAAGAAGACAAGCTCGGCGTCGAGGTACAGGGCCGGGTAGAAGCGGCCCCCGTTTCCCGCGCCCAGCCCGAACATGGCCCGCAAATAGGAGAAGGCGTAGGCGGGAGTGTCGGAACGGAACATGACCCAGGCGCAGAGCACCATCACTTGGGTATAGGCGATCCGGAAGGGGAAAGCCCGCTTTTTCATGAGTTTTTCCAGTCCGGCATGCTCGATGATCATCAGGGCCCCGTAGAATGTCCCCCAAATGACGAACGTCCAGCTCGCTCCGTGCCAGAGACCGCATAACAGGAAAGTGATGAATATGCCCATGTAATATGACCAATCCTCGGCCTTGATGCGCAGCAGGCGGTCTTTCTTGATCCGGCGCAGCGTGGAATAGGCGATGGGAAGGAAAAGGTAGTCCCGCAGCCATCGCGCCAGGGAGATATGCCAGCGCGTCCAGAACTCCTTGATGCTTTTGGCAACGTAGGGAT
Source organism: Candidatus Aminicenantota bacterium (assembly GCA_018262835.1). GTDB lineage: Bacteria > Acidobacteriota > Aminicenantia > UBA2199 > UBA2199 > UBA2199. The sequence continues at coordinate 3,617 of JADFDP010000127.1, forward strand.
AGTTGAAATTCTCAGGCAAGCGAAATCCACAGATGCGCCCGATGCCGATCGCCATGTCGGAATATCCGGAAAAGTCAAAGTAGATCTCCAGCGCGTAGCTGATGATTCCCAGCCATGCCAGGGCGGCGGTTTGCTGCCCGGCCGGCAGCGCGAAGATCGGGTCGGCGATCCTGGCCATGCTGTCCGCGATCAGTATCTTCTTGCCCAGGCCGATGACGAAGCGCGGGACCCCGGAGTCCAGGTCGTTTTTCCCGGATCCGGGAACGGATCGTTGCCGGCTGAATTCACCATACGGCACGATCGGCCCGGCGGCGAGCTTGGGAAAGAAAGCCATGTAGAGAGCGAAGCTGGCGGAGTGGTCGTCATTGGCGGCGGTTTGGCGATAGATGTCGATCAGGTAGGAGAGGGCCTGGAAAGTGAAAAAAGATATTCCCAGGGGCAGATGGATCGCCCGGGCGGAGCCCGGGATCCCGAGATTTTGCAAAAAGAAAGAGGCGTATTTGAAAATAATGAGCGCTCCCAGGTTAAAAGCGACGGCGGCGATGAAGATGGCTTTCTTGACGGCGCCGGCTCTGGCTTTTTCGATCAGCGACCCAAAGGCGCGATTGGCGAGTATCGAAGCCAGCAGTACCAGGGTGTAGCCGCCTTCCCCCCAGAAGTAGAATAGGAGGCTGGCGAGCAGCAGATAAAGATCGCGTGCCGGTTTTCGCAGCACGTAGAAAAGCGCCAGGAAAATGGGCAGGAAAAGAAACAAAAAAGCAGGCGAGCTAAATTCCATTTTTTTTCGGCAGGTCGTTGACGAATTCCAGGTTGTACAGAAAATGTTCGGCGATCTCATCCAGGACGATCGCCGGCCGCTCTTTTTCGATGACTTGGCCGGCGAAGTGGAAACCCCAGTCCCGAACGTAGACGATCCGGGCAAATAGCTCGGATAAATAAGGCTTCAGCCTGCGGCCGAAAGAATCATGGAACATCACGGCGTTGGCGAACGGGGCGGATCCGTTCCGTGTGGCTTCCACGGTGACCGTGGGCGCCAAGCGGAGGGGCGGCAGCTCCGCCCGCAGCGCCCGAAACGACATGCCCGAAAGGACCTTCACCCTTTCCTCCCTGAAAAAGGAATTTTCCAGGGTCAGCATCATCGCCAAATTGCCTCCGGGACGCGTCCTGCCGGTTCTCACGCCGGGCGCCGGGTGCGCCACCCTCCCCCCTTTGGCCATCGCCGCCGAAAGATACTCATGGATCTCCCCTGCGACGACGCGGGCTCCCCATTCATTCCAGTGTGAATCGGTCTTGGCATAGACCCGCGACGTTCTTTTTGCCGCCAGCAAGGCGGGCCTGAGATCCAGGACCGGAAGGTCGCTGTTC
>JADFDP010000128.1 GCA_018262835.1 Candidatus Aminicenantota bacterium
CCACGATGGCAATGGCCAGGACCAGCAAGGCGATCGGCAGGTGGTCGACCGGGGCCGGGTGGCGCAGCTTGTGCACCCCTTCGTAGATGGAGAAGATGGCCCCGGTGGTGAACAGGATGATGGCCACGATGAACGACCAAAAATAGGCTTCGCCGGAGAACCCGAAGGGATGGAGCTCGTCGGCTTTCTTGGCGGCCTTCTTGATGCCCACGAAGAGCAGCACCTGGTTCAGGGTGTCGGCGGTGGAGTGGATGGCCTCGGCCAGCATGGCCGACGAGGCGGAAAAAAAAGCCACCACGTATTTGACCATGGCGATGAACAGGTTGGCGCTGAAGGCGGCCAGGATCACCGTTTTCGAGCTTGTCGCTTTTTTCATTGGTCGTATCCCATGAGTGCGCTGTGGTTTGTTTTGCCGGAAGACTATTTTATTCCGGATTCGCCCGGCTGTCAATCGGGAGCAGCGGGATAAAGGCGGCCTGCCGGGGCCGGGCTTTTTTTTGTGGGAAAAACGGCCGGTTTGACATATAATATAACCATGATGGAGACAATATGAGCCAAGCGGCAAAAAAGACGGGCAAAGTCGAGATCAAGATCGGCGGCATGAGCTGCGCCATGTGCGTCAAGGCGGTGGAGGACTCGCTGGGCAAGGTTCCCGGCATCGAGGAGCTCACGGTCAACCTGGCGACCGAGCAGGCCTACGTGACCTACGATGAGAGCCGAACCGGCCTGGAGGCGATGCAGCGGGCCATCGAGTCCGCCGGCTACCGCTATCTCGGCCCGGCCGAGAACGCCGCCGGGAAGGAGACTGCGGACCGGGCCGCGGAGCTGCGCACCCGGCTCCGGCGCATCGCCGTCGGCTTCGCCACCGGCCTGCCCCTGATGGCCGTCATGTTCCTGCCGCTCCACTTCTCGTTCCTTTGGCGCTCGGCCATGCTGGCCTTCGCCGTCCCCGGCCTGGTCTGGCTCGGCTTTCCCATTTTCGCCGCCGCCGCCCAGGCCCTGAAGAACCGCAACCTGAACATGGACGTCATGTACGGGCTGGGCATCGGCGTGGCGCTTGTTTCCAGCCTGCTGGCCGTCCTCGGCCTCCTGCCGCACGAATTCCTTTTCCTGGACACGGTCATCCTGCTGGCCACTTTCCTGAACCTGGGCAAATACCTGGAGATCCGCGCCAAGGGCCGGACGTCGGAGGCGATCAAGGCCCTGATGGGCCTGCAGCCGCCCACGGCCACCGTGGTCCGCGCCGGGCGGGAGATGGAAGTGGCGGTGGCGGATGTCCGCGTCGGCGACGAGGTCGTGGTCCGGCCGGGGGAGAAAATTCCCGTCGACGGCCGGGTGACCGGCGGCGCAGGCTACGTGGACGAGGCGATGATCAGCGGCGAGCCGCTGCCGGTGCTGAAGCGCGCCGGGGACAATGTGGTCGGCGGCACCATCAACAAGAACAGCGTGCTGCACTTCACGGCCGCCAAGGTCGGCGCGGAGACGCTGCTGGCGCAGATCATCCAGCTGGTCAAGGCCGCCCAGGGCTCGAAGCCCCCGGTGCAGCGGCTGGCCGACCGCGTGGTGCGGGTGTTCATCCCGATCATCCTGGCCATCGCCGTCGCGGCGTTCACCGGCTGGTATTTCATCGCCGGCCAGACGTTCCTGTTCGCCCTGACCACGCTGATCTCGGTCCTGGTCATCGCCTGCCCCTGCGCCCTGGGGCTGGCCACGCCGACGGCGGTCATGGTCGGCATCGGCCGCGGCGCCGAGCTGGGTATCCTGATCAAACGCGGCGAGGCCCTGGAAGCGGCCGGACGCCTGACCAGCGCCGTCTTCGACAAGACCGGCACCCTGACCGCCGGCCGGCCCGAGGTGTCCGACGTCGTCGCCCTGGCGGGCACGGAAGACGATGTGCTGATCATGGCCGCCGCTGCCGGACGCAACTCGCAGCATCCGTTGAGCGGGGCCATTGCCAAGGCGGCCGCGGGCCGCCAACTGTCCGTTCCCGAAGTCCGGAATTTCGACACGCTGGAAGGCGAGGGCGTCAAGGCCTCGCTGTCCGGGGCGGAGATCGTCATCGGCAGCGTCCCCTTTTTCGAACGCCGCGGGGTCGCCGGCGTGGCGCCGGCCCTGCCCGCCGTCGAGCGTTTGCAGAACGAGGGGAAAACCATCGTCCTGGTCGCCAGGGATGGCGTCCTGGCCGGCATCCTGGCCCTGGCCGATGCCATGAAGCCCGCGGCGGCTGAAGCCGTGGCCGCTTTCCGGGCCATGGGGCTGGCCGCGGTTATGATCACCGGCGACAACCCGCGTTCGGCTGCGGTCATCGGCCGCCAGGTTGGGATCGAAAGGATCATCGCCCAGGTCCTGCCACAGGACAAGGCGAGGGAAGTCAGGAAACTCCAGGACGCGGGCGAGACCGTGGCCTTTGTCGGCGACGGCATCAACGACGCGCCGGCCATGGCCCAGGCCGATATCGGCATCGCCGTGGGCGGCGGCACCGACGTGGCCATCGAGAGCGGCGATATCGTATTGATTCGCGACGACCTGCGCGACGCGGTCGCCGCCGTGCAGCTCAGCCGCAAGGTCATGGGGCGCATCCGTCAGAACCTTTTCTGGGCTTTTGCCTACAACACGGCCCTGATCCCGCTGGCCGCCGGCGCTTTTTATCCTTTCCTGCGCATCCTGCTGCCGCCGGAAGTGGCCGGCCTGGCCATGGCCATGAGCTCGGTCACGGTGGTCACCCTCTCCCTGCTGCTGAAAAAATATGTCCCGCCCGCCGCCCGGCGGGACTAGCCACCGCCAGTGGGGCGCCGTTGGTCAAGCGCCGGCCGGCGCCGGCGCCGTGACCGGTCTTCCCCTGCCGGGTGCGGTTGTCACTTGCGGAATTCCTTGAGCAGTTCCGCGGCCAGGAACCATTTGCGGTACTCCAGGCCGTGGATGTAATTGTCGATGATCTTCCGGGCCACGGACTTGTTGTTTTTCAGCAGGAAAATGAATTCCTTTTCGTGGTCTTTCACGTCGCCGAACAAAAAATCCTCGAAATTGCGCCAGACCTTCAATGCTTTTTCGATCCGGTCTTTGTATTGCCGGTCGACCGCCTCGGAAACCTTGGCAAAGGTGTTGAAAGCGTGGCCGGCATCTTCATACGCCTGGGCGGGAAGGGGCAAGAAATGGTTTCTCATGGCGTTGTCGGCGCTTTCCCGGCTGTAGCCGTCCGGAGCTTTGCCCATGGCGGCATACCAGGGGGAAAAACCGTTGCTGTCCGGGCGGCGCAGGCATATCCAGACCAGGTGGGCGATCTCGGCGGGCAGCCAGCCGCGCAGCTGGGCGACGAAGGCGTACTGGGTGGATTCGGTGCAGATAGTGCGGTTTTTGCCGGAGTTGGGCGAGCCGTTTTTGTAATGATCGCTGGCATCGTACTTCGTCCCTTCGTAATGGTCGCGCAGGACGCGGAAGAGGTCGTTCGGGCGGATGTCGCGCCGCGGTTTGAATGAAAAAGGCAACTGGTCTTCCAGCTTGCGCGCTTTGGCGGCCAGCAAATTGGTGCCTTGCCATTGCCGCAGCACGTTTTTCATGTCCGCGAAATTGCCGGGATTGGAATAGACCTCGGCGAAATTGAATCCTCCGTCCTTCTGCGGATCGAACCAGCCCCGGCGCACGGCGTATTCGATGATGTCCGGCGCCCCCTGGAAATTCTCACGGTCGTTCAGGTCCACGGCGCCGATGGTGTAGCGATTGGCGATGACCGCGACATCGCCGTCGGGGACGCGCCGGGCGACCCAGTGCTTGCCGTGGACCGCGTGCAAAAGCCAGCCCTCACGGGCGTCGGCGATGATATAGGTCCGTCCCGAGGCATTGTAGCCGTACTGGGAGATCAGTTCGCCGGCGAGGCGCACGCCTTCGCTGGCCGTCTGTGCCCGTTCGGCGACCAGGCGCCGCAGGCTGAAGCCGATGCCGCCCGCGGACAGCTCGGGCTTGTCTTCGCGGGAGGGGCAGGCATTGGAGGTCAGGGCCACCCCGTATTCGTTGACGTAGGCGTCGGCAAAATCGTTTTCAGGGATCTCCAGCCACAGCAGGCCGGGAGTATACGCCACCTGGGGGAGGAGGGCGCCGCTTTTCATGGTGAAGGCATCCCCGCGCCGGTGTTCCTGGGCCGGGACCTTGTGGATGTTGACCAGGAGCCGGCCGTAATCGTCTTCATTATGGGCCAGAAGCACCGAGCCGTCTGCCGTGGCGTCCCTGCCGGCCACGATGGTGAAGCAGTTGAATGGTTCCTCGCTGGCACCCAGCCAGCCGGCCAGCAAGGCAATTATTATAAAAAAACCGATTTTTTTCATGAATTTAACATAACATAACTTCAACCATTTGACAAAAAGACATCCGTGACCCGTTGAAGAGTCCGAGGGTAAAAAGGGTTGATTGTTTTGGGAATTTGATATAATCATTATCCAAGGATACTCCATGATCAGAAAGTCAAAATCTTTCCGCGGGCGCGCGTTCGTTTCGTTCCTGCTCTTTTTTTCGTTCCTGCTGAGCGCCCTGTCGGGCGTCGTCCTGTTCCTGCGCCCCGAAGGCAGCCTGGCCGCCTGGACCGGCTGGTCGGTGCTGGGGCTGGACAAGAAGCAGTGGGAGGGGGTGCACGCGGTTATCGTTTTTGTTTTGATCGTCAACGCCTCAATCCATCTGCTCTACAATTGGCGGGCCCTGACCGCCTACTGCCGGCGCCGGAAAGAGCAGGCCGCGGCCGTTTTCCAGGGGCTGGGTCC
>JADFDP010000129.1 GCA_018262835.1 Candidatus Aminicenantota bacterium
GTGCCACGGCCAAAGGATTTAATGTATAATGGCCGCAGCGAAGATGAAAAGCAAGAACGGCAAAAAGCAACAGGTGCCCCGAGCCCAGACCGAAGCCATTTTAGAAAGCATATCCGATGGCGTGTTCACGGTCGACCGTGATTGGCTGGTCACTTCCTTCAACCGGGCGGCCGAACAGATCACCGGCGTGAAACGCAAAGCGGCCATCGGCAGGCACTGCTCCGAGGTCTTCCGCTCCAGCATGTGCGGCGCCACTTGCGCACTGAAGCAGACCCTGAAATCAGGCCGGCCCATCATCGGCAAGTCCGGCTACATCGTAAACGCCGCGGGAGAACGCATCCCCATCAGCGTCTCAACCGCCGTGCTCCGCGACGCCTCCGGCCGCGTGGTTGGAGGCGCCGAGACGTTTCGCGACCTTTCCGAGATCGAGGCGCTGCGCCAGGAACTGGAGAGCAAGTTCCGCGTCGGAGACCTGTCCAGCCGCAGCCCCCTGATGCAGAAGGTGTTCGAAGTCCTTCCCGCCGTTGCCTCCAGCCCCAGCACCGTCCTCATCCTGGGCGAGACCGGCACCGGCAAGGAACTGGTGGCGCGGACAATCCACTCGCTCAGCTCCCGCAACCAGGGGCCGTTCATCGCGGTCAACTGCGGCGCCCTGCCCGACACGCTGCTGGAATCGGAGCTGTTCGGCTACAAGGCCGGGGCCTTCACCGGCGCCAACAAGGACAAGCCGGGCCGCTTCGCCATGGCCCGAGGCGGCACGCTTTTTCTCGACGAGATCGGAGATATCAGCCCGGCGCTGCAGGTCAAGCTCCTGCGCGTGCTGCAGGATCGCGTCTACGAACCACTGGGGGCGACGCGTTCCGAGACCGCCGACGCCCGCATCATCGTCGCCACCAATAAAGACCTTTTGGCAATGACCCGCCAGGGGCAATTCCGCGAGGATTTCTACTACCGGGTGAACGTGATCCGCGTGGAGCTGCCGCCGCTGCGCCGGCGCATGGAGGATATTCCCCTGCTGATCGGGCAGTTTATTGCCCGTTTCAACCGCCTGCAGCAGAAAGAGGTCCAGGGGATCGCCGCCGAGACCCTGTCCCTGCTCATGGCCCACGACTGGCCGGGCAACATCCGCGAGCTGGAGAACGTCATCGAGCGCGCGTTCATCCTGTGCAACGAAGGGGAGATCCTCATGGAGCACTTGCCGGCCGAATTGACCGCGTTCACCGGCGGGGGGGGGGAAATGTCCGCCGTGCGGTCCGCCCATGACCAGATCGACGTTCAGGCCATCCGCGCCGCCCTTGAACGGCGGCACGGCAACCACTCTGCTGCCGCCCGCGACCTGGGCATCCATAAAACCACCCTCTTCCGCCGCATTAAAAAGCTGGGTCTTTAGCCTCTCGTCCCGAAACACTGATGGTAGCGTAATTGCTATCATACCGTTCTGATAGGTAGCATCAACGCTACCCTTTCTCCGTTTCGCGGCAGAGGGGATCTCTCGTCGAATCTTAGCAATATCGGTCATCCGCGCATTTTTACTGATTGAATGAGGTTTTGGCACCAATCATGCTTCAGATTATAGTGAGGAGCAAAACTGCTTATGTTGAAAGTGGCATTTGCCTGTTTGAATGAACGCATCGCGCCGGTCTTTGATACTGCGCTCCAGGTCCAAGTGGTGGAGACCGAGTCGGGCCACATTGTCGGTGAAAAGAAAGAGATGCTGCCGCCCGACCTGCCGCTGCAAAAAATGCTCCGGCTGAACGAGCTCGGGATCCAGGTCATCGTCTGCGGGGCGATCTCCCGGCCTTTGAACGCCTTGATCGTTGCCAACGGCATCCGGGTGATCCCGTTCGTGGCCGGCGACCTGCATGCCGTCATTCAGGCCTGGCAAAAGGGCGGCCTGCGCGGGAACGCTTTCGCCATGCCGGGTTGTTGTGGGCGTGCACGCTTCAAGAACGGCGGTTTTTTCGCTGAAAATAAGGAGGAAACAAGCATGAATGGAAGAGGACAAGGAGGGATGGGTGGCGGCCGAGGGCAAGGCGGTGGCATGGGCCAAGGGCGCGGAGGCCAGAAACGCGGCCGCATGAGCGGACCGCTGGCGGGCGGGGCAATCGGGACCTGCGTATGTCCGAAATGCGGGGAGCGCCTGGCCCATGAGCGTGGCGTGCCCTGTGTTCAAAGGCAATGTCCGAAATGCGGGACCTCACTGATTCGGAAATAATATAAACAAAAAAAGGAGGATACAATGCCAAGAGGCGACAAAACAGGACCCACTGGAATGGGCCCCATGACCGGCCGGGCGGCTGGTTATTGTGCTGGTTATAGAATGCCGGGTTATACGAATCCCCTGCCGGGGCGGGGTTTCGGGATGGGATTCGGACGGGGCCGCGGAGCCTGGAGCCGGGGCTTCGGCGGCGGCCGCGGCTGGAGGAACATGTTCTATGCCTCTGGCCTTGAAGGTCCTTGCCGAGGGGACCAGCCCGGATGGATGCGCTTTGGCGGCTATGCCGCACCGGAGATCGACCCAGACCCGGAGATGGTGAAGCAGGCGCTGAAAAGCCAGGCTGACTATTTGCAGAACGAGCTGGACACGATCCGCAAGCGGTTGGAAGCAGTCGAAAAAGAGGCCGAAAAAGAAGTCAAGAAAAAATAACAAAGAGATTTTGTGCGGAAACAGGTTGATACAGGGGAAAGCATGATTTATATCCGCTTCCGTAATGAGGAGAAGTTGATATGACTAAGATCGGCATCATTATCTGCGCGCGCTACAAGGACTGCGGCGGCGGCAAGTGTTTCCGTGCCCTGCGCGAGCGCGTCGGCGCTTTTTCCGCATATCCTCCCAACGAGGCGGTGGAAATCGTCGGCTACTCGACCTGCGGCGGCTGCCCTGGCGGAAATGTGGAATACGTCCCCGCCGAGTTCAAAAAGAACGGAGCGACGGTCATCCATTTGGCCACGGGGCTGGTGGTCGGCTATCCGCCCTGCCCCAACATCCGCCGCTTCAAAGCTTTCATTGAGGCCGCTTACGGACTTAAGGTGGTTATCGGCACCCATCCTATCCCGCAGAAATATATGGACATCCATGCCAAACTACCTTTTTGGAAGGAGTGGAATATGGAGGAGCTGGCAGCCCCCTTATTGAAGGAAGCACCAGAGATCAAGACAACATTCAATTGAAAAGGAGAGAACCATGAAGATTGCTTTTAGCACATCGGGCAACGAAATCAATGCCCCCCTGGACAGCCGGTTTGGAAGATCGCCAAAGTTCCTGGTTTATGACCTGGATAGCGAAAAGTTCGAGATCATCGATAATCAGCAAAACCTGAACGCGGCCCAGGGGGCGGGCATCCAATCGGCCGAGACCGTGGTCCGCTCGGGGGCCAAGGCCCTGGTGAGTGGCCACTGCGGCCCCAAGGCCTTCCGTGTCCTCGCTGCCGCCGGGGTCAAGGTCTACACCAGCGACGCGCCGACTGTCGACACGGCCCTGGAGAAGTTCAAGGCGGGAGAGCTGAAAGAAGCCAAAGGCGCCGACGTCCAGGGGCACTGGTGATCGCGCGAGAAATGATCGCGTGAAAAAGAGGAGGTGTGACCATGCCGGGATTTGACGGAACGGGACCGCGGGGCAAGGGCCCCATGACCGGAAAGGCGCAGGGTTACTGCCTGCTGAACATACCGGATGATGCCGCGGAGGCTAAGACCGGTTTCGCCGGATTGCAGGGTAAGCCCATCGGCCAGGACCCGATGCCAGCGGACTACGTGTTGCTGCGCAACCAGTTGTGGGGGATGCAGGCAACGCTGGCTGAAATGAAATCCCGCCTGGCCGAACTGGAAACCGGCCACGGCAAATGATCCTGGCCGTCGCCTCAGGCAAGGGCGGTACCGGCAAGACCACGGTGGCCGTGAACCTGGCCCGCGTGCTCGAGCGCCCGCTGCAGCTCCTGGATTGTGACGTGGAGGAGCCGAACAGTCACCTGTTCCTGCCCGGGGAGACGATCCGCGAGGAGGCCGTCTCGATCCCGGTACCTGAAGTCGACGAGTCTCTCTGCGACGGCTGCGGCGAATGCGGCCGCTTCTGTGCCTACCATGCCATTGTTTCCTACGGGGCCAAGCCGCTGGTCTTCGCCGATATGTGCCACGGCTGCGGTGGTTGCATGCTCGTATGCCCGAAAAAGGCGATCCGGGAAATACCCAAGCGCATCGGTACGATCGCAAAGAAACAAGCCGGCAAGGTCATCCTGGTCACCGGACGCCTCGATGTCGGGCAGGCCATGGCGCCGCCGCTCATCCGCGCCGTCAAGGAGCGCCTGATGCCGGGCATGCCCGCCATCCTCGATGCCCCGCCCGGGACCTCGTGCCCGGTCATCGCCACCATCCGCGGGGCGGATTTCGTCCTGCTGGTCACCGAGCCGACGCCCTTCGGCCTCCATGACCTCAAACTTGCAGTCGACATGATACGGGAGCTTGGCCTACCCTTCGGGGTGCTGGTCAACCGAATCGGAAGCGGCGACGACCGCGTACATGTGTTCTGCCGAGAAGCGTACGTGCCGATCTTGGCGGAAATCCCAGACGACCGGCGCATCGCCGAGGCCTATTCCCGAGGCCAACTGATCGTGGAGGCGCTGCCTGAGTACCGGGACCTGTTTTTCAAGCTGGCAGAAAAACTGCTGGCGATCCAAAGCGGCAAAGGAGGATAAGC
>JADFDP010000012.1 GCA_018262835.1 Candidatus Aminicenantota bacterium
ATTCCGTCGCGGGCGGTGATCAGCAGGGATTCCATTTTCGCCAGCTTGTATTTATTCAATTCCGGCCGGTCTTCAAAGAGGAGTTCGACCTTTAAACTGGCACGGTCGTAGAGGGCATAGGCTTGAGGGCCTGAATCGCTCCAATAGCACACCAGCCATTTTTGATCGGCCAAGTCCCTGCTTACAATGTCGAAAGTTCCCGGCCTGAATTTTTGCAGAACTCCAAAATCGTTCTTTAATTCCTCCTCCAGCAAGACCCACTCGGGCCGAAGATATTCATAGAAAACAGCCTGAATTTCTTTCGTGAGCGGATGGATCATGACGGATCCGAGGTCGCACTTCTCATGGCTGGAAACGACGCGAAGGGTCCGGCCGGTTCGGAGATCGATTTCGACCAGTCGGCTGGTGTCGGCCCCCAGCGAGGATTCGCAGAAGGCGGAATTCCCCCCGGGACGGAATTCAATAAATCCGCACTTTTCTCCAAATGGAAACGCCAGCAGGTCGCGCCAGGATTGGTCTTGGCCGTCCCGCAGCCGCAGGATGATCCCGCCGTCGCGGGGATCCATCACCTTTGCTGCACGGGCAACCAGGTTTTCATCCGCATACCAATCCGTAATTCTGCCTGAAATCTGCGTGTCGAGCGCCAGGGCGCCCGTATCGAGCTGGACGCGGTAAATTTCGAGAGAGTTCGCATCCCCCCGCAAGTTGAGCGAAACGAGCATTTCCAACGGATGCTGCCGGCGCAAAACATAATGACTAACCCTGGCGCCGGGAAAGGGGGTCAAGTCGCGAACGATTTTCGTTTCCGTATCAACCATGAAAACGTGAAATATTTCATCGCCCCGGTTGTCTTGCAGGTAAAGGATATGACGGCTGTCGAAGGCCCAATTCATGAGAAACGGGCGGACGCCTCCCCCCGTATGCATTGTAAGGGAAGCGGCGTCGGACTTGCCGACGGTCTGCATCCAGATATTCATCACCCCATTTTCCGCCGGTGCCAGAAAAGCCAACAATTTCCCGTCGGGCGACAAGCGCGGCGCCAATTTCACCGGGTTCCCGAACAGGACTTGCCTGGGGATCAGGTCGGGCAGCCCGAATTTTTTCTGCTCGGAGCCCATTCCCAAGGAAAGAAGGGACAAAGCGCACAGAACGAGCAAAAATTTTCTTGTCATTCCCGTCTCCGGCTACATGCGCTTGTTCCATCTGCACCCCGGCAGTCAAACACACCCTTGCCGTCCGCAGGTGGAGACATCGCAAATTTCTCTTTATCTGTATGGAGAATTGAGCCCATAAAATTTTTTCTCGCCTGAAAGAATTCCCTGCAGTTCGATATCCATTTTATCATACACAATTATAAACACATAAGTGGCCGATATTTTCACAATCTTTGTAAACCTGGAAGAATCATGCGATGCGCTGCATTTTGAAATTGCAGTATCAAATCGATCTTAATCAAGCGGGATACTATAAGTAAAATAAGCAGCAAGCTCCCCATTTTCAGGGATAGTGAATCTACTGGAACTTGTCGCTCTTGGTTTTCAGAAATTGCAGGATGTTCAGTGCTTCCAGCGGCGTCAGGCTGGAAATGTCGATCTCTTTCAGCTTGTCGCGGATCTCGTCCCAGACCTCAAGCTCCATGTCCTCGGGGAAAAGGCCGGCGTTCTGCGGAGGGGCCTTCTGGATGCGGCCGGTGATGCGCTCCTTGACCAGGCGGTTCAATTCTTTTTTTTCCAGGTTGAGCAGGATCTCCTTGGACCGTTCGATGACCGCCCTGGGGATGCCGGCGATCTTGGCCACGTGGATGCCGAAGCTCTGGTCGGTCGGCCCGGGCATGATCTTGTGCAGGAAGATGACATTGTCCTGCCATTCCTTGACCGCGATGTGGCAGTTCCTTACTCTTTCCAGGACAGCGGCCAGTTCCGTCAGCTCGTGGTAGTGGGTGGCGAAGAGCGTGCGCGGCTTCTCTTTCAGGGCGTGCAGGAATTCGATCACGGCCCAGGCGATGGAAAGGCCGTCATAGGTGGAGGTGCCGCGGCCGATTTCGTCTAGCAGGATCAGCGACCGGGCGGTGGCATTGTTCAGGATGATGGCCGCCTCGATCATTTCCACCAGGAAGGTGGACTTGCCCTCGATCAGCGAATCGGAAGCGCCGATGCGGGTGAAGATGCGGTCACAGATGCCCACTTGCGCCCTGGCGGCGGGAACGAAGCAGCCGGCCTGGGCCAGGATGACGATCAGGGCGTTCTGGCGCAGGTAGGTCGACTTGCCGCCCATGTTCGGGCCGGTGATGACCAGGATCTGTTCGTTTTCGGCCGAGAGGGTCAGGTCATTGGGAATGAAGCCGCGGCCGGAAGCGGCCTCGACGACCGGATGCCGGCCATCCTGGACACGGATGGCCGTGCCGTCGTTGATCTCCGGGCGTACGTAGCCGCGGCGCTGGGCAAGCTCGCCCCCCGAGGCCAGCACGTCCAGTACGGCGATCCAGTCGGCGTTGAGGTTTAACTGCGCCGAGTAACGCTGGATGCGAGCCAGGACATCCAGGAAAAGCTGCTTTTCAATGACCACGATCTTTTCTTCGGCCTTGAGGATCTTTTCTTCCAGCTCCTTCAGCTCGGCGGTCAAAAAGCGCTCGGCGTTGACCAGGGTCTGTTTGCGGATATAGCGGTCCGGAACCATCTGCAGGTGGCTGTTGGTGACCTCGATGAAATAGCCGAACACCTTGTTGTATTTGATCTTCAGCGAGGGGATGCCGGTTGCGGCCTTCTCGCTTTTCTCCATGGCGGCGACGATCTCCTTGGCGTTGCGGCTGATGGCGCGCAGTTCGTCCAGCTCCTGGTGGTATCCTTGCTTGATGATCTGCCCTTCGCTGATGGTGTTGGCCGGCTCGGCGGCGATGGCCCTGTCAATGATTTCGGCCACCTCCGGCAGCGGCTGCAGGATGCGCAACGCCTCACGAATGATCTCGGCCTTCATGCCGTTGATGTGGTTTTGAATATCAGGGATTTTTTCCAGGGTGTCGCGCAGGCTCAGCAGGTGCAGGGGCAGGGCGATGTTCAGGGCGATCTTGGAGTTCAAGCGGGCCAGGTCGGCAAAAAATTTCAGCTTCTTGCGGATCTCGGAGCGCCCGATCAGGTTCTGGGAGAACTCTTCCACGCCGTCCAGGCGCCGCTCGATCTCCGCCCTGACGAGCAGCGGATAGGAGAGCCATTTTTTAAGCAGACGCTTGCCCATGGGGGTGATGGCCATGTCCACGGCCTCGAAAAGCGAGCCGGCGGGCGAGCCGCCGCGCAGGTTGGCGATGATTTCCAGGTTGCGAAAGGAAACCGCGTCCAGGACCATGTATTCTTCCTTGGCGCTGAAGCGCGGCGTGCCGATATGGGCCAGGGCCCCCGGGCGGATGGAGCGCAGGTACTTGATCATCACTCCGCAGGCGGCTACGGCGGCCGGATATCCGTCCAGCCCCAGGCCCTCGATGCTTTCCAGGGAAAATTGCTTCTTCAGAATCTCGCGACAGGCCGAAACCTCGAATTCCGCATCAGCGAACGCGGTAACCAGAATTCCGGCAAACTCGGGGAAGCGCTTGCCGAAAAGCCGGAATTCATTTTCATATTCCCTGGCAATAACGATCTCCCTGGGGAATTTGCGGTAAAATTCGTTGAACAGCGCTTCTTCGTTGCCGGCGGCGAAGGTCTTCACTTCGAAATCGGCCACGGCCAAATCCAGGGAGGCCAGGGCCAGGGACTTGCCGTCGCGGCGGATGCAGGCGATAAAGCTGTTCAATCCGGTATCCAGTGATTCCACTTCCAGGGCCGTGGCCGGCGTCAGGACATGGGTGACCTCCCGGCGCACGATGCCCTTGGCCAGGGCCGGGTCCTCAACCTGCTCGCAGATGGCCACCTTGAACCCTTTGCGCAGGAGCTTGGCGGCGTAATTTTCCCAGGCGTGGTGGGGAACGCCGCACAGCGGCACCGCGTCCTGCTGGTTCTTGTTGCGCGAGGTCAGGACCACTTCCAGGATGGGGGCGGCGGTTTTGGCGTCATCGAAGAACATCTCGTAGAAATCACCGAGGCGGAAAAAGAGGATGGCGTCGGGATAGCTTTTTTTGATCTCCCGATACTGGCGCAGCATGGGGGTGGAAGCGATGTTTTCCATGGCCGGATTATACCACAGGCGCGGGCTCGAACACTTCCTTCAACCGCATAGGCAGAAGGGTTTTGCGCAACACCGGCTGCGAATTCGCGCAGGCGCGGGCCACGGTATTTTCATCCGACAGCAGGATCAGCTTTTTCCGGGCCCGGGTGATGGCCGTGTAAAAAAGTTCGCGGCTGAGCATGCGCGCGTGGGCCGGCAGCAGGGACAGAACCACGACATCGTACTCCGACCCTTGGGATTTATGCACCGACACCGCGTAGGAAAGGGTCAGCTCATCCAGCTCATCGGCGGCGTATTCCACGATCCAGCCGTCATAATTGACCAGCAGCAGCTTGTCGCGGGAGTTGTAGTCCTCAACAATGCCCAGGTCGCCGTTGAAGACCTGCTTGTCATAATCGTTCCGGGTCTGCATCACCTTATCCAGCCGCTTGAAAGCCGATTTTTCCTTTTTCAGCAAAAAAGGCTCGGGGTTGAACTTCTCCTGCACCATCTGGTTGATCTGGTCGATGCCGGCCTGGCCGCGGTACATGGGCACCAGGACCTGCAGGGCACTGGAATTGAAAGCATAATCGTTTTGATAGTAGCGGAGGATGCCCTCGACTCTTTCCAGGACCTGGGCCTCTCCCTGCACGGGCAGAAAAACAAAATCAAGCTCCGGGTTGGGGGCGGGAAACAGCAGCGGCTCGCCACTGTTCACCCGGAAGGCGTTCTCCACGATCAGGCTGTCCTGGGTCTGGCGGAAGTTGCGGTTCAGGTAAATGGTGTTGAAATAACCGCTCTGGATCATGTCGCGCAGCACGTTGCCCGGGCCGACCGAAGGCAGCTGGTCCTTGTCGCCGATGACGATCAATTGGGTGTTGTCGGCCAGCGCCTGCAGTAGCGCAAAGAGGATGAACGAATCCACCATGGAAAACTCGTCGACGATGATGGCGTCGGTTTTCAAGGGATTCTGCGCGTTGTGCACGAACTGGCCGGTCTCGGGATTGATCTTCAGCAGGCGGTGAATGGTGGAAGCCTGGTAAAGTGAACTTTCCTCGATGCGCTTGGCCGCCCGGCCGGTGGGAGCGGCGATCAGGATTGACTTGCCGTTGGCCTTGAGGATCTCGATGATGGCCCGGATGATGGTGGTTTTGCCCGTGCCCGGGCCACCGGTAATGATGGTCAGCCGGTTTTGCACCGCGGTCAGCGCCGCCTGCTTCTGTTCGGCGGTGAGCTCCAGGGCCAGTTTTTCAAAAACAGCATCAAAATTGACCGCCAGTTCCGGGACGGCAAAGAGTCCCTGGGCCAGTTGGAACAGGCGCCGGGCAGCGTACTTTTCGATCCGCTCGTTCTGAGGCCTGAGTATGCAGACATCCGGCGTCTCGGCGCTGCTCAATTCCGAGCGTTCGAGCAGTTTTTCCAGAACGGCGAACACGTCACTGTCGGCAATGTCCAGCAGCCAGGAACATTTTTTCAGCAATTCATCCCGGGTGATGAATAGGTCGCCGCGCTGGAACTCGCTCTGCTCCAAGACAAAAAAGATCCCGGCCCGGATGCGCTGGCCGTCCAGTTTGTCGATGCCCATGGCCCGAGCGATGGTATCGGCGATCTTGAAACCCACGCCGCGGACCCGCTCGATCAACATGTAGGGGTTGCTTTCGATCAGCGCCAGCGCCAGGTCGCCGAATTCGCGGTAGATGCGGAAAATCGTCTCCTGGCCGATGCCGTAAGGGGTCAGGCGCACGGTCAGGTCACGTTGGACTCGGCTGTCGCGCATGCTTTGCCGGATCGTTTCGATGACCGTTTTTTTCAGACCCGGGACTTCCTGCAGCCGCTCCGGAGTATTTTCCAATACTTCAAAGGTTCCCTGGCCGAATTGGTCGACGATCTTTTGGGCCGTTTTCTTGCCGATGCCCTTGAAGCGCCCGGAAGAGAGGTAGTTGGCAATGCCCTCGCCGTCCTGGGGCAGGATGAATTCATAGCGGCTGACCTTGATCTGTTTGCCGAAGCGCGGATGCTCGGATTCCTCTCCCTCGATCCTGAGGAAATCGCCTTCGCTCAAGGGAAAAAGGTTGCCGACAATGACGCGGCCCTCCCGCGAACCGTCCAGCGTCACCTTGAAGACGCCAAATCCCGTATCCTGGGAGACGAAGATCTTGCGGCTGACCTTGACTTTGAACGTCAGCAACTTAATTGATGGTCGCCGGGATGACGCCGGGACTGCCGATGACGATGTCTTCGCTGAATTTACTGTTTTTTCGCTTTACGATATGGTTCATGATCGCTGAATTGGCCCGATAGCCGCAGCTCCGGCCACTTTGAGAAAATGGACCGACGGCTCGCCCGCGAAACGCATGGGTCCTCCTTGAGCCCATCATTATACAGAATCGGACGGAAATGTTAAAGCCGCCTTGGGGGATCCCTGGATATAAATGCCCTTGCCCGGCCGGGCGACTTGCCTCTTCAACTCATTTCCGCTACTATTTTTTCATGAAGCTGAAACGGCTGAATTGGAACCAAAGGAATTATGACGCCCTGAACCAATTCCTGGCCGGGGTGCGGCCGGACGAGATCGCGGTATTCGACTGGGACAACACCTGCATCTTCAATGATATCGGCGAGGCCCTGCTGCGGCGCCTGACCTTCGACCTGGCTTTCAGGATCGACGCCGAGACCATGGCCGCCATGATCCCCGACAGGATCAACGGCGTAGACCGCGTCAGGCTCAAAGGCAAGCCCTTCTCTTTGAAAAAAATGAAAAAAGCGGTCTTCCTCGCCTACGAAAAACTGAAGGCTGACCCAGCCCCTGCCCGCAAGGCCCGCATCAATGAAGACTATCGGATATTCACCTCGGGATTGCTGGCCCTGAACCGGGCCCTGGAAGAGACGCCGGGAATCGGCTGCGAGTACGCCTATCCCTGGGTGAACACCCTGCTGCAGGGTTTGTCCCCGGCCGAACTAGAAGCGATGGCCGCCGGGGTCATCCGCCGAGAGCTTGAGGAACCGCTCCGCCGCCATTCCCTGCAAGATCCGCTGGAGCGCTGGCGCTACGGCTGGATTGCCGGCATCCGCATCTACCCGGAAATGAAAGCCCTGGCCCAGGAGCTGGCTGATCACGGCGCCATGGTTGTGGTCAGCACGGCCAGCAACAGGCAATTGGTGGAAAAAATGGTCGACGTGACCGGTTTCCCCTGCCGGCGGGTCATCGGTATGGAGCTGACCATGGAGAACGGACGGTTCGGAGCGGAATTGCAGGCCGGATTGCTGCCCAATCTGGGAAGGGGAAAGGTGGCCAACATCCGCAAACAACTCGGGCGGGAGCCTGTGTTGGCAGCCGGCGACAGCGAAAACGACGCCGAAATGCTGAGCTCTTTCCCAACCACGCGGATACGGCTGATCATCCAACGTCCCGGGGGCGGAAAAATCGCTGCCCTGGCCCGCAGGGCACTGGCCGGAGAACCCGGGTATCTGCTTCAGGGAACTGACCACAGGCTTGGGAAATTCACCGTCTGAGCGGGCAGGCCCGCTTTTCTGCATTGTTCTTTTCTGCGCAACCCGCGGCATCTTCAATATATTGCTTGTTTTTTTTTTTTCACTTTTATAGAATAGGTGCATGAGATTCGGTTTGCTGATCATTCTAATCGCCCTGCTGGCCGTAATGGTCCTCTATCTGGGCAAAGGCCCCAAGGCCGATGCCGTTTCACAAGACCTCGCCGGCCTGGAAAAGTCCAAAACGGTGTCGCTGGAGCCGATCATGCGGCAAGTGGAGGCAGCCGTCGACGCCTATGCCGATCAAAACAGCGGCTATCCCGAAGATCTGGATCAATTGGTGCCGCGCTTCCTGCCCAGGACCGATCTCCTGATCGATCCCTGGGGCACCCGCTTGCGCCTGGAAATGGACGATCAGCAGAAGTTATCACTGATTTCTGCCGGACCGGACCGGCTGTTCGCGACCGGCGACGACAGCAGAAGGAGCTTATGATGAAACTGGCCAACTACCTGAAAAAGGAAAATATTTATATCAGCGACACCAGCAAGGACACCAACCACTTCTATGGCGAATTTTCACAATTTTTAAAGGAAAAAGGCATTATCGGCGATGTCAGGAAGGTGAAACGCCTTTTCGTCAAACGGGAAAGCGTCCAATCGACCGGGATCGGCAAAGGCGTGGCCACGCCGCACATCTTTTCAGACGAATTTGCCGATTTTTTACTGGCCATGGCCGTGATCCGCAAAGGCATGGATTTCAAGGCCCCGGACAGCCGGAACGTACACGTGATCTTTCTGATCATGAGCGATGACCGCGACATCGGCCTGCATTTAAAAACCCTGGCCCATATCGCCCGTCTCACCAGCAGCGGCGACATCGTTTCCAGCCTGCAGAATGCCGGCGACGCCGCCGAAGTGTACGACTTGATCCTGGAGAAGGAAAAGGCCATCCTCAACTGAAACCGGACAGCAAAACCTGCCCGCCGAAGCCCTGAGCGGGCCGGTTGACGGCCACGGCCGGCTGTAATATAATCCTGCCCATGGACGCGATCAAAAAAAAAATCCTGCTGGTCAGGCACGGAACCACGGAATACAACGAAGCCGACCGCCTGCAGGGCCGCATCGATAATCCCCTGAGCGGCAAGGGCCGCGGCGAAGTCGAACGGCTGGCCGCCAGGCTGAGAAACGAACCCTTCGACGCGGTTTTTTCTTCGCCTCTGAAGCGGGCCCTGGAAACGGCAGCCATCATCAACCGCGGCCACGGCCGGCCGCTGACCGTGATATCCGAATTCAGCGAGATTGATCTGGGCGATTGGGAAGGGCTGATCTACAGCAAAGTGCGCGAACAGTTTGCCGAGATCCACCAGCGCTGGATCAGCGATGCCGATTTTCCGGTTCCGGGAGGCGAGAGCTTCAGCGCCGTCTGCGCCCGCACCCTGACCGGACTGCAAAGGATTTTGCAGGAGGATCGGCAAAACATCCTTATCACCGGCCACGCCTCGGTCAACCGCGCCATCCTGGGCAACCTGCTGCAGCTCGAACCCGCCCAGGCCCGCTTGTTCAGAACCGGCAACGCCGCCCTGTCCAGCCTGCTGCTCATGGAAAATTCCCGGCGTCGCTGGACAGTGGTGGATTTCTGGAACAGCACGTCGCATTTGGAAGCCGCTCTATGAAATCCCTGCAGGAAAAGATCAAAAATGCAATGGTTGCGGTTTTAAGGGAGAGTTTTGATTTATCCCAAACGGAATTGACCTTTTCCCAGCCGGCGGAGCGGAAATTCGGAGACCTGTCGACCACCCTGGCTTTTGTCCTGGCCAAGAAAACCCAAAGCAAACCTTTTTTGGTTGCCGGCGAATTGGCCGCGAAATTGACGGGAAAGCTGGATGCCATAGAGGAAATCCGGGTTGCCGGCGGCGGGTTCCTTAATTTTTACCTGCGCCGCGACGATTACCTCAAGTACCTTTGGCAGAACCTGGAAAAACCGCTGCCGGCCAAGGGCGAAAAGGTCATTGTCGAGCATACCAGCATTAACCCGAACAAATCGGCCCATATCGGCCATTTGCGCAATTCCTGTTTGGGAGACATCCTGGCCCGGAGCTGCCGTTTCCTGGGCTACGAAGTCGAGGTCCAGAATTACATAGACGACACCGGGATCCAGGTCGCCGACGTGGTCTGGGGACTGCTCCATTACCAGAAAATGGATCTGGACGGGATAAAAAAAATATCCGGCCTGGCCGCTTATCTTTGGGACCTGTACGCCGAGGTCAACCAGCTGTTCGCCGGCAACGACGATCTGGCCCGACAGCGCCGCGACGTGCACAAAAAGATCGAGGAAAAGATCGATCCCGAGTACCAGGCCTGCCGCTATATCGCCGAGCAGGTCCTGCTGGATCACATCCGCACCATGGAACAGATCGGCATTCACTACGACCTGCTGGCCAGGGAAAGCGACGTCATCGCCCTGGATTTTTTCAAGGCGGCCGCTGCCGAAATGACCGCCCGCAACGTGATGACCCGCTCCACCGATCCCGAAAAAAAGGACTGCCTGGTCATTCACTACGACCGGGAAAACATTGAAAAGATCATCGTCCGCTCCAACGGCACCATCACCTATGTGGGCAAGGACATCGCATACAACCTGTGGAAATTCAACCTGCTGCCCCGGGATTTTTGCTACCGCCTTTTTCATACCTATCCCGACGGCCATGCCATTTACATGACCCAGTCCGAACCGGCACGGCAGACCCGGCCCTTCGGCAGAGGCCAAAAAGTGTACAACGTCATCGACGTCCGCCAGTCCTACCTGCAGAACCTGATCGCCCAGGTCCTGGCCCAGCTGGGTCACCCCGGGCCCAGCGCCAATTTCATCCATTTCTCTTACGAAATGGTGGCCCTGACCCCGGCCTGCGTCCGGGAAATGGGCTTGAAGCTGGAAGCCGGGGAAGAGAACAAGCCCTACATTGAGGTGTCCGGGCGCAAAGGACGGGCAGTCAAAGCCGACGAGCTGATTGCCCAACTGAACGAAAAATCACTGCGCGAGATCCAGTCGAGGAATCCCGCCCTGGCCGAAGCGGAAGCCCTGCCTCTGGCCCGGACCATCGCCGTGGCCGCCCTGCGCTATTTCATGGTCAAATTCAACCTGAACACCGTGATCGCCTTCGATTTCAAGGAAGCCCTGAACTTTGAGGGCGACAGCGGCCCCTATCTGCAATACACCATGGTCAGGCTGAACAGCATTTTGAAAAAAAGCACCGCCGCCGGCCTCGAAGCGGAGCGCGTTCCCGGCAGCATGCAGCGCCTCGAAGCCAGGGAAAAAGAACTGTACTGGGAGATGATTCTCAACCTTTCGCTTCTGGAAACCCAAGTGGAATTCGCCCTGCAAAACCATGAGCTTTCCTCCCTGGCGGCATACGCCTACGGGCTGTGCCAGAAATTCAATCACTACTACCATCTTTTCCCGGTGCTGGCCGAAAAGGATGCGGACATACGAAATTTGCGCCTGAGCCTGATACGGATATTCAAGAACAAAGTCGAAAAACTTCTGGCCGTCATGGGGATCGCCATCCCCGACAGAATGTAAGGAGGCATGATGATCCAAGTCGAAAATCTTTCCAAGAAATTCGCCGACGTGCAGGCGGTCAAGGATATCTCGTTCGCTGTCGAAAAGGGGAAGATCTGGGGTTTCCTCGGCCCCAACGGCGCCGGGAAAACCACCACCATGCGTATCCTGACCGGATACCTGCCTGCCAACGAAGGGTGGGCCAGGATCAATGGCATCGACGTGGGCAGCGACCTCAGATCGATCAAAAAGATGGTGGGCTATCTTCCGGAAATGGTCCCGGTTTACAGCGATCTGACCGTCAAGGAATTTTTGCGCTTTGTGGCCGAATTGTACGGCATTGAAAGGAAAAAAATCCGTTTCGCCATCGAGCGCGTTGTGGAAAAAACCAACCTGCAGAACGTCTACGGCCGCCTGATAAAAAACATCTCACGCGGCTTCCGCCAGCGCCTGGGCATCGCCCAGGCCATCATCCACGAACCTGAAGTGCTTATCCTGGACGAACCGACCATCGGGTTGGACCCGGCCCAGATCATCGAAATCCGCGAAATGATCCGCTCTTTCAAAGACAGCGCCACGGTCATCCTTTCTTCGCATATCCTGGCCGAGATCACCCAGGTCTGCGACGGAGCCGTCATCATCAAGGAAGGGCGGCTGATGGCCACCCTGACCCGTGATGAATGGGGGAAAAACCTGGAAATCGTCACAACCGGCATGGCGGTCGGCACCGATTGGAGCGACCTGCAGCTGGCGTTTCCCGTCATCAGCGAGGCCAGGGCCGAAGGCCAAGTCCTGAAACTCGAATTCAGGGACACTCTGAACGACTATAACAAGATCATTAAATTCCTGATCGAAAAAGACATCAAAATCAAAGAGATCAAGGCCGGGCTGGAAGCCCTGTACATGAAGATCATCTTGGCCGAAGAAGGGAGGGCGTCATGAAGGACATCTGGACCATCGCCAAAAAAGAGCTGAAATCCTTTCTTTATTCCCCCATCGCCTATATCCTGAGCGCGTTCTTCCTGCTGGTCAGCGGCTTTTTCTTTTACAACATTCTTGCCTGGGCCAACGACCAGACCATGAGAATGATGCAGTCCGGCTACGGCATGAACCGCATCAACATCAACCAGATGCTTTTCGAACCGTTTTTCAACAACATGACCATCATCCTGATGTTCCTGCTCCCCATGCTGACCATGAGGCTGTTCGCCGATGAGAAGAAAATGCGCACCGAGGAGCTGCTGTTGACCTCGCCGGTGCGGCTATCGGCCATCATCATCGGCAAATACCTGGCCGCGCTGATCATTTATGCCATCATCCTGCTGCTGACCGCCACCTACTCCATCTTCGTCTTTGTATACGGCAACCCGGAACTGGCCCCGCTGCTGACCGCTTACCTGGGCCTGTTCCTGCTGGGAGCCGTGTTCATCGCCATCGGGCTTTTCGCCTCGGCGCTGACCGAGAACCAGGTCATTGCCGCGGTCATTTCATTTTCGTCCATTATCCTGATCTGGGTGATCTCCTGGGTCGGCGAAAGCGGCCCGGGGGCCTGGCGCGGCATCCTGACCTACCTGTCTTTCTTTTCCCATTTCAAGAACATGGTCAGCGGGGTCATTGACACCCAGGACATCGTCTATTACCTGACTTTCATTTTCCTTGGTTTGTACCTGACACGCTCCATATTTGAATTCAGGAAATGGAGGTAACCGTGAAAAAAATCCTGCGCTTCGGGAACTATTTTTCCCTGCTGCTCATCCTGACCGGAATCACCCTGTGGATCAGTTTTGGACTGGCATCCTTAAAAGGAAAAGCCGGATTGGCGCTGCTGCTCCTGGGTGCGGCCGGCCTGGCTGCATATTTCGTCAGCAACCTCTCGCAATTCCGGACGAAGAACTCGCGCCTGAATTTCATTTTCGCCTCCAACCTGGCGGTGGTGATCCTGCTGATCGTGGCCATTGCCGCCGCGGTCAACTATCTGGGGGTAAGAATCCACCAGCGCTTCGATTTCACCGCCGGCAAAACCCACTCGCTGTCCGACCAATCGGTGCAAGTGGTCAAGAACCTGAAAAATGACCTGGTCATCAGGGCCTTTTTCAGCAAAGGTCAGGGAAACCTGGAGGGATTCAATTCTTTGCTGGATCTCTACCGGTTTTACAGCGACAAGATCAAAATAGCGGTCATCGATCCCTACCTGAAGCCGGAAATGGTCAAGCAATATGAGATCAAGACCGACGGCACCATGGTGTTCGAATACGGGGGGAAAAGCACGCGCAGTGAGGAGGTATCGGAAGAAGCCATCACCAACGCCATCATCAGCGTGTCGCGCCGGGGGGAAAAAACGGTTTATTTCACCCAAGGGCACGGCGAACCCGACAGCGACGATAGCGGGGAGATCGGATATTCCGAAGCCAAGGCCGGCCTGGAAAAGTTATCCTTTAAAGTGAAAAAAATAGTGCTGTTCCAGGAAGCGGCCGTGCCCAAGGACGCGGCGGCCGTGATCGTGGCCGGACCGCAAAAGCCGCTCTTTGAAAAAGAGATATTCCTGCTATCCCAATATATCGAAAAGGAGCAGGGCCGGCTGCTGCTGCTGGTCAACCCTTTTGAGGGCGCCGAATTGAAGCCGCTGCTGAAAAATTTCGGCCTGATTCTGGAAGACAATGTGGCGGTCGAGATCGATCCACTTTCCCGTCTGATGGGCGGAAATTATTTCATGCCCGTGGTGGCCAAGTATCCGGAACACGCCATTACCAAGAACTTCGGCTATGCCACCATGTTCCCCTTGGCCCGCAGCCTGGCCAAAATCTCCCCGGCCCCAACCGGGGTCACGGTGAACTTCCTCGCCTCCACCAGCGCCAACTCCTGGGGCGAAACCCAATATGAAACGGAGATCAAGACCGAAAAAATCACCAAAAATACGGAAGACAAGGGCGGTCCCCTGGATATCGCGGCCGCCATCGAGGCCGGCAGCGGTGAAAAGAAATCCCGCATTGTGGTCTGCGGCGATTCCGATTTCGCCCAGAACAAATATTACATTTTTCAGGCCAACGGCAATTTTTTCAACAACGCCGTCTCCTGGCTGGCCGAGGAAAAAGACCTGATCGCCATCGCCCCCAAGATCACCTCTCCCAAAACCGTCAGCCTGACCCAGAGCAGCGGCAGGCTGGTCTTTTTCTACACGCTGGTCATACTGCCCCTGCTGGTATTCATCGCCGGCATCGGCATCTGGCTGTACCGGAGGAAGCTGTGAACTGGAAAAAAATCATCGCCCTTCTGCTTTTGCTGGTGGTCCTCATTGCCGCCATCGTGTTCGTCAACCAGCGCGAAAAGCGCCAGCTGGCCGTGGAGGGAGTGCTGCTCGATTTTCCCGCCGCCCAAGTCGAAAAAATCGAGCTGCTGCAAAAAGACAAAAGATTCGTTTTTTCGCTCCGGGATTCCGTCTGGCGCCTGAATGAGCCTCTGGCGGCCAAGGCCGACAAGGTGGCGCTGGAGAGCATACTGGATAATTTCTGCCCCTTGAAATACGACCGTCTGGTGGCCGAGGCGGCTGGCGGCGATTTGAAAAATTTCGGTTTAAGCAAACCCGAGATCGAATTGAGATTGTTCGCCAAGGATAAAAACCGCCCCGAGCATGCCATTCTCCTGGGAATGAAAAACGACCTCGATTCCTCGTCCTACGCCAAGCTGGCCGCGGGCAACAAAATCGTTTCCATCGCCTCCTACAAGCGCAGCACCCTGGAAAAGGACCTGTTCGCTTTCCGCGACAAGAAATTTTCGGAATTCGACAACCTGGCCATCACATCCATGACCTTCCAATATGGAAACAACGGCTTCAGCTTCACCCAAAAAGACGGCCAGTGGTTCATGGACAGGCCCATTTTTTCGCTTGCCCAGGAAGCCAAAGTCAGCGAGATCCTGTCCGCGGCATCCATGCTGGAAGCCAAGTCGTTCACCGGGGCCCTTGGCCCCGCCTCCAGCCGTGAATTCGGCCTGGAAAAGCCCTTACTCACGGTGGAATTTAATTCCGCCGCCGGTTCCAAAAAAATCGCGATTGGCAAAAAGGGAGAGCGGTATTATGCCCTGGCTGACGGTTTCAACGAAATTTGTGAAATCGAAAAAGATTTCCTGGATAAGTTTGCCAGCGATGCATCCTTTTTCCGCGAGAAGAAAGTCGCCCTGTTTTATTCTTTTGACATCCGGGAACTCAAATTCAAGCACGGAACATTCGCTTTTGAAATCCGTAAAAATGCGGACGCCACCTGGAAGTTTGTCAAGCCGGGAACCGGGAAAAAACCCAGCGAGGAAAAAATCAACCTTTTGCTCACGGCCTTGGCCGATTGTGAAGCCAGGGAATTTGTCGACCGCCCCACGTCATTGCCTGAATTTGCCACCCGCATCGAAATGAAGGCGGAGAACGCAGCCAATCCCGGGCAACTCAGCCGCATTGTCATGGAATTCGCCGACGCCGAAGGGGAAACGGTAATGGCCCGCAATCCCGCCCTGGCCTATGCCTTCAAAGTCGGCAAGGAAATAATCCAAAAACTGCCGCAAAAAATTGAAGACATCACCGAGGAAGCCCGGAATGCGGAAGCCAGCGCCAAGTGAAGCCCTGGGGAGAAAATTCAAAAAGTTGATTTTTTAAAAAGTTATATTATAATGATTGTATCTCTCTCTCATTACCTATCTCTCCGTCAGGAGGGAAGATGGAAAGGGTTTAAAATCCAATTTTCTCCCCGATTTCGGAAAAATCACGAAAGATGGAACCCAGGTTGCAACTTTTTCCATACCTTGCGCATCTTTAAGAATAGTCATGAATGACCTGATTGCCAAGCTCAAGGACGGAAGTGAAGCCGCGTTCAAAGAAGTGATGACCATGTACAAAAAACCGATATTCAATTACCTGAACCTGCTTCTGGGGGACCGGCAGGTCGCCGAAGAATTGACCCAGGACACATTCGTCAAGGTTTATTTCAAAGCCCACACCTTGAAAACCGACCACCCGCAGGCCTGCAAAGCCTGGATCTATACCATCGCCACCAACCTGGCCCGCAGCGAATTCCGCAAAAAGCGCCTGAAAAAAGTATTCTCCCTTTCCGAGCTGAATGACCGCCAGGTTTCCTACACCCCCCACTTCGAAGGAAAACTGCTTTTTGAGCAATTGCTGGCCCTGGTTCCCGAAAAATGGCGCGTGCCGCTGATCATGAGGGAAATAAACAATTTTTCCTTTGAAGAAATATCCCTCATACTGAACAAGCCCATCGGCACGGTCAAGTCTTTGGTTTTCCGGGGCAGGGAAAATTTGAAAAAACAATACCTCGATCCGCAAGGAGCACCCTATGCCTGACTGGCAGGAAATTTTCAAGCAGGGAGAAAACCGGGCCGAGCCCGGTTTAGATTTTGAGGAAAAGGTTTTCAGAAAAATCAGAAAAAAGAAAAAGCAAAGAAAAATCGGCTTCGCGATCATGGCCTTTGCCGGCGCCGTCATACTGCTATCGCTTTTTCAACTGTTCCGTCCTGAACCCCGTCACTCTCCGCTCTCCGGCAGGCCAACGGAAAAGAGGGAGATCCCCTTGCATGAAGACCTGTTTTTTTCGGCATCCGACAACCGCATTCGCTACTCCCTCGAACCGGTTTCCCATCAAAAAAAACCCGGCAGTCAGGACGCGACGCTCAATCAAATTTAGGAGAAAACCATGAAAAAAGCAATTTTTGGCCTATGGCTGCTAATTTGGGCCGCCATGGGCGTTCAGGCAGCAGAAAAGATTGAAAATATGGAAAATGAAATTAAAATCGTTCTTGACCGGGTGTCGCCATCACTGGTAAAAGTGGTCGCCGAAAATGCCGGAAAATACGTGGCTACCGGCATTGCCCTGGAAGACAAACTGGTCATCACCACTTCGCTGATCACCCGCCATCCTTTTAGAAGAATCTCAGTGGAAACCATCAAGGGTGAGACGATCGTCGCCAGAATCATCGGCGGCGACAACCGCTCAGGTTTGGCGCTGCTGCGCCTCGACAAAAAAGGGCCTTTGCCTCTGCCGCAAACCGGCAGGTCCGAGGTCGGCAACTGGGTGGCATTGATCGGTTTGTTCTACGACCGTTTTCCCGCCATCACCCAGGGCATCATCAGCAGTCGTTCGGAAAACGAATTGATCCTGAACGCGCCGATCGCCCCCGGTTCGGCCGGAGGCGCGGTGGTCAACAAAAAAGGAGAATTATTGGGCATCATCCGCGGCAGCGTCGGCTTTTCCTCCGCTCCCGACTACACCTTCAGGGACCATTCGGCGGTCATCGTGGTCAGCGGCAGCAAAAATGAAAGCGGCAGCCTCTGCTACGCCATTCCCGTTGGGCAAGTCAACCGCATGGTTGAAAAATTGAAAACTCATGGAAAAATCATCCCGGGCTGGCTGGGGGTCAATTTCAGCGGCGACTCGAACCAGGTCCAGGAAGTGCTAAAGGATTCGCCGGCGGCCAAGGCCGGGATCCGCAAGGGCGACCGCCTAGAAGAAATTTCCGAAAAACCGATCGCCCGCTTTCGCGATATCGCGGCCGCCCTGCAATTCCGCCTGGCCGGCGACAAGGTCAAAATGACGGTCGGCCGGGCGGAAAAACTGCTGCGCCTGAACGTGGAATTGGGCGAGCGCCCGGCCGATCCATCGCCGCCTTTTCCGCCGAACGCTCCGGAACCGTTCCAAAGTTCCTTCCCGCGCCTGGCCGAGCAGCTGGCCGAAATACCGGAACTGCCCGGCTTGGAAATGACCCTGCCCAGAGTGAGAAACTATGTCATTGAGTTCGGCGGCGCCAGGCAGCTGGGGGTCGATGTCATGGAGATGACCGACGAACTCAGCCAAAAATTCCAGATCAAAGAAGGACATGGCCTTTTGATCTCCGGTGTCAACGAATCATCGGCGGCGAAAACGGCCGGCCTGCGGGCCGGGGACATCATGGTGCGGGCCAACGGCAGCGCCGTCCGCAGCACGGCCGATCTCAGAAATATCCTGAACGCCCTGAAAGAAAAAGAAGCGGTCTTGCTTGAACTTTATCGAGACGGGCAATTGAAAAAATTCTCGCTGGTTCCGGATAAAAATGAAAGACTCGCATGGAACCTGGAGAAATTCTCCCAAAAGATGGAAAATCTGAAGGAGAGCATCGGCGATGAGGCCAAAGCGATCTACCGGGATGAAATCAGAAGACTGCAGAAATCCCGGGAAAAGGAACTGCTGGAATTGCAGAAAGAAAAAGAGCTTTCCCTGCTCAAGATCAGCGAAGAAAGCAGAAAACTGTCGCAGGAATTGAAAAAACTTCAGGCTGAAAAAAGCAGGCTGGGCGTTGAGATCAGAAAAGAATACGGCGAGCAGCTGAAAAAAATTCAGGAAGAAATCAGAAAACTCCAGGAAAAAATAAAAAACGCACTGGAGGAAAAAAACGACTGAGCCGGAAAGCCCTGTTCAATGCAGCAGTGATTCCGCCAGGCGGATGGCCGCCAGCATGCTGGAGGGATCCGCCACCCCCTGGCCGGCAATGTCGTAAGCGGTACCATGAACCGGAGAGGTACGGACAAATGGCAGTCCCAAGGTGAGCTGAACCCCGTCTCCCGCCTGCAGCAACTTGAAGGGAATCAATCCCTGGTCGTGGGTCCAGGCGATCACCACCGCGCTCTTCATGGCCCGGGCCTTGGCGAATACCACGTCGGGAGGAAAAATGCCGGCCAGCGGCAGCTGTTTCTGCAATTCGTTCATGGCCGGAATGATCTCTGCGATCTCCTCGTTGCCCAAATGGCCGTTTTCACCGGCATGGGGATTCAAGCCGCTGAGCAAATAAGTGAATTCCTGCCTGAAGAGTCGCCGCAGCTCTGCATCGACCCGGCGGACAAATGCGGAGATTTCATCCCTGTGGATCCGGGCAAACACGTCGCGCAGGGCGATATGGTGGGTAAACAAGGCCACCTTGAGCCCGGGCGACCAGAAAAACATGGCGGGTGCCCCAGCCTTCGCGATCGTGGTAAAAAAGTCGGTATGGCCGCGATAGGATAAGCCGCTGCTCAGCCACTTGTTTTTATTGACCGGCGCCGTGACCAGCGCCTGAACCTCTCCGCGCACGGCCAGTTCGACAGCTGTCTTAACCCAAACGAACGAAGCATCGGCGCCTTCGCTTTCTATATCCAAAAAGGCCGGTTTTCCGGGCTGGATCTCGCCGATATTCTTGATGACGGGGATGCCGCTGACGGGAAAAAAACGACGCGCGCCCACGAGAAGCAATGAACATTTGGGCGAATAGGCGGCCAGGCTCTTGGCAATTGTTTCCGGACCGATCCCCTGCGGGTCGCCCAGGGTGACGGCGATGACCTTATTTTCCTTCCGCGGATTCTTCGTGTTTGGCTTCGGCAAAGTCGGGATTTTTATAAATATACTTGATCTGCGATTTAAAGACGATCAGGGTCCCGCCGTCCAGTTTCTTGACCTTCAGACATTTTTCGTCATACCAGTCGAGCAGCCCTTTAAGGATTTCACCGCTGACCAGCTCCAGGACCAGCTGCGTCCGGTTGTTCATCTGTTTGATGTAATAGTAGTTTTCAGCGTGGGTTTTATAAGGCGGCGGGGGCTTTCTCTTGTTTTCCCGGTTCGATCTTTGTTTTATCTCTCTCAGGTTCGGTTTTATCAGCTTTCTGATCATGGGATCTCCTTTTCAGGGTTGATCTTATTATAGTTTAATTTTACCAAATGTCAATGTTGGCGCAAAATTCTCCCCGCCGGAATGGCTCGCTGCCCCGGTGGGGGAAAATCGCGGATTCAGCCTGTTTTTTTTTCGAAACAGACCGTTTCGCCATCGTTGACGCTGGCATTCTTGAGATAGGCGAAGGGGCCGATCGAGCAGTTCTTGCCGATGCGGGTGCCGGCGGCCAGATAGGTGCAGGGATAAATGACCGTGTCGCGGCCGACCTCCACGCCATGCTCGACGGTCACGGTTTCCGGCTGCAGGATGGTCACCCCGTCCTCGAGCATCAGCCGCCGCTGGGTACGCTCGTTGAATTTTTTTTGCGCCGCCTGCAGGTCCCAACGGTCGTTGATGCCGATGGCGATATCGCAATCATCGGCCTGGACCGCTTCAACCTGCAAATTTTTGCGCTTGAGGATTTCGATGATATCGGTGAGATAGTATTCCCCTTTGGCGTTACGGTTGCCGATCTCCGCCAGGTGCGGAAACACGGCCTGGTTGTCGAACAGGTAGATCGCGGCGTTCACTTCGCGGATCTGGCGCTGCGCGGGGCTGGCGTCCTTTTCCTCCACGATGCCGCTGACCCTTCCTTCCGCATCGCGCAAAACCCGGCCGTAGGGAGGCGGCGGGTGCGGAAAAACCGCGCTGATGAACGTGCAGTGCGCCCGCTGGCGGCGGTGGCCGGCAATGAGCTTCTGCAATTCGGCAGTCGAGATGTAGGGATTGTCTCCGACCAGCACCAGGAGATCACCTTGGTGACCGGCCAGCAATGCGGAGGCGCTCAGCAGGGCGTGGGCCGTGCCCAGCTGCTCTTTCTGCACCGCAAAACGAAATTTGCCCCCGAGCGCTTTTTCGATTTCCGGGCGGTTGCCGCCCACCACAATAACGATATCCTGTTCCGAAATGCCGCAGGCCAGCAGGCTGTCCAGCAGATAGCGGATGACCTCCCTGCCGAGAATGGTGTGCAGCACCTTGGAGCGCTCCGATTTCATGCGCGTGGACCTGCCCGCGGCCAGCACCACCGCCTTGATTTTGTCTGCCATGTCCTCATTTTACGGATTCCGCGACCCCAAGTCAACGGGCCTTTCAGACGGATTCAGACAGGACAGAATCGAAGCCGCCCGCCGGCAAGCAGACGCAACCGGCTTGATTTTGGCCTCGCCGGGAAGTAAGCATTAAGTTTTTCAATAAAATGCGAATCTGAATGCTCACAACTCATCCCCCACCCCTTCTCTTTTGGCAAGAGAAGGGGAGTAGGAAGCCTTCACCCCCTCTCTTTAAAAAAAGAGAGGGGGAGCAGGGGTGAGTTTTTCGTATGTTTGTAAGAACTGAATACTGCCGTCGGGGACGGATGACTCCCGCAGGGGGCTGTGTTATAATAAAATATGATCATCCGCGACTGTCTGTATATTCTGCTCCTCGCATTGTCAGTGCCCTTCTGGCTGAAGTACATTTTGAAAAAGTCCTACCGGCGGCTGCTGAAAAGCAGGCTGCGTCCCCAACTGGATGCCTGCAGCGAAAAATCCGTCTGGATCCATGCCGTATCCGTCGGCGAAGTGCGCAGTTTGAAATCTTTGATCCAGCTGCTGAGCGGAAAGGGCCATCATATCGTCCTGTCGGTCACAACGCCGGCCGGATTGGAGTGCGCCCGCAGGGAATACCCGGCCCTTACGGTGATCCACGCGCCTTTGGATTTTTCCTTCGCGGTCCGGCGCTTCGTCCAGCGCATCAATCCCCGCCTGGTCATTTTCAACGAACTGGAGATCTGGCCCAATTGGATCACGCTGCTGCACCGCCGGGGCATCCCCATGCTGCTGATCAACGGACGGATCTCGGAAGCGGCGTTCGCCCGCTATCGGTTCTTCAACTTCGTTTTACGGACGTTTTTCCGGCGCATCGACTGTTTCCTGGTGCAAAACGCCATTTACAAGAAGCGCTTCCTGCAATTGAAGATACCGGCTGAAAAAATCACCATCTGCGGCAACATCAAAGCCGATGAGGCCGACTTGAGCCGGCTGAACATGCCCGCTCCTGGGGAAGTCCGTGCCCAGCTGCGCCTGGAAGCGATCGCAAAAAAAATCGTTGTTCTGGCCAGCAGCCATGGCGGCTGCGAAAAGATCTTTTTCCCGGTCATCAAGCCCCTCAGCGGGACCTACTTTTTCGTCATCGTCCCCCGCCACGTGCACCGCGCTCCGGCCATGGCCGGGCAAATGCGGCGCCTCGGGCTGAAATGCGCGCTGTTCAGCCAGCCGCAGGGCATGGGCCCCGAAACCCAAGTCCTGATTTACGACCGCATGGGCTACTTGTTCCCCATCATGAGCATCGCCGACATCGTGTTCATGGGAGGCACTTTCGACCCGAAAATCGGCGGCCACAACCTCTATGAACCGGCCGTCATGGGCAAAACCATCCTGGGCGGGCCGTGCTACAACAATTTTCCCGACATCGGCAGGGAACTGGAGGAAAGCGGGGTGTATCATCGGGTGAACAACAGCGGCGAACTTCAGGAATTTCTGAAAAATTTTCCGGATAAAGACGCAAAGCCGATTGGTGACAAGGCCATGGGCGCCATTTTAAAAAGAAAAGGATCCCTGGAATGCATTTTGCAGCAAATTCAGCGTTTTCTCGACTGATCAGGCCGTTTTTAAACCTGATCTCACTGATTTTCAAAAGCCTATCCTTTTTTAATATTAAAATCAAAGAGCTGCGGCAGAAAAATTTCCCGCATTTGTTCATCCTCTCGGTCGACAGCCTGTCCTTCGGTGGAACCGGAAAAACCCCGCTGGTTACGGCCATCGGCAGAGCCCTGGAAAAAAACGGAGCCCGCTTCGCCATCATCAGCCGCGGCTACCGCTCTCAACACGAAAAAAACGGCATGCGGGTCGAAGCCGCGCACGGCTGCGAGGAAGTCGGAGACGAACCTCTGCTTCTGAAAGCGAATTTCCCGGCACAGGACGTATTCATCGGCCGCGACCGCTTGCGTTCCCTGGCGGCGGCCGAGGCCAGAAACAACCGCATCCTGATACTGGACGACGGGTTCCAATCCAGCCACATAAAAAAGGATTTCAGCGTCATGCTGATCAATCCCGGCCATCCGTACTGGTATCTGCGCCATTTCCAATTTATGCGCCGCCGCGTCGACCGGGTTCTCACCTACCGGCCGGCTGGACCAGCGAAGGAATCCGCGCCGACGGACACCTACGAATTCGCAATTGCGGAGTTTGTGAATGCCGGGGGCCAGGCGGTCGCCATCGGCACCGCCCCGATCGTCGCCTTTTCGGCATTGGGCGACAATGCCCGCTTCGAGAACGATATGCGCCGATACCGGCTGGCGGCTTTCCGCAGTTTTCCCGACCACCATGCATTCGGCCTGGCCGACCTCCGTTCCCTGGAACGTTTGCGAAAAGCAAGCGGCGGGGACTGGCTGGTCTGCACGGAAAAGGATTTCTGCAAAATAAAATATTTCCTGCCAGGCGAAATCCCTTTATTATATGCGCGAAATGAGATAAGATTGCATAACGACGTCATCGAGCAGATCATCCAGCATGCCGCAGAAAAAGGTTTCATTTAAACGCCATTTGGAATACGCGCTTTTTGCCGGCCTGATCTCCCTGATCAAATATTCTCCGTTCCGCATTCTGCAATGGGAAAGAAAAGCCCTGGTTTTTTTTTTGAGAAAAGCCGGCCGCAGGCATTCTCGGCTGATCTCGCATAACCTGGCCATTGCTTTTCCAGCACGAGACCGCATTTTCCTGGCCGAGCTGAAAAAAAACATTTATGACCATTTCGGTGGCATCTTCATGGAAATCACCCGCACCTTCGCCCGCCTCGATCCCCAGGCCATTCTGGCCCGGACCCGCGTCAACAATCTCCAAATCATCGAAGGGGCTTTGCAAAAAAATCGGGGCGTGATCATTTTTTCCGCCCATTTCGGCAACTGGGAATGGATCCCCCTGATCCTGCACACCCGCCTGGGCAAAGACATCCACAGCATAGCCCGGCCCATGGACAATGTCCTCATTGAAAAAAAAGTGAAGAAGTTCCGGGAAGCCATGGGTTCGCGGATCATTTACAAGCGGGGTTCGCTCAGGACCATCCTCCAGCGGCTGAGTGCCAACGAGATCGTCTACCTGCTGATCGATCAGAACACCGTGACCCGGGAAGGGGTCTTTGTCGATTTCTTTGCAAAAAAAGCGGCGACCATTACCACGGTATCGCAGTTGTACCTGAAAAAGAACATTCCCGTGGTCCCGGTTTTTCTGCACTACGAGGGGCGGGAGATCATCCTCGACGTTCTGCCGGAAATCGATTACCCGGCCGCGAGCCAGAATCCCGCCGCCCTGACGGAGCTGACCCAGCAGCTGACCTGGCTGATCGAAGCCCAGATCAAAAAATTCCCCGAACAGTGGTTCTGGTTCCATAACCGCTGGAAAACCGAGCCGCAAGGAGAAGCCCATGAGAGCCAATAACAGGTCCGCCGACAAGCTTCGGCCCATCGCCTTTATCCCGGGTTACGTCAGGAACGTCCCGGGTTCGGTTCTTTGCGAACAGGGCCATACGCGGGTGGTCGCCACGGCAACCGTGGAAGACCGGATCCCGCCTTTTCTGAAAAAAAGCGGCCGGGGCTGGATCACGGCTGAATACGCCATGCTGCCCGGTTCATCGGGTAACCAGCGCATATCCCGCGAGCGGGGCAAGATCAACAATCGCAGCGGAGAGATCCAGCGTTTCATCGCCCGCGCCTTGCGCACGGTGTTCGATCTGAAAGAGATCGGCGAAAGAACCATCACTTTGGATACCGACGTCATTCAGGCCGACGGCGGCACCCGCTGCGCTTCCTTGAACGCCGGCTTCCTGGCTTTGATCCTGTCATTCAAGCACCTGGTTTACGAGCAATGGATCGCCGATTTTCCCGCCTTCCGGTTCATCGCCGCGGTTTCCATCGGAATCCGGGACCAGGAGATCCTGGCCGACCTGGATTATGAAGAGGATGCCCACATCGATAATGACATCAACATCGTTTCGACCGCAAGCGGTTCGCTGATCGAGGTCCAATCCTTCTGCGAAGGAGCCCCTACCTCTACCGAGCTTTTCAGCAAAGCCATCGCCCTGGGCGTGGAAAAGAACATGGAAATCATCGGCATCCAGAAAAAAATCCTCGGCGACGCCGGTATCCCGTTCTAACCGATCCGCGGGGCAGCAAATGCCCGCAGGCCCTTCTGCCAGCCAGTGCTTTTCTAAGGTGGGCGAGCCCTTTCATGCCCGCCGAGAAATTCACTGATACTCTTTTAAAATTTTGACATAACTTTCTTTTTTCAATTGGGCGATATAATCTTTCAACTTGACCTGCTGCTGGTCTTCGCGCAGCTTCTGAATGATGTCTTCGCGGACATCCTTCACTTCCCGGATCCGGTCCGCGCTGAAATCGGCCAGCTGGATGATGTACCAGCCATTATCGGTCTCGATCCAGCCCGAGTATTCATCCTTTTTTAGCTTTGCCGCCGCGTCCTCCAAATTCTTGTCCAGTTCCCCTTTTTTGAATTTGCCCAGAGCGATACTGTCCGCGGCACCGGGAAGCTCCGAATGCCGTTGGGCGACTTCTGCGAAAAGACCGGGCTTTAATTCAGAGGCGATCAAATCCATTTTTTCCTGCGGTTTGGCGCCGTTGTCGTTTTTTTTCAGGTAAATGCAATTCAAGGTGGTCTCGGCGGGCACGGTGAATTGCTCCGCGTTCCTGCGGTAATACTCCATGATCTGCGGGTTGTCGATCTTGATCTTGGATCCGACCTCATCCCAGACCAGCCTTTCCTGCTTGCGCCGCTCCTTCCACTGATCTTTCCAGACGCCAAAATCGATCCCTTCGGCCTGCAGCGCGCTTTTCAAATCATCATCGGAAGCGAAATTGTTCTGTTTTTTTATCTCCTGAATAATGGTTTCCACATCGCTGTCGACATTGTAATTCTTTTCCTTTATCTTTGACAGCAGCAGCTTCTGCTCGATGAATTGGTTCAACAGTTCCTTTTTAAAATTTTGCAGGGCCTGCTCCAGTTTCTCGCCTTCCAGTTGGGCCTGGAGGGAACGCGTCATCCCCATTTCAAATTCCTTCAATTCCGTGCCCGTGATCGCTTCGTCATTGACCATCGCATAAATTTCTTCAATAACCTCCGCGGAGGCAAAGCCCAGATTAATTGTCAGGAAAATGATCGCCGTCAGAATAATTTTTACTTTCATCTTGGTTTACTCCGGAATCCGATTTTATATAGGTAAAATACAGATTTTTATGATCGATGCGCACGGGGACTTCGGCTTTCAACTTTGTTAAGAAATCCCCGTAGGCGGCGGACAGCTTGGCGGAAAGCAGCTTGCTTTTGATTTCATCTTTCACGGCTTCCAGCAGGAGCATCCTGGATTTTTTTTTCTGGGTGACCTTGAACAGGTGAAACCCGTATGGCGATTCCACAATGGGACTGATCTCATTCACCTTCAGGGAAAAGACCACTTTTTCCATCTCTTGGGGCAGCATGCCCTTTTCGAAAAATCCCATGGCGCCGCCGCCGGCGGCTTCGGGGGAAACCGATTCGCTGCGGGCGATCTCCTCAAAGCGCGAGGGTTGGTTGAGCAGTTCCGAACGGATGGTCAGCAGCTTTTCCCGGTCGTTGACCATGATCTGAAACAGACGGATCTCCTCGCTTTTTTGGAATTCTTTTAAATGCGCCTCATAAAATTTTGCAATTTCACTGTCGCTGACCTCAATATCCTTGTAGGCATTGGCCAGCAAATACTTCTGCACTTTCAATACGTTGCGGATCATCTGCTGGTCAAAATCCAGATCCTGCCGCCGGGTCTTGACTTCCTGGAGGTAGGCGGCAATTTCATCATCGCCAACCTGGATATTATCTTGATTGGCCCTGAACAATATGATCTGCTGCTCGCAGAAGACATCGAACAAACGGGAAAGGAGCTTGTCATTGTTTTTCTGCTTAAAGATATCCGCGTACTGCAGCTTGACGAAATTTTTCAAGTCGCGATTGGTCAGGGCACCATCAGCGATGGACAGGATGACGTTGTTTTCGATGGCCGCCGCCTGGTCAACGGCAGTTGGAACTTTGCCGCCGTTGGATTGATTTTTGCATTGGGCCAAAAAAAGCATGAAAACTAGAATAACAAACCACTTTTTGTTCATTCTTTGCCATTATATCCCAGATCCCCCCCGATTTCAATGGAATTCCTCCAACCCGGCAGGCCGCGCCGGGCGGTGGGGGCGCCCGATTTGACAAAAAGGCGAGGAAAAAATATAATTCGTTAATGTTAGACTATGCCCTGGCCCCATATCCACCGCAAAGCGAAGAAACCGCTTTGCTCAAGCGCATCGATGAAAAACGCTTGCCCGCTCATGTTGCGGTCATCATGGACGGCAACGGGCGGTGGGCCAAACAGAAAAACCTGAAAAGAAACGCGGGGCACAGCGCCGGCGCCGAGGCCGCTCGAGAAATCACGGAAACCTCGGCGCGCCTGGGCATCCAATACTTGACCATGTTCATGTTCTCCAGTGAAAATTGGAAAAGACCGGCAGGCGAAGTTCAATTCCTGCTGGATATGTTTTATAAAAACCTGGTCGAGCAAGATGAATTGCTGGAAAAAAACGATATCAAATTAAAAATAATCGGCGATATGGGAAAATTGCCCGGCAAATTGCAGAAAAAACTGCATGAAGTGGAAGAAAATTCGCAAAATCACAAGCGGCTGCAGGTCAATCTGGCGCTCAACTACGGCTCCCGGCCCGAAATATTGCGCGCCATTCGCCGGATCATTGCCGAACGGATCCCCGCCGACCAGTTGGACGAAGCGACCTTCGGCAGATTCCTGTACACGGCCGGCTGCCCCGATCCCGATCTGCTGATCCGCACTTCAGGAGAACTGAGGATATCCAATTTTCTTTTATATCAAATCGCCTACAGCGAACTGTATTTTACTCCGATCCTATGGCCCGATTTCCGGGCCAAGGAATTTTTCCGGGCCATCCTTGATTTCCAGGGCCGGGAGAGGAGATTCGGAAGCCTATGAAGGATCTGAGCCGGCGCCTGCCCACCACCGCGGTATTAATCATTTTCGCCTACGCCGCCATCCGTTTTTTACCCGTCTTGTATTTTTCAGCCCTGCTCTACATTCTGGTCAGCCTGGCCGCCTGGGAATTGATCCGCTTGACCCGGCCCCAGAATTTTTCCTGGCTGCTGGTTTTTGCCGCCGGCCTGCTGGTCGCTCTGGCCTTCACGGTCGAATGGTTCGACCTCAAGCAGGCCTTGACGGCGGGACTGCTTGCCAGCGGCCTGTTCTTTCTTTTCACGGTCAAATCCCGGGAACGCCTCGGCCAATTTGCCAGGGACTGGGGCATTTTTTTCCTGGTCCCGGTTTACCTTTATGTCCCTTTGTATTTTTTATTGGAACTGAAAAAATTGGGGGCCAACTACCTTTTTTTCCTTATTTTTGTCATTGCCGTCGGTGATTCCGGGGCGTATTTTGTCGGCAGCGCCCTGGGCAAGCACAAGATCTATCCCGTCGCCTCTCCCAAAAAATCCCTGGAAGGGCTGGTCGCCGCGATATTGACTGCGGCGCTAAGCGGCTGGCTGGCGCTTTTGCTGTTTCCGGTAACCGTCGGGATATCCACCGCCATCATCACCGCCGCCATCATCGGCCTGTTTTCGCAGCTATCCGATCCGGTGGAATCACTGTTCAAGCGCGCCGCCGACAAAAAGGATTCCGGCACCCTGCTTCCCGGCCACGGCGGCATATTGGACCGCGTGGACAGTTACATTTTTTGCGCCCCCCTGTTGTTCTACCTGATCCGCTATTTTTGGAAATAAGCGCATGCCCTCTCCGGCAAAAGAACAAACTGCCGTTCACCCATGACGAAAAATATCGTGCTGCTGGGCTCCACGGGCTCGATCGGACGAAGCGCCCTGGCGGTTTTGCGGGAAAACCCGGAGCGTTTCCGGCTCATCGGCCTGGCCGCGGGAAGCAACACCCAGCTATTGGAAAAACAGATCCGCGAATTCGAACCCCGGGCCGTCAGCGTCAAGTCCCGGAAGCATGCCCGCGAGCTGCAGGAAAAGTTTCCGCACAACAAAATGTTTTTCGGCGCAGAAGGATTGCAGGAAATCGTCTCCCTGCCGGGGGCCGATTGCGTCATTGCGGCCATCAGCGGCACCGCGGGGCTGCCGGCCACGGTCCAGGCCATCCGCCTGAAGCGGCGGCTATGCCTGGCCAACAAGGAGACCCTGGTGGCCGCCGGAGACCTGATCAACCGTGAAATCGCCGCCGCCGGGGCGGAGATCATTCCCATCGACAGCGAGCAGAGCGCCATTTTCCAATGCCTGGCCGCCGCGCCGCGACAATATGTCCGCCGCGTCATGCTGACCGCTTCGGGCGGGCCTTTTTTCAGGGACAAGCACAGGGATCTCGCGCTCATCAGCGTGGAGGAGGCCCTGGCCCATCCCACCTGGTCCATGGGCAAGAAAATCACCATCGATTCGGCCACGCTGATGAACAAGGCGCTGGAGATCATCGAAGCCCACCACCTCTTTCATCTTGGCCACGAGCAGATCGAGGTGCTCATCCACCCCCAGAGCGTGGTCCATTCCCTGGTGGAATTCATCGATTCATCCGTCCTGGCCCAGCTCGGCGTCGCCGACATGAAACTGCCCATTCTCTATTCATTGGGCTATCCCGAACGCCTGGCCGGGTCCTGCCCCCAGCTGGACCTGCCGGGGCTGGGTCAACTCGAATTCTTCCCGCCCGACCGCCGGCGTTTCCCTTCCGTGCAGATGGCTTACGACGTGCTGCGGCAGGGGCAGAACGCCGG
This sequence comes from Candidatus Aminicenantota bacterium, assembly GCA_018262835.1. Taxonomy (GTDB): domain Bacteria; phylum Acidobacteriota; class Aminicenantia; order UBA2199; family UBA2199; genus UBA2199. The sequence goes on from JADFDP010000012.1 coordinate 29,751, forward strand.
CGCCGTTTTCAATACCGCCAATGAAGTCGCCGTGGAATTCTTTCTGGCCGGAAAAATCAGTTTCACGGCCATCTTTTCAGTGGTCGGCCACATGCTGGACAAGGGTGATTACCGCCCGTTGCATGACATGGATGATGTTCAGGAAACCATTTCCCTGACCAGAACAAAAACAATCGAACACATAGAAAACGAGGTAATGAAATGAGTGTGATCTATCAATTCCTGACCTTTTTATTCGTATTGGGAATCATTGTCCTGGTTCACGAACTGGGTCACTATATCGCCGCCCGGCTGATGAAGATCCGGGTGGAGGTTTTTTCGTTCGGGTTCGGCAAGCGGCTCTTCGGCAAAAAAATCGGCGCCACCGATTTTCGCGTCAGCCTGGTCCCAGTCGGCGGCTACGTGCGCATGGCCGGCGAAGAGGAATACGACCCGAAAAATCCCCGCCCCGACGAATTCATGGCCAAGAACCGGGCCCAGAAAATTTTTACGCTGCTGATGGGACCGGTGATGAACCTGCTGCTGGCCCTGCTGCTGATCGTCATCGTCAATATGGGCGGCGTGGAGATCGATTCCTACAAACTGGAGAAGCCGGTCATCGGCTATATCGTCCAGGGCTCTCCCGCCCAAAAATCCGGCTTGCTGCCCGGAGACACGCTGCTGGCCATCCAGGGCAAAAAAACCCCCAATTGGAAAGAGGTGGAGATCACCATCGGCACCAATCCCAAGGAGAGCCTGCGGATCGACTATCTGAGGAATCGGCTAGCGCAGACCACCCTCCTGAAGGTGGAGACCAGCTCACGCTATGAAATCGGTTATGCGGGTTTTTACTGGCAATTGCCGGCCGTGATCAGTGATGTCGCCAAGGGATATCCGGCCTGGAAAGCGGGATTGCGGCCCGGCGACAGGATCACGGCAGTCGACGAACGCCCGGTGGCCACTTATTTCGAATTGGCCGACATCATCCACCGCTCAGCGGGAAAGCCCCTGCAGCTGACCTTTGAGCGGGGCGGACGCTCGCTTTTCACCCGGCTCACGCCGGTGGCCGAAAACAGCGTCGGCATCATCGGCTTCAACGTCAAGATCGCCACCAGCAAGATCCATTACGGCTTGCTCGCCGCCATTCAAAACAGCTTCCAGGAAGCCGGCCGCCTCATGTTCCTGACTTTTGACGCCTTCAAAAAGATCATCCAGCGCAAAATATCGGTCAAGAGTTTTTCCGGCCCCATCGAGATCGCCCGCGTTTCCCAGCAGGCGCTGGCCAGCGGCTTTTCCAATTTTTTCATGCTCATCGCCTTCATTTCGCTGCAATTGGGCATCGTCAATCTCTTTCCCATACCCGGCCTCGACGGCGGCCACCTGCTGATATTTACCATCGAAGCGATCATCCGCCGCGATCTGAATCAGAAGCTGAAAAATATACTGATCTACGCCGGATTCGCTTTTTTGATCAGCTTGATGGCATTTATCATCTTGAACGATATCGCCAAGACCCTGCCCAACGGCTGGCAGAGCATTTTCCCGTTTCTGCGCTAGCGGCGGCGCCAGATTATTTCTGCCGGCGGAACTTTTCCTTCAGTTTGAGGTCCACGATCTGCGGCACCAGCGAGCCCACTTCCCCGCCCAGCTGGTAAATTTCCTTGACCAGCTTGGAGCTTAAAAAAGAATAGGATTCGGAAGGCACGAAAAATATCGTTTCGATGCGCGGCTCGATCTTGCGGTTCATCAAGGCCATCTGGAATTCGATCTCGAAATCGGAAATGGCCCGCAGGCCGCGGACCACGGTGGTGATCCCCTTTTGATTCAGATAATCGACCAGCAGCCCCTCGAAATGATCGATCTCGATCCGCTGCGGATCCTTGAAAACGGATCTCAGGATCTGCTGCCGTTCTTCCAGGCTGAAAAGATAGGTTTTGTCGGGGTTCTTCATGACCGCCACAATGATCTTGTCGAAGATCTTCAGCCCGCGCTCGATGATGTCGATGTGGCCGTTGGTCAAGGGATCGTACGAACCCGGATAAACCGCGATGTTTTTTTTAGGCATGCCCTGCTCCTATTTTGCTCAAGACTTCCTCCAGCCTGGCCTTGAACTCGGCCAGCGTGCCGTTGTTGGCAACATAATGATCCGCCATGGCCAGCGTGGGCCCGACCCGCTGTCCGCCTTCGGGTTCGCCGTTCCCCCACTCGCGTTCCAGGCTGGCCCGCAATTCTCCCTCGGCGGCCATGTCGGTCACCCGGCCCCGTTTTTTCATCCTGGCCAGGATGATCGGAATATCGCAGTCGATGCCGATCAAATAAAAATCATCGATCTTTTTTAACTCCAGGACTTCGGCCGGGTTGCGGATGCCGTCGATCACCCAGCGCGCTTCCGGCGCAGCCAATACTATTTCCCGGATCATCCTGCCCAGGACTCCGGCCCCGCCCTCGGTCCGGAGCCGGTTGCCGATATCCTGCATCTGGCTGCGAGTGACCCGGGAATCGGCTTTGGCCGCCTCGCTGCGCACAATGTCGGAAAGGGAAATATAGCGAAAGCCGTGCCCGCTGAGAATGCGAACCGCTTCGCCTTTCCCGGAAGCCATGCGACCGGTCAGGCCAATGCACAGTTTCGCCCCGGCCACATTCACTCCGTCCGGCCGTAGCGGATGTTGTCTTCCAGGATGTCCTGCTCCCGCCACTCCCTGGCCCAATCACCGACCTTGAAAATCTGATGGCGCCCGGCGTCGGGCTGCGAGACCAGGACGCGGTCCAGGCCGGCGTTGATGATCATTTTCTTGCAGATAAAACAAGGGAAGGCGAAAATGGGTTTGCCGCTTTCGCGGTTCTCGCCGAAAATGTACATGTCGCCCCCGAGCAGGCTGACCCCGGCCCGGGCGGCGTTGATGATCGCGTTCTGCTCGGCGTGGACCGAACGGCACAATTCGTACTGGGTGCCGGAAGGAATTTGCAGCTTTTGGCGCAGACAGAAGCCATGGTCCAGGGAACTGCGCGTATGCCGCGGCGCCCCGACATAGCCGGTGGCGATGATCTGGTCTTCCTTGACGATGATGGCCCCGATCAGCACCTTCAGGCAGGTGGAGCGGCGGGAGACCACCTGGGCGATGTTCAAATAGTAATCTTCTTTTTCCGGCCGTTCGATCATCAGCCCATCATACATTTACGCGGTTCATTTTGCAAATCGGATCGCCGGCAGGCTGCGCCAAGCCCGGCGCCGCGATTTGACAAAAAAGATCACTCTTCGATCGCCACCCGGACCATCTTGTCGCCGGGGCGAATGGCGGCCACCACCTCCTGGCCGGCGATCACCTTGCCGAACACCGTATGCTTGCCGTCCAGATGGGGCTGCGGGGAATGGGTGATGAAGAACTGGCTGCCGTTGGTGTTCGGGCCGGCGTTGGCCATGGATAGAGAACCCGTCTCGTGCTTCAGGGGATTGCCCCTGGTTTCGTCGGCGAATTGGTAGCCCGGCCCGCCGCGGCCGGTGCCGGTCGGGTCGCCGCCCTGGATGACGAAGTTGGGGATCACCCGGTGAAAAGCAACCCCGTCATAGTAGCCCTCCCGGGCCAGGAACACGAAATGGTTGACCGTCTGCGGAGCGTGCGCTGCGTAGAGTTCCACTTCAATCGTTCCCTTGTCCGTATCGATCCGGGCACGATAGGTACGCTGGACATCGATGGTCAGCGGCGGCGGGCTCTTCCATTGTTTATGGGTCATATTTTTTTCCTCCTCCAGATTCAAAATCCTCCGGCATTCCCTGGTAACGGACGATATCGTGAAAGCGGCCGCAAAAATGGAAACTGAGATTGCGATGGTCGCGCTCATCCAGGGATATCCTGCGGAACAGGTCGGCCCAATTGGCAAATTCGCCATACTCTCTTGCCAAGGGGCTTGAAACCGGCTGTTCTTCCCACTCCGGATGCTCCCGGACAAATTCCGCATACGCACGCTCGGCATGGTCCTCGAACTCGGCATTGAAGAAAAGCGAACGGCTGAGCGAAAATTTCGCCAGCGCCCAGGCAAGCAGGCGGTAGGAAAAAACCATCAGCCAAACTGCGACCGGGTTGAGAAACCAGGGCTCCTTCAGCCGATCCGCGGTTGTCTTTTCATGAAGCAGCAGCAAGTGCCGGTATTCATTGTCCTGGGCGTTTCGCGCCCAGGTCAGCAGACGGCGCTCCTGAAGCATCCGCTCCTCGTCGTCATAGGAGCGGGTGAGTTTTTGGTATTGGCGGATTTCCCAGGCCCGGTAGGGAATGCCGGCCAGGATTTCCAGTACCTTCACCTTGAACAGGGTGGTTTGTCGTCCGGTCAGCAGATCGAAGGCCTTAAAAAACAACCGGGCCATGAATGAGTATCCCGGGTTCGGCCGGGTCAGGGTCGCTTGCTGTTCTTTTTTCAGATCGATTTGGCTTTCCGCCATTTTCTTCCGCTTCCTCAAGCTGGCGAACTCTGCATTCCAGGACAAATAGTGATTTTTATTCTAACAGAAACGGCCATTCCATTCAAAAAAAATCCGACATTGAAATTTGGCCGGGCAAAAATCGCACGCCGGCAAAAAAGAAAATATTGAAATAAATCATGATTTATGCTTGAATAGGCCATATAAAAGGAGCGGGAAATGAAAAAATTTGCAATGATTTTTTTAGCAATATTTTTTTCGGGATTCCTTTTGCAATCCGAAACCATCGCCAACGTCACCAGCAATAAAAATCTGACATTGATTATCGACCGGGGCGCAATCGACGGCGTGGTTTCAGGACTAAAGGGCATTGTCAAGGCGGTCTATAAAGAGCCCAGCGGCGAATACACCATCAATATCGGGATTTTCACCGTGCGCAAGGTTTTCGAGCGCACGGCCGAAGTGGCAATCGAAATCGGCAAGGGGCTGAATCCCGCCGATGCCCGCTACGTGGTTTTCGACCAGGACCTGGTTTCCAGCGAATCCAGAAGCGAAATTTCGTTCCCGGCCAAAGTCGAAGAAAACGCCGATTGGCACTTGGAGCAGGGAGACAAGGCCGCCGATGCGGGAAATACAAAGTCCGCACTGGAGCATTACCAGAAGGCTTTGGCTCTGGCACCCAAAAACCTCGTGGCTCAGGAAAAATGCAGTGAAATGGAAAAAAGGATCGCCGGTGCCGAATGGAAAAGCAAATTCCAGGAATATCTGAAAAAAGCCGACGCCAATTATGAGAAAAACAATGTCAAATTCGCATTTTTATACCTGATCGAAGCATTGCGGACGTTTCCCGAAGGCCGTGCCGAAGTCAAAGATCGTCTGGTTATGATGGCCAGCGAGTATCCCCAGGAACTGGCGGAAATTTTCAAGGAAAAACGCAATGAGTTGAAGGACATTCGCCCCCAAATCGATGCCATGCTGGAAACAAGGGCTGAAACCAAGCCGCTCCCTAAGGAACCCAAGGCCCAGGAAACAAAATACACCGAGGATTTCCTGCAGAGGATCGACGGCAAGGCTGAAAAGATCATGCGCAATGAAAAAGGTCACTGGGAAGCGGTTTTTGCCAGGGACATCACCATGATTTACATCCCGGCGGGGGAATTCACCATCGGCTCCCCAAATCGGGAGGGTGACGCCGATGAACATCCGGCCCACAAAGTCTTCCTAGAGGGATTCTGGATCGGCAAAACCGAAGTGACTTTTGAACAATACGACCGTTTTTGCGCGGAAACCGGCCGGAAAAACAGCGAAGACCAGGGATGGGGAAGGGGAAAACGCCCGGTCATCTATGTTTCCTGGAATGATGCCCGGGATTACTGCAACTGGCTGTCGCAAAAAACCGGACTGAAATTCCGCCTGCCCAGCGAGGCCGAATGGGAAAAGACGGCCCGCGACTACTATCCCTGGGGCAATGTCCCTCCATCCGCCAGTCTGGCCAATTTCAACAAGGACAACATGCAAACCAGCCTTGTGGGTTCATATCCTCAAGGCGCCTCGCCGTACGGCGTCCTGGACATGGCCGGCAATGTCTGGGAATGGATGGCCGACTGGTACGATCCCGATTTCTACCAGAATTCCCCCCGTGAGAACCCACGGGGGCCGCAAGCGGGTTCCGAACGGGTCGTGCGCGGCGGTTCTTGGGAAAACAACAGCAACCTGATCCGCGCCGCCAACCGCACCAGTGAAAACCCTGACAGCAAGCTGAATATCCTGGGTTTCCGCTTGGTCTTGGACGGCCAATGAACCGCTGCCCGTGCAAAGCGAGCCGCCCTTTCAAAAACTGTCCGCATACTATATAATATGAACATGGATCTTGCGGTAACCTTGGGGGCATGCACCCCTCGGGCAAATTAGCGTGAAATAAAAATGAAGGTACAATGCCCCAATTGCGGCCATGTCCAGGAATTGGATCCCGAATACAAGATCTGCCTGAATTGCGGCGGGCCGGTGGATGAAAGCAATTCCCGAATCCTTAAAAATCCCAGAGAGGGCAGGGGCAGGCAGGGGCTGGCCATTATCGCCTTTTTGCTGTTCCTGTTTGTTTTCTTTTTCTGGTCCAAGTATGTCGGCAGGCACGGCATGGCCATTAGCGCCTTGTTTTACATCTGGGGTTTTTATAAAGATTATTTGAACAAGCGAATCGCAAGCAAGTAAAATGGCCATCTGGGAAAATTTTGAACTGATCCGCGGCAACATAGAAAAAGCCTGCCAGCGGGCAAAAAGGTCTCCGCAGCAGGTGCAGGTCCTGGCCGTCTGCAAGGACCAGGGCCCGGAAAAAATCAGGCAGGTGCTGGACCTGGGCATCCGCCTGCTGGGGGAAAACAAGACCCAGGAGGCCGAACTGCACATGCCGCATTTCGCCGGAACCCAGGTGAACTGGCATTTCATCGGCAAGCTGCAGAAAAACAAAATAAACAAGATCTTGGGCATGTTTGACTTCATCGAGTCGGTTGACGGGGTCAAGTCCCTGGAGCACATCCACAAGCGGGTGGACGACGCCGTCGAGGTGTTCATTGAGATCAACATCGCCGATGAAAAAAGCAAGTCCGGTTTTACCATCGAGGGGTTGAAAAAGGCCATTCCCTATATATCCAACCTGAACAAGGTGACCGTTTCCGGGCTGATGGCCATTCCTCCCTACTTCGAGGATACGGAAAAAGTCAGGCCGTATTTTTCCCGGCTGCGCGATCTGCAGGACAGCATCAACCAGATGGCCATTCCCAATATGAAAATTTCCCACCTTTCCATGGGCATGAGCCACGATTACGAGGTGGCAGTGGAAGAGGGCGCCACCATCGTCCGCATCGGCACGGCGCTGTTCGGCCGGCGGAAACCATGACACGGGACGGTCGTGCCAGGACAGGCAAGGAGACAACATGAAATTGACACCCCAGGAAATCTTAAGCCAGACTTTTTCGGTCAAAATCAAAGGCTTCAATCCGGAGGAAGTCAAAAGCTTCCTGCAGCAGATCGCCGAAACCCTGGAAAATGAGATCCAGGAAAAAGAAGAATTGAAGTCGAAAATGGAAAAACTGCGGGAAAATCTGGGCAAACTCGAAAAAAAAGAAGAGCTGCTGCGCGACACCCTGATCGCTGCCCAGAAATTTTCCAGCGAGATCAAGGCCAATTCCCATAAAGAGGCCGAACTGATCACCCGGGACGCGGAAATGAAATCCGAGGAGATCATCAAGCATGCCGTGATCCGCCAAATGGCCATCCGCGAGGAGATCAAGAATCTGCAGTTTAAAAGAAAGGAGATTGAAAGCGATATCATCCATTTACTGAACTCGCTGAAGGAATTGATCGAAACCTACCACAAGCAGGATGAGGAATTCGACAAGATCGAGTATCTCGGAAAGTAGCAGCAGCGCGGCAGGCTCTCGCGCCATTCCCCTTCACTTTTTCCCGGAGCGCCGAGGCCTCCGGGAACCGATGGCCGTCTACTCGAAGTCCACAAGGCGTTCCGGTCGCGTAGCGCCCCATGGGGCGCGAAGCATCCCCTCGGGGGACGAATATCGCTGCGCCTGCCTTATGTTCTCCTGATCCTTTCCAATTGCAGGGCTGTTGCCAATTGCCTTTCCTTTCTTCAACATCGAACGTCGAACTTCGAACATCGAACCTTATTTTTTTTGTTGAAAATAATATCATATCATGATACTATATATTTGGAGGGCAATATGCCGGCAGTGAGCTTTTACTTGAAAAAAGAAGTTTTGGACGCGGTCCGCGCCAGGGCCAGTTCGGGTAAAATGCCGGTTTCCCGCATCATCAGCCTCGCGGTCGAGGATTACCTGAAGACCCGCGAGATGCACGGGGCCAGAGAGCGGGTCCTGGAGCGCATTCGCCAGGCGGTCGTGCCGGCGGATTGGCAAGCATTGCACCAGGAGAGGACCTCGGCGGATGTTGACCGGGATTGACACCAGTTTTTTTTATGCCCTGGCCGCCGGCAACCCGGCCGCCGTGGAGGCCTGGGAGAACCGGGAACTCCTCACTTCCGTGCTTTGCTTCTTTGAGCTGAAAAAAAGACTGCTGAAAGGCGACCTGCAAGCCTGGCCGACTGTCCTGGAGGATATCGCCAAGGCCGTGGAAGTGGCGCCCGTGACCATCGAGGCCGCCCTGCAGGCGGGGCAGGTCGCTCACGGGACCGGCATGCCCGCCTTCGACGCGATCATCGTCAGTTCATTCGCGGAGGCCGGCTGCGAACAGATCCTCACCCTGGACCATCATTTCAAGCTGTTCACGAAAAAAGGGCTGACGATAACCATTCTATCCAACTAACATGTCACCCACTCATATCCTCAATTCACTTCGGCAGGCTTTCGCGCCATTCCCCTTCACTTTTTCCCGGAGCGCCGAAGCCTCCGGGAAGCATCCCCTTTGGGGACAAGCCGTTCCGGGGTATGCCGCTGCGCCTGCCATGCGCCATTTTCCTCAACATCGAACTTCGAACGTCGAACTTCGAACCTTGTCTTCGTTCTCCCTTGTCACTCGTCACTCATCACTTGTCACTACTCCTCGCCACTTTCCATTGTCCAATAATACTGATACAATAAGCTCTACCATCGGAGGAGGACCCCATGGCTGAAAACACCAGCAAGACCACCGCGTTGAACAATGCCGTATCGCAGATCGAAAAACAGTTCGGCAAGGGCTCGATCATGAAACTGGGCGGCAAGGAGGTGGTGCAGATCCCGGCCATTTCCTCCGGCTGCATCGCCCTGGATATCATCACCGGGATCGGCGGCTATCCGCGCGGGCGCGTCATTGAAATCTACGGGCCCGAGTCCTCGGGCAAGACCACGCTGGCCCTGCACGGCATCGCCGAAGCCCAGAAAGCCGGGGGCTATGCCGCGTTCATTGACGCCGAGCACTCCCTGGATCCGCTGTACGCCCAGAAGCTCGGCGTGAATATCGATGAATTGTACATCGCCCAGCCCGATTGGGGAGAACAGGCGCTGGAAATCGCCGAGATCCTGGTCCGGTCGGGCGGAGTCGACATCATTGTCGTGGACAGCGTGGCCGCCCTGGTGCCCAAGGCCGAGCTGGAAGGCGACATGGGCGACAGCCACATGGGCTTGCAGGCCAGGCTGATGAGCCAGGCCCTGCGCAAGCTGACGGCCATCGTCGCCCGCTCCAAGACCACCTTTGTTTTCCTCAACCAGCTCAGGGAAAAAATCGGCATGTTCGTCGGCAACCCCGAGACCACGACCGGCGGCCGGGCCCTGAAATTTTACAGCTCGCTGCGCATTGAGGTCAAAAGGACCATGGCCATCAAGGAAGGCACCGATATCATCGGCGGCCGGGTCAGGATCAAGGTGGTCAAGAACAAAATGGCTCCGCCGTTCAAGGAAGTGGAAGTGGACCTCTATTACGGCAAGGGCTTTTCCAAGGAAAGCGACATCATCGAGCTCGGGGTTCTTTACGGCATTATAAGCAAAACCGGGGCCTGGTACTCCTACGGCGACAACCGCCTGGGCCAGGGCAAAGAGGCGGTACGCAAGCTGTTCGAGGAAAACCGGACCCTGTTCGAGGAAATCAAGGACAAGATCATGGAAAAATCGGCCCCGGCTTTAAAGGAAAAAGAAAAAGAAACGACTTGAAAAAGTTCAAGTTTTCCTTGCTCTACATCCTGATTCTGCTGGCCACATCCCCCTTTCACCTGCAGATCAAAAACCTGCTGGTGGGGGTCCGGTTGTTCAATTTCAGCAACTATGTCCTGCTGGGAATTCTGGCGGCGTTCTTCGCCCTGGCATTTTTCAGGGCGGTCCGGTCCGGCAAATCCCTGGACATCGCCGCCATCCTGCTGGCGGCCGCGATCGTTTCCTATTTTCTTTTCGCGCGGAATATTTTCCTGAACAAGATATTTTTCTCCAATTTCCTGCACATCAGCGAATTTTTCATCCTGGGCGTGCTGCTCTTCAAGGAAAACAAAAAGGCGCCGGCGGCCCTGCCCTTCCTCATCCTTTTCGTTTCCGCCTTCGCTTTTGAACTGGTCCAGGTATTTTTCCAGAACCGGGTGGTCGATGTCAACGATATCTGGACCAATTCCATCGCCGGCCTGGTCGGCCTGGTGGTGGGGTACTTCTAGCCGCCTGCCCCTCGATCGGGCCGGACGATTTTCTAGCCTCACCCCCTCCCCCCTCTCCTAAAGGCGAGGGGGAAAGAATAAAAACGGTGCGGCCCCTTCTCCTTTAGGGGAAGGGGCTGGGGATGGGGCTGGTTTGAAAAGGCTCGGTTTATCAACTATAATGCCCCCATGGCTCTCAGGGAACTCTTCAAAAAAACGTTTCAGACCAGGCTGGCCGAACTTTTTTCCGCCGGCAGGGACAAGGAAGAGACCCTGGGTGAACTGGAGGAGATGCTGATTCTCGCCGACATCTCCCTGCCGGTGGTCGCTGGCATCATCGCCAATATCAGAAAAAAAACCAGGGGCAATGCCGGCAAGGAAGAATACAACGAGCTCCTTTGCCAGGAACTGCTGGCGGTCTTTGCCGGAACGCGCCGGTCTCCGCTGGCCCCCAGCGGCAAAAGCATCATCCTGCTGGTCGGGATCAACGGCAGCGGCAAAACGACCACTGCCGCCAAGCTCGCCCGCCACTATCAAAACCGCGGCCGCAGCGTCTTGCTGGCCGCAGCCGACACCTTCCGGGCCGCCGGCTCCACCCAGCTCTCCCTGTGGGGGGAAAAACTGGGCATTCCGGTGGTCAGCGGCGAACGCGGCGCCGATCCCGGCTCGGTCGTCTTCAACAGCCTGCAGTCCTGGCAAAACAAGAATTTCGACCTGCTGGTCATCGACACCGCCGGCCGCATGCAAAGCAAGGATAATTTGATGAAGGAACTGGAAAAAATCGTTAAAATAATAAGGAAATTCGCTCCTGACCAGCCCGCCGAAACCTGGCTGGTCCTGGACGCTTCCACCGGGCAGAACGCGCTGGTGCAGGCCGAAAAGTTCAGGGAGTTTTCCGCGATCAACGGCATGGTTCTGGCCAAACTGGACGGGACCGCCAAAGGCGGCACCATCATCAGCATCGCCGCGCAAATGAAACTGCCGGTGCTTTTTACCGGAGTCGGTGAAACGGAAAATGACCTGTGCGAATTTTCCGAAAGAGAGTTCGTGGAATCCTTGCTGGGCCAATGAAAACAATTCTCAACCGCACCGCGCCCGGCAAAAAAGATGATCAAAAATTCATGAAGATCGCCCTGAAAATGAGCGAGCGCGGATTGGGCTTTACCGAACCCAATCCCCTGGTCGGCGCCGTGGTGGTGAAAAACGGGAAAATCCTTTCCTGCGGCTACCATCAGGCATTCGGGATGAAGCATGCCGAAACCATGGCCCTGGAAAACCTGGACGTTCCCGGCACCACCCTCTATCTGACCCTGGAGCCCTGCTGCCATTTCGGCAAGACCCCGCCCTGCACCGACCTGATCATCGCCAAAAAAGTCAAGCGCGTGGTCACGGCCATGGCCGACCCCAATCCCCTGGTCAACGGCGCCGGCATGCGCAAGCTGCGGGATCACGGCATCCAGGTTCGCTGCGGTGTTTACGGCGACTGGGCGGAACGGATCAACCGCCATTACCTCAAGGCCATCCGCACCCGGGTCCCCTACGTGACCCTGCACGCGGGCATTTCCCTGGACGGCAAACTGACCGACGACGCCGGCCGCTCGCGCTGGATGACATCGGAGGAAGGGCGCCGTTATTCGCACAGCCTGCGCGGCGAGTTCTCCGCCATCCTCGCCGGCCGCGGCACCCTCCTGGCCGACAACCCGCGCCTGAACCTGCGCGAGCCGGGCTGGCAAGGCAAGACCCTGTACCGGGTGGTGCTGGATTCGGCCAACTCGCTCTCCCGGCGCCTGAATATCTTCAAGGAGCAGGAGAGGTTCCCGCTGATCATCTTCAGCTCCGATAAAGCCCCCAACCGGAGGAAGAAAGTCCCGCTCCATTTCTTCGTGGGCCACGACAAGCACGGCCTGCTCCTGGTTGACGTGCTGAAGCAGCTGTACAAGCTGGGCATTGCCTCGCTGCTGGTGGAAGGGGGCGGGCGGGTCCTGGATTCCTTCATCCGCGAGCGGCTGTTCGACGAGATGGCCCTTTTCTTTTCCAACAAGATCGTCGGCGGCCGCAACTCGGGCCAGATCTTCGCCTCCGGGGACCGGCTCGAGGAGGCGCTGGAGCTCGTCGATTGCCGCTGGAGCGAATTCGCCGGCGGCAGCATGCTCAGGGGGTATAGAAAATGTTCACCGGACTGATCGCAACCACCGCCGCCCTGGTCAAGCTGGAAAAGAAGAACCATCCCGTGCTGACCATCCGGGCCAAGCTGGACAAGCCGCTCGCCGTGGGCGACTCGCTGGCCGTGGACGGCATCTGCCTGACTGTGATCGCAAAGAAAGGCGACCTGCTGAGCTTCAACCTGGCGGCTCCGACCCTGAAGCTTGCCAACCTGCAGGACAAGCCCGTCGGCTCAGCGCTCAACATCGAGCTGCCGCTCACCCTGAACGATAACCTGGGCGGCCACCTGGTCAGCGGCCACATCGACGGCACGGTGCGCGTGCGCTCCATCAACAAGAGCCCGCAGAACTCGCGTTTGCTTTTTTCTTTTCAGGACCGCGAATGGAAAAAGTTCCTGATCCTGCGCGGCTCGGTGGCCCTGAACGGGGTCAGCCTGACCGTTTCCGAGATATCCGCTTCCTGGTTCGCCGTGGAGATCATCCCCCAGACTCTGGCCACTACCAACTTGGCTCGCCTCCGCGTAGGCGAGCGCGTCAACATCGAGCTGGATCAGATCGGCAAGTACCTTTTTAATTTTCAAAAACACTCTTAACAATCATTATACAGGGAGGAATATATGCCAGATGCTATTAAAAGTGGGATAGTTGGTTTTTTTGATATTTTAGGATACAAAAATTTTATAGAAAAGAATGATATAAGTGAACCGGTTATTCAAGTTCTCAAAAAAATTAATTCTGCAGGAGAAGATGTAATAGCGTATTTAAAAAACCTTTCAGAACATTTTGATAAAAAAGAATATTTCAAAGAAGATATTGTCAATCGTATTAAATGGCAAAATTTATCAGACTCAATAATTGTACATATTTTCTTTGAAAAGGCCGACATGCTTTCTCGCCATTTGGACATGTTATATTTTAGTGTTATTTGTAGTTCATTGATGCGCCACATGCTTGATTTCGGCCTCCCATTACGTGGAGCTATAGATGTTGGCAAATTCTATTTTGAAAAAAACTGCTTTGCAGGAAGACCCATCGGAAATGCATATTCAACATCTCAAGATCTTGATCTTGCCGCATGTGTTTTTTGTGAAGAAGCTGCTAAATTTGTTAACGAAAAGGACGAACAAGGTAAATCCTATTCATTATCTTCATTCACAATTGAATATCCGATTCCATTTAAGTCTAAAATCAATCAAAGTACAAAAGAGCAACTTACATTAAATTATACTGCATTTACTTCAGAAAAGTATCCTCCAATATCAGGTGATATTAAACAGTATATTTTAAATTCATTCTGGAGTCATAATAAAACAATTGGCTCTAAAGTGGAATTAAAAATACATAACACTGAACAATACTTTAGGTTCATTAAATATAAATTCCCCAATTCTTTCATTGCCCCCCAGAAAGCCGACAAAAAGCCTTCTTAGATTAATCCGAATAGGAATAAGGGGACGGTTCTTTTAAGCGACATCAAACTCACAATTCTTCTTTTAGAAATACCAATTACATTTGACATTTTTTATGGCTATTTGTGTTTGGTGATTTATTAAGTATGTTTTCAAATAAACTAGCGAGAAGAAGTTAATTAAATTAATAAATTATAAAAACACCATTGACAAAAATCAGCGAAAATCGCAATATTAAGTTCCATCTTTTAGATTGTGGGAGGAAGAAATGAGGGCAGATGTAAATACCATTGATAACATCAAAACCCATCTAATTGACATCCCTCAATTCCAACGTTCATATAAATGGGGAATTGAAAATTGGAGACGATTTTGGTTTGATATTGGTTCGAGCTATTTTGAACGAATCACTGGAAAGCAACGAACTGTTTTTATAGGAGCGATTGTTCGTCAAAAACTAAACCCATTTAAAAAAAATGAAAGGGAGGTCGAACATTATGGATTAATAGATGGCCAACAACGCCTAATTACTCTCTCAGTAATTGCCGCTGCAGTTCGTGATAGATATTATTCTCCTAATTCAGATGACTCTGGTTTTTGGACTTTAGATTTCTTAAAATTACGCATAGGTAGAGATTCTATACCTAGATTAGTAGTTCAAAAACGTGATTATAATGCTTATATAAATGTGCTCGATGAAAACAAAGAGTTTAAAGGCAAACTGGGTGAATTATTCCCGGAATCAAATATTGCAGGAGCTTATGACTTTTTTTATGATATTTTCGGAAAAAATGAAGCGTCACTGTTAGAATCAATAACTGACTATGAAAACAAATTATTAGAAGAAGAAGATAACAAAAATGATGAAAGCGAGGTTTTAGATAAAAGTGACAAGATTAAAGAAGAAAATGTGATTACAACAAGCAAGAACTCAGGAATTGTGAAAAAGGGGGGATTGAAAATAAACGAATTTTATAATGTTCTACTGTCTGATGTCAAATTTGTAGATATAGTTCTGGATCAAAATGAGGATTTAAGTTCGGAAATATTTGAGTCGCTGAATAGTACAGGGACACCATTAGA